>JANQJJ010000048.1 GCA_028281725.1 Pirellulaceae bacterium | reverse complement strand
GGGGGCAGACGGGGCGTTCTCGTTTAAAAATGAGGCGATCCACCAATCGGCGATGCTGGCCCTGGATAGTTTGCTGCGTGCGCAGTTTCCAGTCGGCGGCTTCCCTCAGGTTTGGGTCGGTCCGGTGGAGCCCCATCAGCCGCGACAAGCCAACTATCCCCAAGTCGACTGGCGGACCGAAGGCCGGATCAAAGAGTACTGGAACCTTTACACTCTCAACGACAACGTGGCCGTTCATGTCGCCCACGCTCTGCGCGATGCCTACGAAGTCTACGGGGACGAAAAGTACCTCGACGCGCTGAAGCGTCTTGGCGACTTCTTAATCTTGGCTCAGATGCCTGAGCCGCAACCCGCCTGGGCTCAGCAGTACAACCCTCAGATGCAGCCCGTGTGGGCCCGTCGTTTCGAGCCCCCAGCGATTAGCGGGCATGAATCTCAAGAAGTCATCGCGCTGCTGATGGAAATCTTCACCCTTACCGGAGATCGGAAGTACCTCGAGCCCCTGCCCACAGCCATCGAGTACCTGCGCCGCAGCACGCTGCCTGACGGCAGGCTGGCGAGGTACTATGAACTCGAAACCAACCGGCCTCTCTACATGAAGCGTGATGGCGATGTCTATACGCTCACCTATGACGATTCCAACCTTCCATCACACTACGGCTGGAAGACGGGCGCCAGAGTAGACAGGTTGCAAAAAATGTTCAACCAACTTGCCTCCCAGGGGCCCCAGCCCAAGCGGCCGCTCGACCCATCTAGCATCGCCAGCCAGGTCCGCCGAGTGATCAGCGAGCTCGATGATCAAGGGCGTTGGATAAGCCGAGCCACCGGCCAGCGACTAGTCGGGCAAACCAAGTTCACCAAGGGCGAGCCCTATATCTCCAGCGCCTTGTTTAGCCGCAATCTAACCCTCCTGGCCGACTTCATTCAAGCGACCGCGCCGTGAATGATTTGGCTGGCGAACTGAGCCTTCAGCGCCCGACCCTCAAGCACCCGTCGAGCCTGGAACTTCCTGCCTAGTGCTTTGTCAACACTAAAGATTTGGGTAAAGGGGTGAGGAGTCAATTGTGCACAGCACCCGAAGGGCCGCTGCCGGCAATTGACTCCTGACCCCTTTACCCGACCCAAAGATTAAGCTTTGACAGACCACTAGTCCCTGCCTTCTGACACCTTAACTTCCCCTCCCTGACACGTTCCCGCCTATTCCTTCCCCCTAAAGATACGCGAGTCCCTACAACCGGACCACTATCTGGTTTTTTTGGGGACAATAGCCTTTTGAGCTCATCCGGCGCTTTGAAAACTCAGGTGGGGACGAATACATTGGCTTGCCACAAATACGCTGGCAATCGGTAGCAGGAAAACGTGGTTGACTTTACCGGTTAAATTGCTTGCAACAATCAAGTGAGCGGTTTGCGCAAGCTATAATGAATGCGCAAATCTTAGCTGGATACCCAAGTGCCTAGGCGTGGAAAAAACATGGTCCGTTTTCCGTAACGCCTTGGCGTACATTCACTTCCAACGACCGGATGTTCCGCTCAGGCATGAACTAGATTTGATGTAGCCTGCGGATTGCGACAGAATAGAATGATTATTGCCTGTGCAGCGGCCCAATTTGGCTGCATACAAGTTCCTTAGATCATAGCCAGTCAGTATCGAGTCCCCCTTTGCTGTCAGTGACGGAATTCGGAAATCATGACGCGACAAGTCCAACACTATTTGCTTGCCGGTTTTTTGTGCGCACTCGCGCCGTCAGCTACCTTCGCTCAAATCTGCGGACCAGCTTACCAGGTGCAGTCCCAGACAGTCATGGAGGAACAACTCGAGCAACGTCTACGAGTCGTCTATGACACCGTCTTGGAAGACCAGCAGATCACCACCTATCGACCTGTGCTGAAAACTCGTATGGAGACTCGAACCCACACCGTGAGCAAGCCGGTCGTGGAAACGAGCACAGTGGAAGAACGGTATACGGTACGTCGTCCGGTGACCCGCCGGGAGTGGTTGGACCAAAGTTATCAAGAGACAACTTATGTTACCGAAACGGCCGAACGCGAAGAGACCTATACGACTTACCGGCCGGTAACCGAGACGCAATATCGGACGCAGAGCTACGTAGTGCAGCGTCCCGTAACCGAGACGCAGTATCAGACTCAGCAGTACACGACCTATCAGCCTGTCACGTCTTACCGGACCGCCGTAGTTGATCAGGGGCAGTACGTGGCTCAACAATACTATCAGCCTGGGGATACTCGCTACCGCTTGCGTTGGCAGCCTGGCGGCTACACGGCCGGTCCTGCCGGAATTGGCGCCTATCGCCGCGGCGGACTTGGGTGGGTTCCCTACACGTCTCCCGGCAACACGTTTATGCAGCTGCAGTATCAGCCGAACCCTGTCCAGGTAGCGGTACCACAAACGACTTTGATGCCTCAGGTTCAGCAACAGCAAGTGCCCGTTCAGGTGACGCGCATGCAAAACGAAACGGTGCAACAGCAGGTGCCGGTCAGCATCACGCGGATGGAAGCGGTCCAGCAGACTCGCAAGGTCCCCTACACCGTTCAAAAACCGGTCACCCGGTACGTGGAAAAGAAAGTTCCGGTGGATAGGGTCGAGTGGGTTGAGCAGCAAATGGTGCGTCCCAAGACAGTGACCCGCACCACCTACAAATTGGAGACCACACAGCGGGAAGTTCCGGTTCAATACTATGAGACCCAAGCTGTCACCACGACGGTCAAAGTACCTCGCCGAGTGGCACGTTACGAACCTTATACTGTGCGGCGTTTGGTGCCACGTACCGTGCGGTCGCCGGTCATCCTGAGCTACAACGATCCTTACGCAGTGCCGCTAAGCATGGGCCGCACATCGTGGATGCCCTCCTCGGGCGAGACGGTAACGTATGGGGCAGCCAAACCGGTGCAGGATGAGGATGCCGAACAACGGGGCGTACAAAAAATTGAGACGGTGGACCCGGAGCAGGAACAACCGTCAGGCGAGTCGGGAGAGACTGAGCCGGGTAGCGATTCTCTTCAGCTGAGCCCGTCCGGTGGAGACGAAGCTCCCCGAGCGTAACGACTTTTTTTCGCTGCCGCCTACGAACTTGAAGCCCGGTGGATGCCGGGCCTTTTTTGTATGGTGTATCGCAGGGAATGGTTCCTTTCTCAGTTGAGATACGATGGCGACGGTCTATTTGAACCAGGCTGGCACCACCTGGCCGAAGCCGGAGCCCGTGAGCAAGGCGATTGCCGCAGCCTTGGAGACTCAGGCCGAGGACTGGCCGGAGGAGTTTTCGCAAGCTCACCGCGAAGTGGCATCGTTCTTTGGAATCGAAGACACGTCGCGTCTGTTGCTGACGCCCGGTTGCACGTCGGCCCTAGCGCTGGCCGTCGCCGATCATGCTTGGCAGCCGAGTGACCGAGTGCTGCTCAGTGGCTGGGAGCATCATGCGCTGCATCGCCAGCTGCTAAAGCTAACCGAGCTGGACGTGCAGCTCGAAGTCCTGCCACCGACGGTCGACGGGCCGTTAGATCTGGAGCGGTTAGAATCGTCTTTGGTAGCCGGTGGCGTTCGAATGGTTGCCGTTTCCGCCGCCAGCAACGTAACCGGAGATCTGTTGCCGCTGGAAGAGATTGGTGCGCTTGCCCATCAGCACGGGGCAAAGTTTTTGGTCGACGGTGCTCAGATCGCCGGTTGGTGGAAGCTAGACCTTCCAAACACCGACATCGATCTGTTCGCCTTTGGCGGGCACAAAGGCATGCATGGCGCATGGGGCATCGGCGGGCTTTACGTCGCCCCCCAGCTGTCCATGAACACGCCGGTCGCAACCTGCGATGTGCCTGCGGCGGGTGAGCCCGCGACCTGCGCGGTGATGCCCGGCTACTGCGACGCAGGCTCCGTCGACCGACTCGCTTTGGCCGGGCTGCAGGCTGCCGTTCGCTGGCTGCGCGGCCCAGCTCAGGCAGATCGGACCGAGCGATCGCGTCGGATGATCGCTCGGCTCAGCAGCGCCTTGCAAACTCATTCACAGGTGATCGTGTACGGCCAATCGGATCCTCAGTTGCGCATGCCGACAGTGGCTTTTAATGTCCGAGGCCGTAGCAGTAGTGACGTCGCCGGGCAGCTTGCCGCCCAGGGCGTAATCGCCGCCGGTGGGCTCCAGTGCGCTCCGCTGGCACACGAAGTCCTGGGGACGGCACCCGAAGGGGCCGTTCGTCTGAGCGCCGGTCCGATGAATAGCGAGCAGGATATAGAACAGGCCCTTGAAGCCATCGCGATGCTTTCCTAACCTCCGGCAATGCGAAAGGCAAGTTGCTCACATCAAGCTGGTGTCGTCAAACGACTTACCAGCGGTTTGGCCTCGAAGCGGGACGAGGGGAAGTGGTCAGTTTTCGGGGCGCGGGCTGACTTCACCAGATTACTTCAGTAGCAAAAGGGCGCTACGGGCCGGACCATCTGGTATGATTGGTTTTCCCACAAACGCGACGACATGCCCGCACAGCCTGCCTCCGTCTCTCTGTCGACGGCAAAAACAACCGCTGGCACTAACGCGTCCCATGGAGAAACATGCGATGTCTGATGTAGATCCATTTGTCAGCGAACACAAACGACTCGCCCGACGATTCTTTATGCGAATGGTGGCCGGTGGAGCTGCGGTGGCCGCCCTGCCACGCCACTCGCGAAGTGACGAACTACCGCCGCAGTGCGCCGAGGCTTGCGAGGCGTTTCTCAAGCAAATGGATTACCTCACGCCGCCCGAAGAATTTCGTGATGTGTCGCGAGGAAATCCTCGGCCATATAACTTGTCCGATGAGCAGAAGCAGGCAGTTGGGCTGACGCGAGAATCATGGCAGTTGGAAGTCGTTTCCGATCCGGATCACCCGGCAGACGTCGAGCGGCCCCTGACCAAGGAGTCGGGAACGGCTCTCACATGGGACCAACTGATGAAGTTGGCTGAGAAGCATGTCGTTAGCATCCCCAAGGTCATGACTTGCAATAACATTGGCCGGCCCCTGGGGATGGGGTTTTGGGAGGGAATCCCACTACGAGAAGTCCTGTGGATGACGCGGCCGAAACAAAACCTTCGACGGATATTTTATAGCGGCTACCACAACGACGATCCCAAGCAGCTGTTCCGCAGTTCGCTACCGATTGGTCGTGCCCTGGAGGATCCGCCAGGTTTGCCGCCGGTAATTCTTTGTTACAAACTCAATGGCAGGCTGCTTGGTGGTGAGCGCGGCGCGCCGGTCAGAATGCTGGTTCCTGAAGCGTATGGTTTCAAGTCCGTCAAATGGCTCAATCGCATCGTGCTTTCGAACCTGCCGCACGCTAACGACACGTACGCCGAAGCCAACAACGACATCGATAGCTGGATGAAGACGTTCGCCCACAGTCTTCTGCAACCGGATGAGATTCAAGCTGGACAGCCCATACCGCTGACCGGATATGCTCAAGTCGGCATCTCTGGATTGAAACGCGTACAGACGGCGATCACGCCCAAAGACCAGCAATGGCCTGAAGACGATCCCTACTTCACGAAAGCCCAGTGGAACGACGCCCACATCCTGCCTCCGCCGCAGCTGTGGGGCGGCAACCTCCCGGGCAATCGCCTGCCACCGAATCTGTACGGTTTTGAACCTGCCACAGGACAACCCAAAAGTTGGCCGATGCGGCTGACCATGGCTCACTGGGCAACCGTCCTGCCAGCCCTCCCGGCCGGCGAGTACACGCTCCGCTGTCGCAGCATTGATGTCAATGGATACGCCCAACCGATGCCACGCCCATTCCGCAAATCGGGACGCAGTGCAATCGAAGCGGTGCCGATTGTCGTCTCGGCATGAACGGCGAGTCGACCGGGGATAGGCGGTCGCGCCGGAGCAACGCCGGAAACCTGCCGGAAGAAACTGCGCCGTAGCGCTGAGTATTCCCGTCGCGTGCGGGTTCGATGAAAAAGATCCGAAGAAACAATCGGCGCAATCAGGATTCGCCCACGCCACATCACTCATCGTCTCGCAACTATCATGATGTTCAAGAACTTATTGTCCCCCGTGAAAACTGCCAATGGCCACGTATCTAAGAAAGTGCTCGTCTGATGGGTTCACGTGTTTCCACTACCTTACTCACCCTCCTGGCCGTCTGCTGGTCCACCGCAGCAGCGCCTGCCGCCGATCCGCCCGTAGATTTCGAAACGCAGATCGCTCCGATTTTCGAGAATCACTGTGTGCGTTGTCATACTCCCGGAAATGCGAAAGGTGACCTTTCGCTCGCAACGATCGAGGACCTCCGGGAGAATGAGTACCTTGTTTTGGGTGACCCGGACGCGAGTTACCTAGTCGATTTGATTTCGTCCGTCGATGGTCAGCCCGCTGAGATGCCGAAAGAGAGTGATCCGCTTTCGCTCGAGCAGGTGACGCTGATTCGCCGCTGGATCGCAGAAGGCGGCGCATGGCCGGAAGATGTGATCGTTCGCCAGAAGTCCAAGGCCGATTCCTCCTGGTGGTCGCTGCAGCCCTTGAAAACGACGCGGCACGTGCGTTCAAGCGATCCAGATGCACCCGGTCGTGAGATTGGCACTGACGACTTTATCCGTAACAAGCTTTCCGAAAACGGCCTGACTCTCAATCCTCCGGCCGACCGCCGTACATTGATACGCCGGGCGACCTACGATTTGCTCGGGCTACCGCCGACGCCCGAAGAAGTTCAGACTTTTGTCGACGATCCCGATCCACAGGCTTACGAAAAGCTGGTCCGGCGTTTGCTTCGGTCGCCACACTACGGTGAACGCTGGGGACGGCACTGGCTGGATGTGGTCCGATTTGGCGAGAGCAACGGTTTCGAGCGCAATGTGATTATCAACGAACTGTGGCCGTTCCGCGACTACGTGATTCGATCGATCAATCAAGACAAGCCGTTTGACCTGTTCATTCGTGAGCACATCGCTGGAGACGTTTTGGAGAAGGACAATCCGGACGTCGCGGTCGGCAGCGCCTTCTTGGTGGCCGGTCCCTATGATGACGTCGGCAATCAAGATCCGGCACAGGCAGCACAGATCCGAGCCAACACGCTGGACGAGATGATCAGCGCCACCGGACAGGCATTTCTCGGACTGACAGTGGGGTGTGCGCGCTGCCATGATCACAAGTTTGATCCCATCACCCAACGCGACTACTACGGCCTTTATGCCACGTTTGCCGGCATTCGCCATGGAGCCGTGCCGTTGGGGACTTCGGAAACGAAAGCCCAGCGGACTGCAAAACTAAAGCCGCTGAATGAAAAGAAGGGCGAGCTGGAAAAGTCGTTGGTGGAACTGAAGACGAAGGTGCTTCAGCGGGCTCAAACGCGGTTGGCGGAATACGAAGCGGCTTGGAGGCGACCGTCGGTCGACCGCACTGGTACCGAAGAACAGTTTGAACCGGTCACCGCGAAATTCGTGCGGCTGGTGTGCGAGGCACAGGACATCAACCCTTCGGTGGCCACCGGCTTTCGTATCGACGAGTTCGAGATCTGGTCGGACGAGAACAATCCACAAAACGTCGCGCTGGCTGCCGCCGGAGCGAAAGCCTTCGGCAAGGCTCGGCAGATCGAAGACTTTCCAGGCGCCTATGGTCCACAGCTTGCCATCGATGGGAAAACGGGCGCTCGCTTTATCTCGACGGGTACCGATTTGACAGTCGAGTTGGCTCAGCCGACACGAATCAACCGCGTCGTGTTTTCGAGTGCCAAAGGTGAGGAAGCCCCGCAGCATGCCAAGTTTGTCTTCGTGGCTGACTATCGGATTGAAGTCTCCGGCGACGGCGAAGCCTGGCGCGAGGTAGCGCATGGTCGCGATCGGAAGCCGATCAGCCAGGAGCCACGCACCAGCCGTGACGCGGTGATGAAACCAATCCATGTCGACCACCGCCTGCTGGAAATGGAGATTTCTACCGAAGAGCGCGCCGAGCAAACTCGACTCCATCAAGAGCTTGCCGCTGTGAAACGCGAGATCGCCCAGGTGCCTGACTTGCCGTCGGTCTGGATTGGAACGCGTGTTGCAAGCGACGCAGAGGGGCCGTTTCATGTGTTTCTCGGAGGCAGCCCGCAAAAGAAAGGCGAAGAAGTGGTCCCCGCGAGCCTGTCGGTGCTCACGGATACCGCTCCGAGTTACCAGTTGGCCGGCGAGAGCAACGAAGAAGCGCGCCGACTCGAACTGGCAAAATGGCTCACTCACCCGGACAATCCACTAACAGCTCGTGTGTTGGCCAATCGAATCTGGCACTACCACTTCGGCACCGGTATCGTCGATACGCCCAGCGACTTCGGCTACATGGGCGGCCGCCCCACGCATCCCGATCTGCTCGACTTCCTGGCGATCAAGCTGCAAGAAAACGGTTGGCGATTGAACGCGATGCACTTCATGATCATGACATCGCAGACCTACCGACAATCGTCGGAATTTCGCGCCTCCGCGGCGCAGCTCGATGGGGATTCGCGCTTGCTTTGGCGTTTTCCTCCACGCCGACTGTCCGCCGAAGAGGTCCGGGACACGATGCTGCAAGTGACCGGGAAGCTGAACACGAAGCCGGGTGGTCCTGGATTTCGTCTCTACCGTTTTATGCAGGACAACGTCTGCACTTACGTTCCGCTCGACAGTCACGGCTCGGATACGTATCGACGTGCCGTCTACCACCAAAACGCTCGCGCGTCGATTGTCGATCTCATGACCGAATTCGACCAACCTGACTGCGCGTTCTCGACACCGAGGCGGGCGGAGACCACGACCCCATTGCAGGCTCTGACCATGCTCAACCATAGTTTCACGTTCGATATGGCCGACTACATGGCTGAACGACTTGAGCGTGAGGCACCGGAGGAGCTCAGCGCGCAGATCCGACGGGCCTACCAGCTCTGTTATGCGCGTCCTCCGACCGAAGAAGAAGCCAACATCAGCAGCGAACTCGTCAGCCAGCACAGCTTGTCTGCCTTGTGTCGCGTCCTATTGAATACCAGCGAGATGATCTATGTACGATAGTTTCACACAGCTTAGCCAACTGACTCGGAGAACGTTTCTCGGCAACGTGGTTTCAGGGCTGGCCGGAGTCGGCTTAATGCAGCTGTTGTCGGAAGACTCATTGGCCAGGGCATCGACTTGGCAACCCGGAGTCGGGCAGACGCATCACCTGGCTAAAGCGAAACGCGTCTTGCAGATCATGTGTCCGGGAGCGGCCTCGCACATGGACCTGTGGGAGCACAAACCATCGCTCGACAAGTACCACGGCCAGCCCCTGCCCGGCGAAGAGGAGTTTGTCTCCTTTCAAGGCAAGAACGGCAACTTGATGAAAAGCCCATGGCCGTTCGCGCCTGCCGGTGAGAGCGGCAAGCGGATTAGTACTCTCCTGCCCCACATGGCTAAACACGTCGATGACATCGCGTTCTGGCACTCGATGCACAGCAAAACCAACACCCATGGGCCCGGCTGCGTCTTTATGAATACAGGCCACGCGACGGAAGGCTTTCCCAGCGCCGGTGCCTGGACCAGTTACGCCCTAGGTAGCGAAAACGATAACTTGCCGACTTACGTTGCGATTCCGGACATTCGTGGTGAGCCGCCCAACGGAAAGGCCAATTGGTCCAACGGCTTTCTACCGGCTCGGCATCAAGCGATCATGATGAGCGACCAGCAGCCGATTCGGAATCTGGCTCGACCGAATCGCGTCTCCCAAGCGGAAGACGTCGCGTCGCGAAAGCTGCTGGCGCGGCTGAACCAGGGTTTCGCCGCGGCGAATCCGGCAGAAACCGATCTGCAGGCGCGAGTCGCCGCGTACGAACTGGCGGCCAAAATGCAGCTTTCGGCGCCGGAGGTCTCCGACTTGTCGCGCGAGTCCGCCGAAACCCACAAGCAGTATGGGACAACCGATTCGAACAAACTCAAAGCCGCCTATGCACGCAACTGCCTCCTCGCGCGGCGTTTGCTTGAACGCGGCGTGCGGCATGTCAACTTGTACTGCGCTTCCAGGGCATCTGGAGTCGATGGACTGCTCAACTGGGACGCTCACAAGACACTCAAGGCAGACTACGATCGCCACTGCCCAGTCTTCGATCAACCTACTGCGGCACTGCTGACCGATTTGAAAGAATCCGGTCTGCTCGAAGATACTCTCGTGCTTTGGACCACGGAGTTCGGCCGCATGCCAACGCATCAAGCCGGCACGGCGGGGCGCGATCACAACCCGGATGGCTTCACTTGTTGGATGATGGGGGCCGGTGTCCGAGGCGGCACCAGCTATGGAGCCACCGATGAATTTGGCCGTCGTGCGGAGGTCAATCCAACCAGCGTGTGGGACTTCTACGCGACGGTCCTGCATCTGCTCGGGTTCGATCATGAGCAACTCACGTGGTATCACAACGGCCTGGATCGACGACTAACCGACGTGCACGGGCATCTCATTAAGGATGTCCTGTCGTAGAAACTTGCGTTCGTTAAATAATCATATGGATCCCGGTCAGCGTGTCGCGCCCCGACTATTTGGGACACTCGCCTCGATGATGCAAGTTGGGCATGCAGCGGTGAGTAGTTTCCACGGCAGTTAAGAATCGAAAGGCACAACCATGAACCGTCAACTGCTCTTCCTGCTCGCCTTTGTCTGTTTCGAAGCGACCGGGATTGCTGCGGAGCAGCCGAACATTATCTTGGTCTTCATCGACGACCTCGGATGGAAAGACATCGGTTGCTATGGCAACGATTTTGTCGAAACGCCTCACATCGACCGACTGGCCGCCGAGGGCGTACGCTTCACCGATTTCTACGCTGCGGGAGCCGTGTGTTCTCCAACTCGCTGCGCGGTCCAGTCAGGTCAGAATCAAGCCCGTATCGGAATCACGGCACACATACCGGGGCACTGGCGCCCATTTGAACGGGTGATTACGCCTCAGCCGACGATGGCCTTGCCGCTCGATATTGTCACGTTGGCCGAAGCACTGAAGAGGGACGGTTACGCCACGGGCTATGTCGGCAAATGGCATCTTGGCAATGGTCCTCAGTTCCAACCGAATCATCAGGGTTATGATTTCTCGGCCGTCATTGGTGGTCCCCACTTGCCGGGCAGGTATCGCGTCCAGGGCAGGCCTGACCTGAAACCCAAGCCGGGGCAGTATCGCACGGACTTCGAAGCGGATCTCTGCGTCGACTTCCTTCACACCCACAAGCATGAGCCTTTCTTCCTGATGTTATCACCTTTTGCCGTGCATATTCCACTCGGCGCGATGTCAGAGAAAGTGGAAAAGTACACGAGGAAAGCGACCGAGCTCAATCGAAACCTACCGCATCCTGTCTATGCCGCTATGATTGAGCACTGTGACGATATGGTTGGGCGAATCGTCGATGCGTTGGACGCGGAGGGTCTAACGGACAGCACCATGATCGTCTTTACGTCGGACAACGGAGGGCTGTATCGGCGTTATGATTACCGCGCCTCCGCCGATGACAACGTGACGAGTCAGGCGCCGCTCAGGGGAGAAAAAGGCTCACTTCACGAAGGGGGAGTGCGTGTGCCGCTGATTGTGAAGTACCCGCCCGTCGCGCGACCGGGCTCAGTCTGCGGCGAACCGACCATCAGCTATGACTTCTATCCCACATTCGTCGATGCCGCCGGCGGCTCGCTCCCGCCACATCAAACGATCGACGGTCTGAGCCTGATGCCGCTGCTGGAACGTCCGCATGGCAAGCTGGAGCGCGATGCGCTCTATTGGCACTATCCGCACTACCACCACGACCGACCGGCCAGCAGCGTTCGCGCGCGAGACTGGAAGTTGATCGAATACCTTGACGGCACCGGTGACGTCGAACTGTACCATCTTGCTGAAGACATTGGCGAAACAAAAAACCTGGTCGAGGAGAAAAAGGGACGCAAGGCGAGCCTGCAACAGAAACTCGATGCGTGGCGCCAGGAGGTGATTGCTCGCATGCCCGTACCCAACCCAAGCTACGATCCGGAGCGAGCCGGCGAGTGGTGGAGTGTGCGAAGTGGCAAGCCTATCGACAGCGACGCTCGAAAACGATTTCCACCGACGGAGAAGGGGCGATAAAGCATTTTTGTTTTGTGTGTAGCCAGTTTGCAGCGAGTTCGCCTTGGAAACTGTTGACAGTACGGGCTATTGCAAGTCAGGGCGGACGTTGCCATGGTCATCGAGCACCTCACGTTCCTGCCGAAAGCGAACGCGATACGTTCGATGTGCGGGATCGAAGGCGTCGTACAACGGCCCCATGCCATCAATCAACTGGTCGATCGTCAACGTGCCGCTGGGCGCCTGAGCCAGTGACAGCGAGCCGAACATGACGGCCCCAAGCAGGCCGACTGCGGCGGCGACTAGCGATTGGCGCCTGCCGCCTCTAGAAAAACCGGGGCGTTGCATGATAGGACCCTCCCCCAAAAATCTGGTGCGACAACGCCAATTGTCAGCCAGCCGAGGAACGCGTCTTTGTCGGCGTCTCACCAGACGCCGGCGCCGACTGGCCCGAATCGCCAGCTTTGCGGTTGGCTGGGACACCCACGTGAGCGACTAGCCGCTGGGGACAACGGACGCATACGACAGGTGGAGGTTGCCGGTCGCCAAGTGATCGGTGGCGGCGGATTTCGATTCGTGCGACCGGGGCTGGACATGCTATAATCACCCTTCCAGAGCATTCGAACTCCGACTGTTGCCAGATCGCCAGCGAGTTCGCGCCGGAATCGTCGACATACCAAGCTGAATGTGGGTGTGCGACTCGCAACAGCTTCCCGCCTGACCACCCTCCGCCACAATCGAATCTATGGACTGCTGCAGCAAACAGATGCCAGTCACCGTGCTGGCTGCAACCCTTTGCCTCGCGTCGTCACTGCTCGGTGGTAAGCTGGTCGCGGATGAGCCTAACCCTTCGCCGCCCGACCTATCGGCGGTGGATCTCGAGTTCTTCGAAAAGACCGTTCGCCCTCTATTGGTCGAGCATTGCTACGAGTGCCACTCGGGTGATGAGAGAAGTGGTGGTCTGTTGCTCGACTCAAGAGCTGGCTGGCAAGCTGGCGGTGATACCGGTCACGCGCTCGTCCCGGGCAAGCCAGACGAGAGTCTGCTGATTGAAGCAATTCGCTATCGAAATCGCGATCTTCAAATGCCGCCTGAGGGAAAGCTTGGCACTGCAGAGCTTGCGGCGCTCGAAAAGTGGGTGGCAAGCGGGGCACCGGACCCGCGCGAGACGACGGCGGTTGCTCGAGCGGCCACTGGCATGAGTATTCAGGCTGGCCGGCAGTTTTGGTCGTTCCGGCCACTGTCGCGCCCGCCGATTCCAGCACCTCGGCGGCAGGCGAGGGTGCAGACTCCGATTGATGCCTTCGTTTTGGCGCGTTTAGAGAAAGCTGGGCTCCAACCGGCACCACGCGCCGACAGACGGACGTGGATTCGCCGAGTTACGTTGGATTTGATCGGCCTACCACCCACACCGGCGGACGTCGAAGCGTTTCTGACAGATCAATCAGAGAATGCCTTCGAGAGAGTTGTCGAGCGATTGTTGGGTTCACCCCAGTACGGGGAACGATGGGGACGACACTGGCTGGACGTTGCCCGCTACGCGGATTCGAACGGACTCGATGAGAACTTGGCCTTCGGAAATGCGTGGCGATACCGAGACTATGTGGTGGCGTCATTCAATGCGGACAAGCCATTCGATCAGTTCTTGATCGAGCAGCTTGCCGGAGATCTCTTGCCGCAGGCTAGCGAACAGACACGGACGGCGACGGGATTCTTGGCGCTGGGCGCCAAGGTCCTGGCGGAGCCGGATCGTGAAAAGTTGGTGATGGATACGGTCGACGAGCAGCTGGACGCGACGGGTAAAGCATTCTTGGGCATGACGCTAGGCTGCGTTCGATGTCACGACCACAAGTTTGACCCAATCAAGCAAGACGACTATTACGCACTGGCAGCAATCTTCAAAAGCACGCGGACGTTTGCTGAGTCCAAACAGGGAGCCATCAAGCACTGGTACGAACATTCGTTTGCGTCGGACGAGCAGCGCAAAGAGCTGGAATCGGTCGAAGCAGAAATTAAAGCCAAGCAGAGTGCTGCGACTGAGTTCAAGAACAAGGCCATGGCAGCGCTGCGCACGGAGGCCGTCAAAAATGCGGCCAAGTATCTGGCGGCGGCAGCACAATTCGCACCCAGCGCGACCTTGGGAGAGGTACGCGCCATCGCTGCTCCAATCGGCCTGCATCCGCGGATACTGCATCACTGCCGATTGCACTTGGAGTACAACTCAGACACCCCGCTGGTAGCCAAGTGGAAACAACTGGCAGCCCAACGTAGTCCGGCGGAGATTCAGGAGTACTTTGAGCGGCTGATCCATACAGCGCAGCTGACCGGCGACCCGGACGAAAAGGGAACTACCGAGTTGCCGCCTAGGCCTGAGCAAGCAAAGACATTGTTAACGAACACGCGCGCTGAGTTGGCTAACAAGTCGGGCTTGCTCTCCGTACCGCCTCAGCCTGAATACGCCTTGGATGACCGGGCGCTGCGCGAGTACTACCGATTGCTGGAAGAGGCACGATTGCTCGAATCGGACGCACCCGATGAACCGGGCGCCATGGGCGTCTCGGATGGGTCCGTCCTGGTCAGCTTGCCTGTGCACATCAGGGGTAGTCATCGCAACCTGGGTGACGCCGTCGAGCGTGGTTTTCCAGAGGTGATGCGGACCTCGGCGACGCAGCCCGTTTGGCCAGCCGACCAAAGTGGACGATTAGAACTGGCACGTTGGATGGCCAGCAGCCAACATCCTCTAACGGCACGCGTGTACGTGAACCGAGTTTGGAACTGGCACTTCGGAAAAGGAATCGTCGCTTCGACAGAGAATTTTGGACAACTCGGAGAACGTCCGACCCATCCGGAATTACTGGACTGGTTGGCTCGCTATTTCATCGAATCGGGTTGGTCGACAAAAAAGTTGCATCGACTGATTCTCGCTTCGAGTGCCTACCAGATGGCTTCAGTCGTCGAGGAAGCTGGTGAAGCTCCTGCGGTGGATCCGGAGAATAGACTACTCTGGAAGTTTCGCCTGCAGCGACTGGAGGCTGAGCAAATTCGTGATGCCATGTTGGCAATTGCCGGTCGCTTGGATACTCGAATCGGCGGGAAAACCGTTCCACTGCGAAATCGGCAATTCGTCTTCAATCACACGTCGGTCGATCACACTAAGTATGACAGTCTCAGGCGGGCCATTTATCTACCGATCATCCGCAACAACTTGTACACCCTATTCGAGCAGTTTGATTTTCCCGATCCGACCACGCCCACCGGCAGTCGCAATGCTACCGTGGTTGCGCCGCAGGCTTTGTTGATGATGAATGATGAACTCGTCATGGATTCAGCCAGCGCGCTGGCAAGCCACGTGATGGGGCGTTTTTCGCAAGACGATCTGCGCGTGGACTACGCTTACAACCTAGCATTCGCTCGTCCCCCGACAGACGCGGAAGCAGACCGCGCTTTGAGATTCCTGGCGAGTCTAGGTGACCAGAGTGAACTGAGTGAGCAAGACAGGTGGAGCCTGCTCTGTCAAAGTTGGTATCTCAGCAACGAGTTTGTCTACGTGAAGTGAGTGTTGCGATATCCGCTGGTCTCCCCCTACTCCCTTCCTTGCCATAGGCGTCACAAGAAAACAAGAAAAGCCGTAAGGATCGAGAAAACCGTGCACGATCAGAGCCCAACTCCCGCACTCATCTATCGCAGGCAACTACTCAAGACGTCCGCAGTTGGTTTTGGGCATTTAGCTTTGGCTGCCATGCTCGGCGAGGGGGTGCGTGCCGATGAGCCGATTCCAGCGGTACCGAATCCGCTGGAAGCTCAGCCGCCGCATTTTGCAGCGCGGGCAAAGCGGATTGTATTCCTGTTTATGAAGGGCGGACCGTCTCACGTTGATACGTTTGATCCTAAACCGCTGCTGGATCGGGACGACGGTAAACCGCCGCCGTTTGATTTACCCGATGTGACCTTTGCCAAACAGGGTAACTTGCTGAGGTCGCCGTGGAAGTTTCGGCAATACGGGGATAGCGGTCTTCCGGTTAGTGATCTTTTTCCCAACGTGGCAAAGCACGTTGACGATTTGTGCATCCTACGGTCGGTGCACGGAACGAACCCGGCGCACGGAGGCGCGTCGCTGAAGTTGCACACGGGAACCGATCAGTTCGTTCGCCCCAGTCTGGGCGCCTGGGTTACGTACGGACTTGGCACGGAGAATGAGAACCTACCGGCGTTCGTCACGATCTGTCCCACGCTCGCGCATGGTGGAGTAAACAATTGGGGAGCGGCTTTCTTGCCCGCTTATTGTCAGGGGACTCCGCTGGGCAATGCGAGCCAACCGGCCAGCCGAGCTAAAGTGAAGCACGTTCGCAATCCACGCCTGAGCCATGAACTGCAGCGAAAGCAGCTTGATTTTGTCCGGGAGATGAATCGTGAACATCTTCAGCGGGTCGGTCACAACCAGGCCCTGGAGGGCCGTCTCAACTCGTTCGAACTTGCCTTTCGAATGCAGTCCTCGATGCCGATGATTCAAGATCTCTCTCGAGAAACGGAGGCGACGCATCGACTCTACGGTACGGACGATCCGGTAACCGAAGATTTTGGCCGTCAATGCCTGACAGCGCGACGGTTCTTGGAGGCCGGTGTGCGATTCGTCCAAGTCACGCATAGCGACAGTGAAGTCCAGTGGGACCAGCATTCTGATTTGTATCGCGGCCACACGAAAAACGCCGCTGAAGTGGACAAGCCCATCGCCGGCTTTCTCCAGGACCTCAAGAATCGGGATCTTCTTAAGGATACGCTGGTC
>JANQJJ010000242.1 GCA_028281725.1 Pirellulaceae bacterium | reverse complement strand
AGTGAGGAGGGCTCAGGACTGGCGGCGGCCGGCGAGAGCGCCGGACCAGGGCCGAGGGCCGTCGAGATAGGCAGTCCCCCCTCCGTGAACTGAAACGTTGCGACTGGGGCGAAATCGAGTACCCCTGCGTTGCTTGCTTCGAAAGTGATGGTCCCGAGCGATTCGGTGGCGCCGAGTGCAATCGTTAGAGCCGGTGAGGCCGTGCTCGTACCGCCAACACCATAAACAGTGGGCGAGATCGCGACCACTGGTGCGGCCAGGTTGAAGGCAGGATTGGCCACATAGGTCGGAGTTCCAACTAACCCAACGTTCGAGAAATCGAGTGCGATGTTCGAACCGCCGACAACTTCCTGCTGCCCCACCGCTTCAGCAAAGATTTCCAAACTGTAGATACCCGCCCCTGTAAACTGCTTCACCTCGCCTGTCAGCACCAGACCCGCGTGAGCGGTCGATGCGATCAAGCAAAGCAACAGGGCTAAACAACATCTCATAGTTAATCTCCCAGGAGTAACTCTTATTTCGGCTTCGCAACACACGACTCCGAAGTTCAAAACGAAGGCAGTAGCTTGCGGCGACATTCTAGCCACGAATATCCGCGTGCCACCGAACCTTAAATCGGCGTTAACACAATCTTCCCGCCTACGTAACATTTGAAGTCCGCCCAGGCGGTCGAGACGTTACACGCTCAAGAGGTCGGTCGCGTTTGAGAACGCTTCATCGACACCGGTCTGCCAATCGGTTTTGTCTGCGCCCCATCGGTCGCCCAAGGTCTCACCAAGCGGGACCGGACGGTGGGGACGACCACGATCTGTTCGCAACTCGCTCACAACAGAAAGCTCTGCGATGCTCGGTGGCGGAGGGACCGGAGAACCGGGCGGCAAGAAGGTGAATTGCAATCCGTTGACAAGAATGATGTCGTCAGCAAGGACGGAACCAGAGCCATTCAGGTCCAAGAACGGATCGAAACTCGGCACTCCGGCAAACGTGAATTGACCGGCATTCACGGCGATTAGGTCATCGGCAAACACGCCACCGGAGTCGTTTACGTCACCTGGAAGCACTTCGAACTGGAACGAGAAGAGTCCGCCCGGCGAGCCATTGCCGGACATCAGGGAAACGGCATCGGTCCATTCGCCGTCCAAGTCGTTGCCAGCCAAGTCGCCGACCGTGTCAGGAATGGTCAACAAGAGTCGATCCGCTCCGACGGGAGCGGCTAAAGCTAAGGTGACGCGCGAACCCGGGGTTTGTGGATCGCCATCCGGGTCCTGGTCGTAGGACGCCGTCACACCAACTTCCAATTCGTAGTCAGCGACAAGGACTCCTCCCAAGCTGTAATCAGCGGCGTCGAAACTTCCTATGTCCTCGTCAAAGTCGATGTAAATGCGGTCGATGTTGGTCCAGGGAAGGTTGCGGAGTTGATCTGGGCCGGCCAGGGAAAGGCCCAATCCATTTCCAGCTCCCGCTCCTGAGCCGTCAACCGAATCGATGAATCCCGCGGTCCAGCTGCTCCCGGCCACCACCACGTCAACAATTCTTGGGGCCACGGCGGGAGTCAGGATTCCCCCACCGGAGATGCTGATGTTGGTAATTGGCTGAACAAGTTCGTCAAAGACCTGCAGATTGATCGCATCTGGACCACTGGTAATGACTTCTACGACTTCTTCGGGAGACAAAATAGCAGCCGATGAGTCCGCCACGACATCGACCGTGAACAGCCATTCCGTTTGGCCGTCAGCCAGGGACAGTCCCGGACCGGTACTGGCCGCCACCCCAAATGCGTTGACCCCGGTCAACGGAGCGACAAATTCCAAGGCGAACGCCGGATTGGGGGCGAAATCGTCGACCGTTCCGCCAAAGGTAACTCCCGAAGTGCCAAAAAAGAGGGGTACGTTGTAGCCGACGATGGTTTGCGGACCGTTGTTCGCAGTCACGAAGAAATCCAAAGAATACGTTCCCGGACCGCCAAACTCCTCGATCTCAGCGGTTAACTCGATACCGGGAAGGAGCGGTTCGAGTGTTGCTCCACCGCCGACGTTCACCGTCGGAATGGGTTGAATCTGATCGTCAAAGAATTGCAAGTTAATCGCATCAGGCCCCGAGGTAACAACGCTGCTGACAACCGTGGCCGTTGAAATCACGACACTGGAATCAGCCACCACGTCGACGCTGAAGAGTAACTCGGTTTGGCCGTCAGCCAGTGATAGACCCGGACCGGTGCTAGCGGCAACGCCGAATGTATTGGCACCCGTTAGAGCCGTCACGAACTCCAACTCGAAGGCGGGATTGGGCGTGAACTCGTCGATCGTTCCACCGAAGGTAACTCCCGGTACGTCAAAAAGCAGTGGCGCGTTAAAACCAGCGATCGTTTGCGGCCCGCCAGATGCCGTCACAAAGAAGTCCAATGTGTACGTCCCTGGGCCGGTAAATGTCTCTGTTTCGCCGGTTAGCGTGATGGCGGTCGTGGTGTCATTGTCGGCGACGGTCGCAATAACGTCAGGGACGTTCAGGTTGTTGTAATTGGTATCTGAACTGGCCAAGCTAAACGAGATGTCGCTCGTATGATTCCCCTCCACCAGCGCATCGTCGACGGCAGTCACATCCACTGTTTGAGCCGTCGTGCCATTCGAACTCGTAAACACCCTGGTCACGGGAATTCCGGCTCCATTTCCCAGGTCGGTTTGACCATCGGGAGTTATCGTGACCGTCACGTCTGATGCTGGCAGCGTGTCGAGGGCCAAGGTGAAACTGTCAGCCGGGCCTCCCTCGGTGACATGCGTACTACCGCCCGATTCGACGAGGGTCACGCCGGCAGTATCGTTGTCTAAGATGGTGCCAATCCCCAACGCGTCTCCGGTTACGGCACCCGCCGACGGATTGAAAAGATTCAGCTGAAATGTTTCGGCATCTTCGTCCAAGAGATCATCCGCGATGTTCACGACGACAGTCGTTGAAGTTGCCATTGCTGAAATCGTCGCCGTACCGCTGACCGCCGTATAGTCGTCACCAGCGGTCGCGGTTCCATCTGCAGTGGCATAGTCCACCATCACGCTGGCTGTCGGGGCCTGATTGGCCGAGATCGTGAAGATTGCGGTACCTGCGTCTTCATTGACCTGCACGTCGTCAACTGACAAAACGACTTGGGGACCTGAGATACCCGGTGCGTTGCCTGGAGATCCGATATCTCCGGTATCAAAAGTCGGCCCGGTAGCCGCCACCGCACTTTCAACGCCAACGACCGACCGCGACCAGTTTTGACCAAAGTTGTTATTGAAGGCCAGGTCTTCCAGATAGATGCTCGGGCCCGATGGATTATCGAGTGGCCAAGGTGGAGCATCGTCGTAGTTGACGATGTCGATGGAAGTGCCGGAGTTGTCAAGCAACTGCAGGACTTCATTGGTAGAAGAAGGGTTGTTGTTGAGTTCGCCCCAGGCAAGTCCGATGACTTTGGCCGCGCTGGGAACGGACCACTCGCTACGGAACTGCGCCTCAGTCGTAAAAGCAGCGTCGAAAAAGACGGCGACCTGATTCACATCCAGTGTCGTTCCATTCGGAATGAGTCCCCAGTCTTGGTCGGGACCACTATCTTCGTCGTCAAATCGCCAGTTCGACAAGTCGACCGTGCCGCTACCGGTGTTAACAATTTCAATCCATTCCCCGCGGCCCGGCGCCAATTCATCAGACAGTGGATTCGCCATGATCTCACTGATTACGACCGAGGTATCATTGTCTGTGATGGCGACCAACACATCGTCCACACCCGGCAATGCGTTGTAGTCACCGTCCAAACTGGCGGTTGAATGCGTGATCGTAGAACTGTGTTGACTTTCGACTAACAAATCGTCGACCGCCGCCACGGTGACCAACTGCGGGGTCAGAGCATTTTGATTCGTGAACGTTAGATTGACTGGAACGCCAGGGCCGGCTCCCAGATCCAGTTGGGAATCGACGGAGAGTGTCACCGTCACATCGCTGGTCGGTACGGTGCCGAGAACGACCGTGTACGTGTCCGTCGCACCGCCCTCTGTCACCGAGGTAGCCCCGCCCGACTCCGTAATCCGTACGCTGGGTGCCAGCGCACCGATATCGTAGTCCACCACAACCGGCAAATGGTCGCTGGCCGCCGCCAGTGCGCTGAGAACGGCCGGGCTGGCTCCGGAACCCGACGTGATAGGACCGTTCAAGCTATGAGTACCGTTGTTTCCAAACGCTCGATATGAGCCGGGGATATACTCAATTCCGCCGCCATCGGTCAGTTCATTGCTGATCAATTGAAAATCAAAGCGATCGTCCATAAACCCGCCTTGAGGGTTGTTCTGCGGGTTTTGAGTGTGAATGTCTTTGAACGCGTTATTGTTGTGCCAGCTACCCGGACGATTGATCGGATCAAACAGCTGGCCATTTCCGGCTGAAGTCAGATTTCCCCAGGCGACCTCAAAACTACTTTGCAAGTTGAGGTCGCCGGTAAAGATGATATTCGCGCCTTCGCCCAGCGCGTCTGCGTCGTTTCTCAGGATTGTCGCTTCCAAGCCTCGGCGCGTCGCATCGCTCGGATCGTTGCCGGCCTTCAAGTGAACAGAATAGGCGAAAAAGTCACGATCCATCGTCGTGATACCCACGGGCCGAAACTTGGCTCGCATGATGCGGTGAGTTAGAGAACCAGGAACCGTCGTGTTTTCGAGAAGCGTCACGGTCGAGGTGTTGTAAACAAAGCCTGTGGCGTCTCCACCACCATCGAGTGTTGTGACCACGCTAGCGTAGTCAACCGTCGGATAGAGCGAGTCGAAAATATTTTCAATGCGACCGATAGAGCCGGACGAACCAGCGAAATCCGTTTCCTGCAGAGATAGAACGTCAATGGGTTGCTGCACCCCACCCACTGACTCGTTGCCAATCGCTTCCAAAACTGTGCTGAAGTCCGCATCTTCGAGCACCGTGTCAGGATTATTGAGCGTGTTCCAGGCGGCAAAACGAATCGCAGCTAATAGCCGCCTAGCTTCCAGGCATTCAAAATGGACGCGTCGTTGGCGACGTCGGCTCCCGCGTTTGCGCATTACCAACTGTCTTAGAATCTCAATCATATTTGCCAGCCTGCCTGGTAAAAAAGACGTGTATTGCAAATCCAGGAATGGAAAAAAACAGAATGCACCTCGCTGGCCAGCGTCACTTTTGCATGAGCCGCGAGGCGCTAGCCGCGGGTTTTGCTGCATCAGCCGGCGGCTAGCGTCTTGCCGCTCATTGCCCCGCAAGCATGGAGTTTTTACTTGAAGGATTGAAGGTGGCGCTGCCCAGCCAGCATTAAAAAAGCAAAGCGACGACCTGCATCAGAAGCTCTGCTGCAGGTCGTTCGTTCGTTTGTGAATCACGATCCCCGGGCGGCGGGACTAGCTGCGTCGACGACGAGCTGCACCGACTACCCCGAGTAGCCCCAGGGAAACCAGCCCCATGAAACCCGTCGGGGATGGCACTGGCTGTAGAGTTGGACCAGCGCCCAAGTCCAATGTGATGGGAACACCACCGGGTGTGAATTGGAACGTCGCTCCGGAAAAGAAGGACAGTTCCCCTAACGAGGTAGCGTCGAAAGTGACCGTACCGAGAATTGCGGTCGTGCCCGCTGCGATGGTCAGATCCGGAGCAGCGGTGCTGGTGCCCCCAAGTCCAAATACAGTCGCTGTAATTGGGACAACCGGCGCAGGCAGGTTGAACGCCGGGTTGGCAACGTAGCTGGGAGTTCCCACCAGGCCCACGGAGGAAAAGTCGAGTGCGATGTTGGAACCACCAATGGTTTCATCTTGACCGACAGCCGTGGCCAAAACATCCAGACTGTACGTTCCAGGGCCGGTGAACGTTTCCACTTCACCGGTGAGCAGCAAGCTGGCTCTCGCTTGTGTTGAGCTGACGGCAACGATCAACGCCGCCAAAAATAATCCGACTCTTTTCATCTAGATTCTCTCCAAATCGAGTACATCAATCTCCCGCCACGTCAGCGGGATCTGTCAATTGCAGGCACTTGGTGTCCCGGCAAATGCCGGGACACCAAGACGACCATCTACTTCTACTACCGCCTAGAGAATGCCCAGCGAACCAACGTCGTCGAACAACCCGTCCACCAGGCTCGACCAGTTGGCGTCGCCATCCTCGTCATCCGAGCTACTTTCGATCTCCGGCATGCCACCGAACTCCGGTGAATCACCACTGACACTCAGCAGACTGCTGCCGCCACCGGCACTGCCTGGCGGAGGAGCAATGGGCGAACCAACCGGCAAGAAGTTGAACTGCCGACCGTTCACGAAGATCACATCGTTGGCAAAGATGCTGCCCGAACCGTCGAAGTCTCGGAAGACGTCATAGGCTGGAAAACCAGGGAAACTGAACTGAGACGAGTTCGTATTGATGACATCGTTCGCGAATACCGAGCCACCACGATCGGTGTCACCGGGCAAGATGTTGAAGTTCATCAACAAGTCACCGCCGGCTGTACCATTGCCGGAAGCCGTCGAAACCGAGTTGGTCCATTCGCCGTCCAAAGCATTTCCGGCGGCATCCTGAACGGAGTCAGCCACTCGCAGAACGAGGCGGTCGGTATCGAAGTTCGACACGCCGACGATGCTAATGGTTAAAACAAACGGTCCCGATCCGCCACCATCGGAATACGACGTGGTCAGGCCGAATCCTGGAGCCAGTTCATAGTCCAAGACATTGATGCCTCCCAACGCCAAATCGGACGTGTCGATGTCGGCGCCACCCGCCTTCTGCACGTCCTCACTGAACTCGATGTAAATCGTGTCCATGTTGTTCCAAGGCATGGCGAGTTCTTGGTCGGCACCAGGCAAGGCATAGCCTAGTCCGTTTCCACCGACCGCCCCAATAAAGGGTGCCGTCCATGTGCTGCCGGCAATGATCACATTCGTAATCGTGGGTGGTGTCGCATCGCTGACATTGGTCGCACCCGGTGTATCACCGCTGGTGTCGTTAAACGGATCAGCAGCACTCGCCGAGAAGTTGTTGCTACCATCAGGCAAGGCACTCGCGGCAGCCAACACGAACGTGTCACCTAAGCCATCAATCTTGGTGCCACCCAAGGTCGCGGAGTAATCCACGGTTGGATCGGCATCGCCATCGATATCATCGAGCGTGATCGAATCAATGACGGTGTTCCATGGCGTGACGTCAAAGACACCATCGTTGTCCAAATTGACCGACCCATCGTCCAAGTCCTGTCCAACGATGCCGGTAAAGCCGGACACAATCACGTAGGTCATCGGAGCGCCGATGAAGTCGAGTCCGGTATTGGACACATCACCGGGATCCGTCACGCCGGCGAAACCGTCGTCATGCAACAGCAAGAAGCCGGCTGCGTCAGTGACGCCACTGTCCAGAGGGAAGACTTGAGTGATCGTACCGGGCGAGCCAAACCCACCGTCTTCGCTACGAATGACTACCAGCGTCAGGCCATCGGTAGAAACCGAATTGCCTCCGGTCTCGTACAACTCCAGGAAGTTGTTCGAGTCGTTGTCCAGGCTGGTGTGGGAAACACGGATTTCGTTGATCTGAAAATCAACGTCGTTGTCGGTAACATCCACCACCACATCGGGAATGGACAAACCGTTGTAGGCCGCATCCGCGCTGCTTGGCGTCAGGCTGATGTTGCTCGTATGACCACCTTCGACGACCGCATCGTCCACGGCTGTGATCGTGACCGATTGGGGAGTACTGAAGTTAGCCGGAGTAAACGTCAGAGCCGGCACCGACGCGGTTGTTTGAGCGTCAGGCGCGATGGTAATGGTTACGTTGGCAGTCGGCGCCGAATTCAGTGCCACTTCAAACGTGTCCGAATCCGTACCTGCCGCACCACCTTCGGTGACCGCCTGATTGCCTGTTTGCGTGACGGTTACTCCTGTTCCGAGTACGAAGTCACCAAATGGCAGCACGTTGCTCACGCCGGGTGTAAAGAGCGTGACAAACCCGTCTTCGCTCCCTTGGTCCACAAAAGCACCGGTGAAGTTCGGGATGCGTGCCAAGGAGTTGTTGACGCCGTCATCAATGCCGTCGTCGACCACCCAAGTGTGGAAGTCAATCGTTCTTACTCCATCGGACAGAACGGCCGAGTCCGCCGCTCCGAAGCCGAGGAATCCGGTCGGCGAACCGCCCACTTCCGCTGCTTGAACGAGCGTCGACGTTCCATAGCTACCTAGCGTACCGCCACCGAAAACGACAATGGCTTGTCCTGCGGCCAGGATCGTACCGGCAGGGAACTCATGCCGAACCGATGGATTGTCGTCGCTGACGGTCCAGCCACTGATGTCGACTGCCGCTGCGCCGGTGTTGACGATTTCAATGAACTCGTCTTCGCTGGCGCTACGAACGCCGTCGCCATTTGCATCGCCGGCCAGATCTCCCGGAGCCGAACCGAATGGATCGTTGTGGATCTCATTGATCACGACCACGTGATTGGAGTTGTCATTGTCCACGATGTCCGCGACCAACGAGGGAGGACTGAGAGCGTTGTAACCGGCGTCCGCACTACTCACCGAGATGCCGATCGTACCGGTGTGGTCTCCTTCGTCGTCACCGTCATCCACGGCGGAGAGCGTTACGGTCTGCGCCTCGAACCAGTTGGCTGGCGTGAAGGTCAGCGGGTTTGGAGAAGGAGACGTCTCGCCATCCGCGGTCGTCAGAGTGATGGTCACGTTGGATGTCGGCTCAGCGTCGAGAACGATACCGAAGGTGTCGGTGACCCCGTTTTCCGAAATCGTCAAATCAGCCGCTTCGCCTGGTGAGGTCGCTTCAGCCACGTCAATGATGCGGACCCCCTTGGCAATGACGTTGCTGAAACCTGGCGTGTCAGGACCATCGTCATTGAACTGCAGCAGGTCAAAGCCGCCTCGAGGAGCTGCCGTTCCGCCGTCTACCCGCCGCCGAAGTCCGGATGGAACGTTGGGAAGCTGTGGGCCTTCGATAATCAAACTCGAACCGTATCCTGCTGACGACAGGTTGGCATCATCGAAAGTGACAGCGTCTAGAATGGATACCCACGGCGTCGAATCGAGCACTCCATCGTTACCCGAGTCGAGATCAAATCCGAGTTGGCCATGGAAGCCTTCGACTAGCAAGATGGTCTGTGGTGAACCAAAGAAATCGATATTGCCAAACGACAGGTCACCGGCGTCCAGCGTATAACGTGTGCTGTTGAATCCGTCGTCATGCAACAATTGGAATCCACCTGCATCCGTGGTTCCGCCTACCAGTGGGAAGACGAAATCGACGACACCGGGAGCGAATCGCTCAGAGATAACGATCACGGACAGATTGGTTAAATCCGACCCCGCAGCTCCGGTGTAGATTTCCACGAAGTTGTTCGACGCGTTGTCCAGCGTGCTGTGCGAGATACGCGCTTCGTTGATGACAGCGGTACCAGGCGACGTGCCCTCGTTGTCACCAATCGCCACAGCCACATCCGGAACAAAAGAACCGTCGAAGGAGGTGTCGGCACTGGTCACGCTGACGGAGATTGCTCCCGCGTGGGGTGAACCCTCCACCAAAGCATCGTCTACCGCCGTGACGGTCACCATCTGAGGTGTCGCAAAGTTGGCGGGGGTAAAGGTTAGCGAGGTGGAACTAACCGTGGTTTGACCATCGGCCGTGGCCAAGGTGATCGTCACATCGGCCGTAGGCGCCTCGTTGAGCACGAAGGAAAGCTCATCGGTAGCTCCACCTTCGACCACTCCGGTGAAACCGGGAGTTGTTCCGCCTTCCGTGATGGTAATACGGCTCGTGTTAGTAAAGCCAGGTGTGTCCCCGGTGGTATCGGTGAATGGATCCGCCGGCGGAGCCACACTGGCCTCGTAGGAGTCCGTACCGTCAGGTCGTGCACTAATGGCCGCCGGTGGAAATCCACTGCCGATCGGATTCGATACGACGGGACCACCAAAAGCTGGAGCATAGTTCAGTGTGGGAACGGCGTCGTCGTCCTCCAGCGAAACGGCGTCTAAAACGGAAGTCCAAGGAGTCACGTCGAACGTGCCGTCATTGTCCCCGTTGACCGAGCCATCATCCAGATCTTGCCCTACAACACCGGTGAAGCCGGTGACCAGCATGAAGGTGGTAGGCGAACCAAAGAAATCGAGGCTTGGCAACAGAATATCACCAGCGTCGGTAAAGGCGGTCGTGCCGTCATCGGCCACCAACAAGAACCCATCGCTATCGGTCGTGCCACTGCTCAAGTCGATGGCAAAGTCGATGTTTCCCGGTGAAAACTCGCCGGATACCACCAACAGGTGCACGCCGGCGGTGCTTACGCCCCCAGTCCCAGCCGTTTCGAAGACTTCCACGAAGTTGTTCGTGTTGTCACCCGGGTTGGGATGCGAAATTCGAATCTCGTTGATCGCCAGACTGACATCGTTGTCAGTGATACTGATCTCTTCGTCAAGCACGCTGGCACCGGAGTAGCCCGGGTCGGCGCTAGTTACCGTGAACGTCACGTCGCCCGTATGACCACCTTCTACGTCGCTATCATCGACGGCGGTAACTGTCACCGTTTGAGCGGTGGCGAAGTTAGCCGGGGTAAATGTCAGCGCTGTCGGCGATACATTCGTCTCGCCATCGGAGGTTGCCAAAGTCACCGTGACATTGGCCGTCGGCGCGGCGTTCAAGACTACGCCGAAGTCTCCAGTTGCCCCGCCTTCAGTAACGCTGGTGCCATCGATTCCAGACAGAATGAAGACTTCATCTCCGTTGCTGTCCTTGTAAGTGCCAATCGGAAAGGGTGTCGTCGCCGTAGCGTTGGTTGTCTCTCCGTCCAGCGCGTCAACGCCACTGAACGTCCACTCGGCAGCAGAAAACGTGGTGCTGGGAGCGGTGAGATTGTTGCGATAAGCCCAACCGTCGAGATACTCCCAGGCTTCGCCCGTTCCATCGACGTTGGGATCCCCGAAGACGTCGACCAGATCACCCGCATCGAAGCCATCGCCCCCGGAGTCTTTGAACAACTCGATGGCGTCGTCGCCATTAATGTTGGTGGCATCGCCATCGACGATAATGGGACCAAAGGTGGTTGGACCGGCACCAAAGAAGGAATCAAAATCTCCACTCGTCGTCGCCACATAGATATAGTTGCCGGCGTTAACGGAACCCGACAGTGTGACTTCGGAACCGTCGCTGCCACCACCGTTGTTGGCTGAGCCGAGACCGTATACGCTCAGGTCAGGAATGTCGTTCAAAGCATACAACTCGACCGCCTTGGGAGTACCACCCGGCAGAGGACCGTCAATCACGCCGGAAATGATCAGATCAACCGACACATCGTTGTCTGCGATGTTGGCAATCACATCGGGAACAGCCAGACCGTTGTAGTCGGTGTCGCTAGAGGTGACGGCAACCGTGATGGCA
This sequence comes from Pirellulaceae bacterium, assembly GCA_028281725.1. Lineage (GTDB taxonomy): Bacteria > Planctomycetota > Planctomycetia > Pirellulales > Pirellulaceae > Aureliella. The sequence continues at coordinate 6,867 of JANQJJ010000242.1, read as the reverse complement.
CCGGTGTGTGTGCCCTCTTCGTCGAGATCATCAACCGCGGTGACCGTCACTGATTGAGGAGTCGAGAAGTTGGCGGCCGTGAATGTCAGAGCGGATGGGGCGGCACTCGTTTCGCCATCCGGTGTTGCGAGAGTTATGGTCACGTCCGAGGTGGGTGCGGTGTTGAGAACGACATCGAACGTATCGGAAGTCGCCCCTGCTTCGGCGACATCCAGTGATCCGCCACTCGGAGTCACCGTAACGCCTGGAGCGCCTCCGCCACCAAGATCATCCACGACAATGGGGCTGATTTCGTAACCATCGCCGGCTCCATTGACATTGAAGCTGAATCCAACCGTCAGCGTGTTCACGCCGGCAACGTTCAGCGACGGCAGAGACCAATCCACTGCGGTTCCCTGAGTATCTCCGGACAGCACAACGTCGGTCGTGACATCCGCACCGCCATCCAAGCGGTAGAAGTAGCTGAAGAATTCACTGCCTGCGTTCTGTACATCGTTGCCAACCGTCAGCCCAGAAGCAGAGACACTAACGACACTCAAAGCGCTGACGTCAATGACCTGGCTTTCGAAACGCCCTTCGCCACCGAAGTCCTGGATCCGTAAAACGTTAGCCCCCTGGCCAAGACTTCCGGCTTCCACACTGAACTCGTTGGCGGTCCCATCGGTCGCTGGGGTGGACTGATAGGACAACTCCCACTGATTGGGCGCGACGCCAAGCAATCCAGTGGCAGCCGGCCCGGCCGCTGGTGGACTGCCCGTTGTGTGATCTGCGAAGCCGTCTCCGATGCCGCCGAAGTCAGCTCCAAAGATTGAAGCCAGTACACGCCGATCTTCCAATTGCTCAACAAATGCCCGTCGGCGTCGCTGCTCATTTCTCGCGCGCAAACGCGAGTTCAACAACCGTGAATTGGCTCGGTTTCCACTTGGACTGGTTGGATTCCGAAATAGATCAAGAATTCCCATCGTTTCGAGTTTCCTCTTAACAGGTTCAGGGGCGAAATGCTCTTAGCGTAGAGACGGACATTGCTATCGATTGAAGAACATGGCCGCGTCTCCTTCACGTGGCTGAGAAGATACCATCGAGACGGTCGCAATCACGGCAAATCGCAGCACATTAACGAAGTCTTAGTCGCCGCTTTAACTACCGATCTAATGGCATGAAACATCCACTTCAGCGGATGCATGTGGGCCCTAGAAGAAGCCGTCTTTTGACGTGACCAACACGCCTTGAGGAAATCGCACGGTCGCCAATCAGCTCGGCCCAAAATGGCATACAAGCGATCGCCAACGTTGCGGCGCTGCGAGTGTAGAAGTCTACAGCCTCAAAATCCTCCATGAAAAAAAGCGACTCGAGTTGCAATCTCAATTGCACCGGTTCAACGCCAAGCTCCGGCAACGCCCATCGACCTACGGTCCAGCATGACCTGTCTTGGCAGCGTTTTTCTGACTCAGCCGAGCAGGCTACGGCGCCAATCGAGCAAGGCATCCCCGTCGCCCCACCTTCCTCCAAGCCAGCTCAGCCGCCAGCCGTTCCACAGACTGTAACTCGATAAAACGACTCGCCCGTCCGTTCCAGTCGCTCTCAAAACCCGCGTTGAGACGATCGTACCCTCGCTACTGCAGTGCAATCAGTCGCTGAGCCAACTCTTCATCAGAATCTCATCCCTCCTTTAACATCCCGTCGGTACCTGGGGAAGTAACACCGTCCGTAGACGAGGGATACCAAAGACGATTCCGGCTGTAGCGCCGTCCTAGACGCCTACCAAAGCGCCGAAACGGCCACGCGATACTCTGGGCCAGTACTGCGCGGTGGAGGAAATCCACGCGCCAATTTTTGGCAGATCAGACTTTCGAACTTGCCACCGTTGATATGCAAGCTGCCTCTCGCAGCCAACCGGTGGATCGAATTGTGGGATCCTCAAGCAATTCTCCCACCAAGTCTTCGTCAACGTGGCCCGGTAGACCCTGCGAATGCAACGCGAGAGACAGTGTTCGTACAAGGCCCGCGCGATTGCGTTTCCGCATTTCAGCCAGACTAGAACATCGCATCAAGGTAATGCTGTCCCAGATGGAGTTATCTTCTCTCGCGATTGGCTGAAGACAGCCGGTATAGAGTAGTTGCAGGACTACGTGTCGGCAGTACGCTTCCGCATCCGACCAACCGGCGCGGGCCAATGCCGCGGAGACGCGCCTGTAAATGTGTCTTGGGTTGGCTATGACATCATCGGCTTCTCGAAATACGGCTTCCGTGATTGCCAACCAGCAGTTCAACGGGACTAATTCGAGCCCGTTGGCACTGAGCAACGAGCGATAGAACTCGCTGCTAATCTCTGACGTACCGAGCTCAGTCGCCACAATCGGTTCTACATGCTCCTCGTCGGTAGCCCAAACGTCAATGTCGTAGCCCGCTCCCGCCTCTCGGATTTCCGTCGCGAGTTGGTCGATCAACGAAGGACTTGGTAGCCAATCGATATGACTACAACCTGCGCGATAGTCCTTTGGGTTAAGACACACGTATTGACACGCCCTGTCAAACAGCACCCCATAGAGACGCATCAGAGCGTCGACTTCAGACGACTTTTCTTTGAATTCGCTGGTTCTATCTTCATACATTGTCCGTCGGAACACGCGGTTTACCTCCTTCGAACGGTAGCACAGAGCAAGCAGCGTTTTACGCACCTTTACCAGTTTGTGCGACTGCTGTCTCCGAGAGAATTCTCGATCTGTTAAGTTGTGCTTAAGAAAATAGAGGCGATATGGCTGTCCCTGCTCCTCGGGGGCTTGTACGCCGGTCATTAAAACACGCTAGGCTCCTCACAAAAAAGTCCGCCGCGACCACTTCCTTGCGAGTTCTTCGATGCTTACTCCCTAGTCGGCGTGCAATTTCTTCAAGGTGTCCAACTTGGACTGGATGTTGTTGCCAGCTTGGTTGGCGTAACAGATGGAACGCCACTGGTACTGCAGCGCCATCGAATGCTTCCCGGCCGCCGCGAGTATGCGGGCCGCTTCCGAGCTGGCTTCAATCGTCGACTCTTGTTCTTTAAACCCTCGGTGGTCCGCCACGTTGCGATAGGCACGCAACGCCTGTTCGGTCAGACCCTGTCGTTCGAGACGTCGAGCGACGTCGAATTCAACCTCGGGGTGAAACGTGTGCTTCTTCCGAATCGACCGCACTAGGGCGTCCTTCGCATCGTTGAATCTCGGGTCCGGGTGATTGGCAAGGAGATTCATCAGGGACGGTTGCGGAACTGAAAAGCGTTGTTTGTCGAGGGAGCACAGAATAGCGACAAGCTCCGAGCTTCCGAGTTCGATACCGAGCTGCGACTCCACATAGGTCCTTGCAAACGCCTGAGCACACAGTTCATCTAACGCGATTTCGGAAAGTGCCTCTGGAAGTTTCGAAGGTTGGTCGAAATCAAGCGTCTCGCGATGCTGGGATTTCGGCAACACGAAGTGTTTGATGAACGACGTGACAAAAGGAGAGTTGAGTGCACGCCCCGAACCCAACCGGAACGGAGCGGATGCAAAACTGCTGTTTGAGAGGAGGACGAGCGTCAAATGTCTTTCCGGGATTCGTAGGAGTAACGCCGAATCAGCGGCACCAAGCCCGTACGCCCAATGCATCTCAACTCCATAGGCATCCTCAACAAACCATCCGAAGGCGTAGGGGAATTGTTCTCCGTCCGGATTGGTCATGGGGGTTGTCATCGTCCGGTACGAGTCTCTAGTCAGGAGCCTGCCGTTGTCCAACGCCTTGGAGTACCTCAGAATGTCATCGACGCTGGAAAGTAGACCCGTTGCTGGATAGGCCATCGTCGACCGCAATAGTTGTTTATGAACAACCATTCGTCTGGTTGAGCTATCAAACCGATACGGCGTTACGAGTTGTTTGATTTTTGGACTGTCGCGTTCTGGCGTTCCAGCAAACGTACTCTCGAGAGCAAGGGGACCTATGATGCGATTTTGAAGCTCAGCGGCGAAAGACCGCGGTCCGTCACCATGAACTGAGTCGAACACTCCAGCAACAAAGTTGAATCGTCCACCGTGATAGATGAAGGATTCGCCCGGCGTTGCCTCGGATGTGTGACTAAGAACATGTTTCAGTCGGATTGCTGGTGTCACCCTTTGTGGGAAGAATCCGATGGAGACAAACGGATAGGAAGTGATTGGGTCATCCAAGCTGATCCGATTCTCTTGAACGTACTGCATCAACATGACAGACGAAAACGACTTGGTGATCGACGCAATCCAGAAGACCGAGTCCGGCTTCATTTCCTGCCTCGTTTCGACGTTTGAAAATCCAAAGCCCTCTCTGAAAAGCACGTTGTCATCCTGCATGACGGCTACACAGCATCCGGGTAGTCGCAGCATCGCTGCGTGCTGCGAGACTTCCCTGCGAAAATCACTTATGCGAGAGCCCTCATTGGCCATCAGACATGCGGGAATGGTGGCGACCCAGAGTGTCGCCCAAAAAGCCATCGAACTGTTCACCGGCAAAGTCTCCTGAGTACACAACTCGCTACCGACCACCGATGGTCAATCGGCTCGTTGCATCACGCTTCTGAATCAACGCATCAACGCTTCCTAACTCAACGGTCGAATGACGACTGGCGTTTACCATCGCATTGGCGACCGTCATGGGAGCAGCCAAAAAGCGTCCCGAATTAACAGCACGAACTGTCAGCGCTTCACAATGACCACTAGCTGATATGAGCGAACCATCGACAATGACAACCATGGACTTGGCCTTAGCCCGGTGGACCGACACCAACGCATTTTTTGTTGCCTCGAGGACAGCGATGCTAGGGGTCGTAATGAAGATCTTGGGGCGGGGCTCTTCGGTACCAGGATCAGTCTTGACGGAGTCAATCACGAGTTGCTTGCCGTCTAACATCTCGAACCTCGGACGAGGTCCAGCATGCTCGCCAACTGTCACTGTTTGCTTTTTACCGTAGCGAATTGTCACGTCGACATGGCCCACGATCGTTATGCGTTCGAAAGGTTCTGGGATCGAAACAACCTGCGCGTTTCCACCTGCCATCGGCTCGGTCGTCGCTTTTACCAGCCTAGGCGAGGCAACGAGCAAGAGTGGAACAACCAGGAATAGAACTGCAGTGATAGGTCGAGGCATCGAATTCGTAGGCTCATCTTCCAGGATGAATTGAATCCGCTGACGCAGGGAACCGAAACCAGCCATCCGCGTGGCACCAAATTGCAAGTCATGAGGTGGGCGTTGTCCGACAAAGTCAACAGTTTGAAGACACGCCCTCGCAAGTGCGGCCTGAGATTCCGGACCGAACGATGCGGCCAAACTGTCGCAGCATCGCTCCTCATATCGATGGAGTTCTCGTCGAGCCCACCAAAGCACGGGACACCACCAATGCGTAAGGGTCGCGAATGCCTCCACGATTCGTACCCAGTGGTCACGGCGACGCAGATGGGCCAATTCGTGCCTGAGAACTGCAGTCTTTTCATCTTCGGATAGCGAGCTCCAAAGCTGGACGGGGACCAGCATCTTCGGACGACTGAACCAGGCCCAAACCATGGGGCTGATTCTTGCGCGTATGAGCAACCCTGCGGGTGGGTGCCGCAGCCCCATTTCGCTGCTGACGCGTCGAATGTGCTGTTGTAGATTTTCGTCACGCGTTCCGCTTCGTCGCACAAGTAATTGAAGCCGATATGCCCTGCTTGTTGCCGCGACTAAGACAGCGACTGCACCGGCTGACCAAATTAGGACCAGGAACTGCGACAGTCCGACCCCGGAGGATTGTCCCGCTATGCGGTCGTGCGATACATCCTTGTCAGGACTTGTTTCGGAAGACGCAACAGGTTGGCGAAGAGGCTGACTCTCAGTCGCAGCCGGTGGGCTAGAAGTCGGAATTTGGAAAGGCACGTTCAGTAACGGTGGCGCCAGAAACCTTAGAAGGACAACCACCCAAAGCAGGTGAACGATCGAGACATTGCGAATCTTCCAACCGCACAGAAACACCGACGCCGTCAGGACACTCGCCAAAGCGGCATTTGTGAACAGATACTGAATCATTTCCGCTTACCTCGATTCGGCCGCTTCTTCGCTCTCGTCTGGAATTCGGAAATCAACTCAGCGAGTTCAGCTCGTTGCTCTCGACTGAGGTCAACCTTCTGAACGAGGGCGCTTACCAATGGTGCCACAGAGCCTTCGCAAAGCCTTTCAACGACACTTTCCAGCTCATTGGCGACCAGCGATTCACGGTCGATTGTGGCCGTAAAGCAGTGTGCTCTTTCCGCGGCCGACCGTTCAACAAACCCCTTGGCCTCCAGTCGTTCAAGAAGTTTTTTCACCGTCGTGTACGAGGCATGCGTGGCGTTTGGATACATCAAGTCGGTGAGCTGTCGGGCTGTCAGCCCTCCGTGCCCCCAGAGATGATTGAGCACCCGTAGCTCAAATTCGGGAAGATTTGTCCTCGACATATTCGCTCCTCGCAAAAACTAAGACGTCCTGACTTAGACGTGCCTAGATACTAAGTCGCAGTGACTTAGAAGTCAAGGGCTCCGCTCGACGCATCGTATTGACACGTCTATACAGGCAGCCATCTACGTTACGGAATTCACGAAAAGCGATCGAGTCTCACTCCTTTGCAGTGAACTGGGACTGCAAGAACGGAAAAGACGCTTCAGTGCGCATTTCCGCAATCGCGTCGCGTAGTTCGTACGAGAAAAGGGGCAACAATCCGACACTTCACGGTGAAATCCACCACACCAGCGACTCGTGCCAAGGCTCCGGCCTTGGCACGCCTTGTCTTCGAGGCTCTGCCTCGTCTGCGATCCGTCATTGGTCACTCCACGGCTACGAGCCGTGGAGTGACCAATAACGGATCACAGACGAGGC
>JANQJJ010000559.1 GCA_028281725.1 Pirellulaceae bacterium | reverse complement strand
CGATGTGCCCGCGGTCGGCGGTGGTGCGGTCACAAACGAGCCGCCGGGGGATGAACTGACGCCGCGCGAGGTGTACAACCAGGCGGTGGCCTTCGTCAGCCGCGATCCCGATCGAGCCGAGCCGATGCTCAGGCGAGCTCGTCAGGAGGCGGGTTCCGATGGAGAGCTGCGTTTCCGCGCGCTCTACAACCTGGGTTGGGTCGAAGTCGGCCGAGCCGATGCCGCACTGGAACAAAAACCGGCCGAAGCGCTCGAGCACTTGCAGCAAGCCGCCAATCGCTTTCGTGAAGCCATTCGTGTACGACCGGACAGCATGGACGCGCGGCACAATCTGGAAGTCGTTTCTCGGCGGATTCTGGAGCTCGCGGACTCGCTTGCCAAGCGCAATCCGAAAGACTTGGCCACGCGCTTGGATGAGTTGATCGCGCGGCAACGGAGCCATCTGGCTGAGTTGCAATCATTGGTCGACCGAGTGGATCCGGAGGAGCAGGACATAGATCGGATTCGTAGCGACTTTCGCGGGCTCGGTGTCACCCAGCGACAGATCATCGCGGACATGCAAAAGTTCGCCGATGATGCGCGGCAGGAATTGGATTCAATCCACTCAAAGGCTGACCAGGAACAGGCGGCTGATCAGCGGCTACGGGCTGCCCAACTCTCGGCGATGCAGCGCTACATAGAAGATAGCTTGCAGCGGATGCATAAATCTCGGAGTTTGACTCGCCGGATGCAAGGCAGCCGCAGCTTCGTTCGCTGGGCTGGAGCACTGACTGCGGCCAAACGTGGTCGCGATCAGTTGCGCAACCCCATTGAAGTCTTGGGCGTGATTATCGGGGATGCGATGGAAGCGGCCCAGTTCACTCGGCTCATGGCGCTGGCAAACGCTCCACAGCTCGGTGATCAGCCGGTCAACGCACCGGGTTGGCTCTCCAAGGATTTTTTACAGGAGTTGCAGTTGGCGACTACCGAACGAACCGCGGAACTCGTCACCAATTTGTCGGCGGGAGTACGGCAGCAGAACAACCCTCCCGAGGGCGAGGACGCGAACACCGATCCCGAAACGGAGAGATTTCTGGCCAATGTCCGGCGCGCGATGCCCTGGCTGGAGAAGGCCGAAGAGCGTTTTCGCGACGCGGGAACTCGGGTCGACGATGACGATTTCGAAACGGCATTTGCCAGCCAGTCGGAAGCCATTGCGGCGCTGGGCGAAGCTGCCGAATTTTTCTACGATCTTCGACGGTTAATTGAGGTGATTTACCGGGACGAGCAATCGGTCGTTGCCTTGCTAGGCCAGATGGATGCCCAGCCTCAGCAGGCACAAGCGCTGGCCGGAGCCGCTTCGGAGCTTCAGCAAAAGAATGTCTCTCGTTCTCAGCGGCTCGATAGCATGCTGGAACTGGAGCTACAGCGGCTTCAGCAGCAGGCCGGCTCAGAGCCCGCGCAACCGCCGCCTCAGGGTGCTTCCGCCGGCGCTCAGGACCAGGCCGAGTCCGAGCAGGAGCGATTTAGGATAGCTCGCCAGATTTTGCAGCAGGTGCTCTCCGGAATGACGCAGATCGACGACCAACTAACGGAAATCGCTGCCGGCAGTCTGCAGACATCCCCCGACGCGCCTCCTACGCCAACTCCCGTTTCTGAGACTGAGGCGGCATCGACCGAAAAGACGGACCCGCAAGCCGAAGAAGCGTCGACTGCAGATTCCGACGGCGCGCCTCCCGACGACGGTCCCTCCGTCGCTGGTCCCGCTATGGACTCATCCGTGTTGGCGGCCCTGCAAACCCAAGCTGAGCTGACAATCCAGGAGATCGAGGAGCTGCGAAGGCTTTTCTTTTCGCTCGTCGAGCACCTTCGTGAAACGACGCAGAGGCAAGCGGAGCTTGGCGACCAGACGAACGAAGTCTTTGCCGATGCCAGTGAGGCTACAGGAGAACAAGTCGGACCGCTCGAAAGCCGCCAGCGTCAGTTGCAGCAGATTTCTGAACAGCTGGCCGCCGCGCTGGCCGAACAAGCTACGCAGGCAGCGAATCCAGGCCAGAGTCAGCCAACGAACCCAGGGCAAAATGCGCAGGCGGATGACGCCTCTCAGGCACTCGATGAAGCTTCGAAGTTGGTCGACCAGGCACAAGCATCCATGGCTTTGGCAGCTGAAGAACTGGCGCTGGGAGACGACGACACAGAAGCTCCCATAGCCGAACTGGACTTCGATCAGATTTCGCAGAACCAAAGCGCGGCGCTTCAGAAGCTGTCCGAAGCGCTGTCGTTGCTGGACGATTCCGAGCGCCAGCAGGATCAGCCAAATGAGCAGAACCAACAGAGCCAGCAACAGCAGGACCAATCGGGCGAGAATCAAGACCAGGAAGAAGCCCGGCGTGATCAACAGCGCAACCTGAGCGCGGAACAACTATTGCAACTAATTCGTGATCGAGAGGCGGAACGCCGCAGGGAGCGACCGCCTCTGGGCGTCGGCGCGGGCAGTCAGGTCGAGAAGGACTGGTAGCGAATGTTACTGAGAAACACTGGTTATCGATTCGGTTTCAACGGGCCTGTCCAGCGGCAGCGTCCGTCGGCTGAAGCGCTCCGCCTCGCAGCAAGTCTTTGCTTGGCGCTGGCCGGGGCGTTGCTGCCCACCCAGGTTCTGGCTCAGCGTTTTGAGTTCGCGCAGCAGAGGGGGCCCTACTACGTCGGCGAACCCATGGTCGTCCAGGTTACCGCGACCGGATTCCCGCCTGGCCAAGAACCCGTTTGTAGTCTGGCCGATCGCTTGCCGGACGGCCTGACGATTCAGGGGCCGCAAGTTGGCCGCTCGGAAAGCAGCGTGATCCAGAGCATCAACGGCCGAATAACTCGTCAAGAATCGGTCACCTATACCTTTACTTTTGCGGTCACGGCAAGCCGAGAGGGTGAGTACGCAATTGGGCCATTTGCCGTCGAGTTCGATGGCAGCCGGGAGACGATTGAGGGCGCGTCAGTGCGTTTTGGCAAACTGGCAAACGATGAGGACATGCAAATTGAACTCTCGCTTCCTCAAGACACCATCTATGTGGGGCAGCAGATTCCCCTCACTATCCGATGGGCATTCGCCGGTGACGTCCAAGCGGTTCAGCATGCATTTAACAATCTCCGAATTCGCTCCCCTATTTTCGATCAATTTTCGTTCCAGGACAAACGACCGAGCAGTAGGACACGGCTGACGCTGTCGACGGCTGCAGGTGATTTGGAGGTCGACGCGGAAGTGACTCAGGAACAGCGAGAAGGTCGGGAATTCATCGTCGTTACCGGTAAGCGGACGATGATTGCCGATGCTGTCGGTGAGTACGAATCGATTCCTGTCACGTGTCGCACCTCGAAAGTCACCAGCTGGGGTCGTAACATATTTGGCGACCCGAGACCGCGGAGCACTCAGCCTTCGCTGGCCGCTGGCGAGCCGCTAAGCTTCATCATTAAGCCGGTCCCGGAAGAGGGTAAACCGGATAGTTTTTCCGGTGCCGTTGGCACAGGTTTTTCCATCGGTGTAACCGCTGATCGAACGGTGGTTCGAGTTGGCGACCCAATCAGTCTCGATGTGACGATTGGTGGCGAAGGCAACATGCGGCAATTGTCTCTGCCGCCTCTGTCGGCCGATGGCGGATTACAGGAGGAACTGTTTCAGCTTCCTCAGGATAAGCCGGCCGGAACGATGGTGGGAAATGCAAAACAATTCAAACTCAGCGTACGCGTCAAGGACGAATCCGTGACCCAGATACCGGCCATCGCGTTTTCCTGGTTTGATCCGAGCCAAGAAGCGTATCTGACCGCGCGGTCCAAGCCGATTGCCATGCAAGTTGTCCAGGGACCGGTCGTGTCGTCCGCGGATGTCGTTTCGGCCCCCAAGCAGGTGACGAGCCAGGATCCAGATGCGGTCTCGCCGCCGCAGGATACCCCGAGAGTAACGTTTGTGGGTGCCAATTTGGCCATCGAGAAGGATCGAGACAAGTTGCAGTCCGCCTCAGCTGGCGGGGGCATCCGAGGGTTGGCCCAACCGGCGTTCTATGGCCTAGGCATCGCAGCCCTGCTTGCTGCCGTGGTGATTCGTCGTCGAGGCAATGCCGACCCGGAGATTGCAGCCAGAAAAATGCGATTCAAGGCAAGTCTACAACAGATAGCCTCCGCCAGGAGCTTGCCGGACCGGCAGGCAGCCGAGCGCGTTGCCGACGCACTGCGCAAGATTCGGTCGCAGTGCCCTTCGGCCGATCGCGATCAAGTCGATGCGATCGTAGCACAATGCGAATCGCGAGTTTATGCACCGGCGGACACCGATCAAGACGACTTCGCCGAGCAGATTGTTCCACGGGCACTCGAAGCGGCAAACAACTTGGTGGCAAATCCATGATCACCAAGTGTTCCATAATTTCGCGCTGTCGCCACAGTGCCTTGCCCCGCGTGCCGGAGACCTCGCACATCGCGGCGGCAGATTCGGTACAAGCCTTGCCGCCGAGAACGAAGCTTGGTTGGCGTTTGAGGGGTTGTGGCCGGAATATCGCTTACCTGCCGGCAAGGCCCGGAGCGTGGTTATCGATACTCTTTTGCTTGTGCGTGCCAGTTGCCGTAGCGCCCAGCACCTCAGCTGCCGAAGAAGCTGGTTTGGATGCCGCCATCGAAGAGTACTCGGCGGCCATGGAAGCTCAAGGACGTGATGAACGGTTGCGTCGATTCTCCAGAGCAGAACAACTCTTCCGACAAGCCATCGAAGACCCTTCGACTCAAGCTGGCGCGGATCTGTTCGTCAATCTGGGAAATGCGGCTCTGCAAGCCGAACACGTTGGCTCGGCCATTGTCGCCTACCGTCGAGCGCTCCTGCTCGAGCCTGGGCACCGGCAGGCGAAGCAGAACCTGCGGTACGCGCGGAGCATGGTTCCGAACGGGACTGGCGCGGAGGAAACGTCGGATTTGATCGACACGCTGTTCTTTTGGCAAACGCTGGCTTCTCGAGAGCAGATCCAGTTGGTCGCTGCGTGCTTTTTTCTGCTGGCGGCCACTTTGTTTTCAATAGGCTTTGCCGGCAAGCGATCTTGGTTATGCAGTTTGGCCCTAGTCCCGTTGAGCATCTGGTTGTTGCTGCTACTCTCGACGGCCCCGATGGGGCAAACATCCGACGAAGCAGTGGTTGTTTCGGGCGACACGATTTTACATGCCGCAGATTCGGAGAACTCGGCTTCTCGTTTGTCACAGCCGATCCCCGATGGCACAGAGGTCAAGATCTTGCAGACGCGAGATCGCTGGACTGAGATTCAGATCGCCGGCCGTAGCGGATGGGTACTGGCATCGAGTCTCCAGCGTGTGTCCCAGTAAACCGTCTCCTTGCGACCCCATCGGCGCCATGGATCTTTCGTCAGATCGGCCTGCTGCCAAGCACGATCTCCCCGATTTCGACCGGCCAGGCGTGCGAAATCGGGGAAGCGGGAGATTTTGCGTCAGAACTCTCACCAGGACGATGGTTTCACTCGCGCTGCCTCGCAAAACCCGAACTGGAGTGTCCTATTGGGCGGCGGCTTCCACAGCCACATCATCCCCCGGCGGCCGCAGAGAGATGCTTACCGGCTTGGTCGTATTGTCCGCGCTGATCACATCGCCAACCACTATCATCGATTCATCTTGCACGATCTCTTGTGGCGGACGGAATCGGAAGCTCCCGTCAATGTGAATGTAAGACTTTGCATCTAAGCTACGCGCCTTTGGGGAAAAGATCAGTCCCGGTGCGTGGCTCCCGTCTTTGAGTTTGAGTTTGTTAGTGAACTCGAGCACTATGGAAAGCGGACCAGCCTCTACCATGTCCGGCCACTCTCGCACGTCAGCGTCCGTATCTTCGCCAATTCTCAAAACGACCGTCGCCGGGCTGGGGCTTTGCCCGCCAAACGCAAGACGGCTCGCACTCCGGGTGATGGACAAGAGCCAGGTCGGTGGCGAACCGCTGGGCTGCATGGCGGCCTTGTTGTTTGCCATGGCGAGATCGACACCTTGAGGCAAGTACGGCTTGCCCGTCTCCAGATCCCACACGATCTCGTCCGCGTACTCGACCCGCTGTTTTCCATCCGGCGACGTGGCTACGATTTTAACGACTCGCGATAAGATCGCTTTGTTGCCTTCGATACGTGCCGTGCTGCACTCGAGTTCAAACGCGGCGCCCGAAATTCGCACATCGCCTGATAGGTCCAAGGACATGGAGATGGACGTATTCCCCGGGGCGATGATCGCGTCGACCTGGTCGGCCAGAACACGAATCTTGTGAGGTAGGTCCATCACAACGTGATCGCGACCATGAAACTGAATTGAACGGGCCTTGCCTTGCTTTGGCAGTTTAGGACCGAGTGAAAAAGAGTTGGCACGGACCACCATATCCGGCGGTGTCTGCGGATCTCGACCGAACCGGATCAAGTGTCGACCTTTGCCGCTGAACGTTCCACGGCTGGTCGTTTCTTCTCCTGGCTTCGTCCGTTCCACTGCGACGTGGATACCAAGGGATTGCATCCATTTCGACAGGTGTTCCTCTAGCTCGACAGCCCCCAAACCGGCGCCGGAGCGAGTGTCCGGGGACGCGTTCGTTGCGGCGGACGAACCGGGCTGTCTCGGGTTGGGCAACTCTTCCGGTGGCACGTTCTCGGCGGAGAATTGACTTTCGGCCTTTCCGGCTACCGCTGCATCTGCATTCCATTGCAATTCCGGGTTTAGCAGATCGTCGACTCGGCGGTCGATAATCTGCTCAGCAATCTTGTCGCGCATCGTGATCGTCTGTTCCAGTCGTTTCATCCTGAGGACGAACTCTTTGAGTTCCGCGCGATGCAACCCTTGCCGAGCCTGGAAAGACTTCGCGACCAGTGCGCGAACCTTCTTTCGATCGGCTTTGGTTTGCCCCGACTTCCGCGCTAGATCGATAGTCTCCCGCTCCAGCGCGGTAGCCTGTTGCCGCAGAGTACTCAGACTCGTCGATTCGTCCTTGCCGGCGAATCTAGCGTAGAAGGAAAATGTCCGCGGTTCAGCGTTCTCGATGGCGAAGTCAAAAGCGATGGGAGCAGCATGCTCGTTGACCAGATCGGGGTTTTTCGGCTCGCTGGTTTCCCGGTCCAGATGTTTTAGCAGGTCTCTCACTTCTTCATGGGTGCTGGGCGACGCACGGACGATAAGCAGGTTGGACCGCGAATCGGCCCGCGCGAGTATCTGCTCGCGGCCGAACATGTTTTGCACTGTCCTGGCTACGGAATGCGCCCCGGTATTCCTCAACGGGTAAGTAGCCAGCTTATGATCCGTGCGATCGACGCGGCTAGCCGAAGCAACGCGCCCGCTCGGAGCGGGGGCAAAGTAGCTGATCTCCGAATCCTGGCTTGCAAATACTTGGTTATTCGTCTCGGCTTGGTCCACTTCCAAGATCAATTGGCCGATCTCCTGCAACTGACCTTCGGAAGCACGCACGATCAAACTGCTAGTCCGCTGATCCGAGGCAAGTTGTTCGAACTGTCGATCAAATAAATTTTCGACCAGAGATTTCATTTGACCGGGATCTGAATTCTCTAGTGAAAAGATCTGCAACTGCGACTGGTCTTCAGCTGCAGTATGAGCCACCGGGAAGTCAGCAGGATTAATAAGCCTGCCTGGCGGCTGAGAGGTATTGCCGCCAGATTGGGCATCTTGGGCGTGCAGTGCCGCAAGCGGTACGATTGGGAGATACAGCGCCGTCAACAGCGCAGCGGTACGACAGGTTTTCATGTTAGTTGTTCCCTTCTGACTTGGACTCGTTTTCGGATAAGCGATGCGCCCGGCCAGCGGACGTTGGCTGGTGTTGCCAAATTTCATTGACATTCCTTTCCAGGAGTTCGGCTCGATCCGACATCGACTCGACATCGCGCTCCACCGCGTTCCACTCAGCCCGTGGATCCTCGGTAGAGGAAGCCAAACCATCCGGATCGGATTCAGGCTGCGTGCTCGATCGTTGCATCTTCCCAGTTGGACTTGGGCTAAAAACGGAGCGAGTGTCGTCCTGCTTCGCACTGCTGTCCGGACGCAGCTCGCGATAGACCAGTAGACCGAGCAACAGAGTAAGCGGCAGTAGGACACTTACTGCCAAGAATCGTCCAAGCGGGACCCGCCGCGTGCGTGACGTCAGTGCGCTCGGAAGCTCAGTTTTCGAAGGCTGACGATGATGGGCCAAGCACTGCTCGAGAATCTCAGCGACGGACTGCGACGAACTGGGACGTCGTGCAGGATCGGAGCTATGCAACCAGTCCACCAGCCGTACAAACCAGCTTGGCGTGTCGCTAGCTACGGACGCCAGCGAAGGCAGGCACCCGTTGGCAATCCGCTCGATCGTTTCGCTGCCCAATTCACGATCGATGGGCGGTCGTCCGCTGGCCATGGCAAACAACACGCTGCCAAGACTGAACAGGTCGCTACGTTGATCTACCGGCTCGCCCCGCGCTTGTTCGGGCGACATATAGTGAGGGGTCCCGGCCAGCATTCCGGCCCGCGTCAACGATGCGTCGTCGGAGGCTCGGGCCAAGCCAAAGTCCGTGATGATGGCTCGCTCGGTTCCCTACGAAAGCAGCACGTTGGCTGGCTTGACGTCGCGATGGACAAGTCCCTGTGAGTGGGCGGCAGACAACCCTCGGGCGATTTGCAAGCCAATGGAAAGAGTACTTTCTAGATCCAAACTTCCGTTTTTATCGATCCGTTGCTGGAGGGAGGGATCGGGTAGATAGGGCATGACCAGGTACGGCAGATTGTGGCAGTGGGCAACCTGGTAGATAGCAATGACATTCTCATGGATGACCGCCGCCGCCGCGCGGGCTTCGCGAGCGAAACGACGACGGGCACTTTGTGAAGATGCCAGATGAGGCGCCAATACTTTGATGGCCACATATCGATCCAGCGCCGGGTCTCGGGCCTTGAGTACCACTCCCATGCCTCCGGATCCGACGATGCCGGTGATCTCAAAGGGGCCAACCCGTCCCGCGGCTTGGGGGTCGTCGCTAGGAGAGAGCCATTGCAGGAGCGAAGTGATATCCAAGTCCGCTGCCGTTTCCGGCTTGTATTGCTCGACTGGCATGGCGAGTGTGTGCGACTTGCCACTCTCCGGCGGTGGATCCCCTTCCGGACTCGACAACGCCTCCAAGGCCAGTGCCCAATCGTCCGCCGAACCAGCGGCGCTTTCGATTCTCTGTTGGCAGTGCTGACAATGGTCGAGGTGGCTGAACAGCTCAGCGTGCAGCGATTCATCGAGCGCATCTTGGATGAATGCGTCAATCTGCTCGATGGGGCATTGAGAAATCTGGTTCATTTGACACTCACGCATGGACTAACGAACGAAACCAGACCGATACGCGGTCGAGGTTTAGATCCAACACCAGTCTGCATCCTGTCCCAACCGCTGGGTCCCGTCCCAACACTACTCCATCTCCTCCAGTTGTGACTCTGACGCCTCCAGCCGCTGCACGGTCTTGCGAATGTGGGCGAGCACGCGGCTGCGCGCGGCGTAGACAGCACCGGTCGATTTGCCGAGTTCTGCGGCGACCTCGTCTCCACCTCTGCCTTCGACGGCGGTTTGCCAAAAGGCGGACCAAACATCGTCGGTGAATCGTTCTCGTACGCGCCCCGCCGCGTACCGAAACATCTGGCAGCGTCGTTCATGCTCCCAAGCTTCGCTCAGTTCCGGACTGACCTCGGAGACCTGATCTAACAGATCCCATACGGTCGAACGGCCCGATGCCCTGTGTTTGCGGTCGCGCTGGAGCAGATTAATGACAGCATTGGTGGTGACCCGCGCCAGCCAGCCTCGGAAACGGCCGCGGCCGCTCCCCGGTTCCCAACGATCTGCGGCGCGCGCAACCGTCC
>JANQJJ010000470.1 GCA_028281725.1 Pirellulaceae bacterium | reverse complement strand
CACATCGCGGCTATTGCGGCCATGCCTGGCGTGTCGCAGGCTTGGAGCAACCGATTGGGGCGGCCGCCGACCGATGACGACATCGATGCGCTGTACTCGGAGTTCCTGCCGCTGCAAAAAGAGATCTTGAAGGCACATTGTGATGTGATTGCCGGCGTACCCGAGGCTGTCGCGCAATGCCGAGGCATGGGACTGAAGATCGGCTCCTCCACCGGTTACACGCGGGACCTCATGGAGGTGGTGACCGAGGCGGCCAAAGATCAGGGATACGAGCCGGATTGTGTGCTCTGCAGCGAAGACGCTCCCCGCGGTCGCCCCGCCCCCTATCTGCTGCACGAGGCTGCGAAACGACTGGATGTGTATCCCATGTGGTCCATTGTGAAAGTGGACGATACGCCGGTCGGCATCCAGGCGGGTCGCAATGCGGGTTGTTGGACGGTTGGCGTTACGCGGACAGGCAACTGCGTCGGGCTTTCGGTCGAAGAAATTGCGGCGCTGCCGGTCGACGCCGCTCAGCGTCTATACGATGAGGCCGCGCGGCGCCTGAACGATGCGGGAGCTCACTTCGTGATCGAATCGGCCGCCGGCATTCACGCCGTCCTCCTCGACATGGAGCGACGCCTGGCAGCGGGCCAATTGCCCCTTTGACCGCTTGCTAGAACGCGTCCATCGGTTAGTGCCAGCCCGCACACCCACATAGCCTGTACTATCAACGGTTTCCAACGTGAAGCCGAAGGTCGATCTGCTGGGCTTGGTGGTTCGGGATAGATCCACCCACACGCGGCGTTTCACCTGAAGGAATGCGGGTGGGTAGACCCGCGTCCTCAGGTCGCCAACTTCTTGTAGCGGAACTTGCGTACTTCGTCATCAGCGATCCCCATGCGTTCCTTGCGCTGATGTTCATAGGTATCGAAGTTGCCTTCGCACCAGTGAACTTTCCCATCTCCCTCAAAAGCCAGGATATGAGTCGCAATCCGGTCGAGGAACCAGCGGTCGTGAGAGATAACGACCACACATCCCGCGTAGTTGAGAATCGCTTCCTCGAGAGCGCGCAGGGTATCAACATCCAGGTCATTGGTCGGCTCATCCAGCAGCAGCACGTTGGAGCCACGTCGGAGGAGCTTGGCCAAGTGAACTCGATTGCGTTCTCCTCCAGATAGATTGCCGACTTTCTTCTCTTGGTCGGGCCCACGAAAATTGAACTTGGAGACGTAGCCGCGCGAGTTCACCTTGCGTCCGCCCATCTCGATCACATCGTGGCCGCCGCTAATCTCTTCGTAGACGGTCGCCTCGGGGCTGAGCGCATCCCGATTCTGGTCGACGTAGCCCAGCTCTACCGTCGGTCCCACTCGCATCTGCCCGGAATCGGGTTGTTCCTCACCGGTAAACATACGGAACAGAGTGGTCTTTCCCGCTCCGTTGGGTCCGATCACCCCGACAATGCCACCGGCCGGCAGGTGGAACGACAGGTCATCGATCAGCACGCGATCGCCAAACCCCTTGGTGATGTTCTTCGCCTCAATGACCAGTTCGCCGAGATGCTTGCCGGGTGGAATCTGAAGCTCCAGTTCATCGGGTCGATCTTCAAACTCCTCGGCAGCTAGCTTTTCATAGGATGCGATGCGAGCCTTGCTCTTGGCCTGCCGCGCCTTGGGTGAAGAACGAATCCATTCCAACTCCTTTGCAAGCGTCTTCTGACGACTGACCTGTTGCCGTTGTTCGCGCGCCAAACGTTCGCGCTTCTGTTCGAGCCACGATGAGTAGTTGCCCTCGAACGGATGGCCTTCACCGCGATCCAACTCCAAAATCCACTTGGCCACGTTGTCCAGGAAATATCGATCGTGAGTCACGGCAACCACGGTGCCAGGATACTGATCCAGATGCTGTTCGAGCCAATGAATCGACTCGGCATCCAAGTGGTTGGTTGGCTCGTCGAGCAGCAGCAGATCCGGCTGCTCGATCAACAACTGACACAAGGCGACTCTTCGCCGCTCGCCACCTGAGAGTGTCGTGACGTCCGCATCGCCGGCCGGCAAGTTCATGACCGTCATCGCCACTTCGACCTGACGATCCAACTCCCACAAATTGTTCGAATCAATCACATTCTGCAGGCGTTCCATCTCGTCGTACAGCTTCTGCATCTGAGCGTCGTCCGTGACTTCACCGAGTTGCATGGAGATTTCGTTGTAGCGATCGAGCACCTGCCGCCGGACGGCGACGGCCTCCTCCACGTTTCCTTGGACGTCTTTTTCCGGATTCAATTGGGGTTCCTGTGGCAGATAGCCCGCTGTGAAGCCTTGCGTCAGCTTCGCATCGCCATCGTATTCCCGGTCCACACCTGCCATAATGCGAAGCAACGTGCTTTTACCGGCACCGTTGGAGCCCAAAACTCCGATCTTTGCCCCAGGATAGAACGAGAGCCAAATATCCTTGAGCACCTCCTTCTGGCCATGCTTCTTGGTGAGTGACTCCATTGTGAAGATATACTGGCGACCCATAACATTCCCCTGAGAACTCGGCGGTCGGACAAGCCGGCTACCTGACTGACATCGGCTTTCGAGTAGAAGAATTTACCCGCAGAATGGCGGTCCACAAGGCCAGCTAAATCTTTTTGAAGCCGCTGCTAAGTCATTGCCAGACAACGGATTCAGTCACTCTCCGCCGGGCAGGAGCATCCTCACCAGTTCGCGGCGAGGCTGGGCATCGATGCGAGTCGGCCGAGGTGGTACTCAGCTCGGGCTTTGAATGCTGACGCACAATAAAATACAATGGGTTCAGTCCATACCGCGTTGCCGGCCGGTGGGTACAAGAACCCGATCGACCGGACTGGACGGAGCCATCGGCGCCGCGCGTCTCACTCATCGGATCGGGAAACGCCTGGGCGGGTTGCACCTGCTGCCGAATACTCCGCTTTACAGACCCTCCTCCCCCACAGGAATCCACGTCATGAAGTGCTTCTTTGCCTCCTTCCGCTTGCCAGCTCTGTTGTTGATGTCTCAGTTCGCCTTCCAACCGGTGTTGGCTAGCGAAGACGGAGATTCTAAGAATACCGAAGACGGCCCGTGGATCTCAGCGACGCAGTGGCTCGACGACGAACACATCGTGGGAACTCAATCCGAAGGGTTGCTGCTCAGGCCGGCCAAGGTCGTCAAGGCCAAGGCAAGCGACCCGGCGGAGTTGGAAACGATCGGCGAGGCGGAGACGTCGCTGTGGAGTGTGCTCGCAGTGGATGGAAAGCGGGTCGTTGCCAGCGACTATAAAGGCGCGATCTTCCTCTACGGCGATGGCGAGCCAAAGAAATTCGAGACCGATTCGCGTTGGTCACGCGCGTTGGCCACCGCTCCGGATGAAGGCCAGATCCTCGTCGGTACCGAAGATGGGAAGCTGATCGTGCTTTCCGTCGCCGATGCCAAGGAATTGCGACGAATCGACGCGCACTCCGCCGCGATCTTCGATATCGCGATCAGTCCTGCCGGAGACAAGATTGCCACCGCGGCCGGCGATGGCTCGATCAAAGTATTCAGTTGGCCCGAGTTGGAACCTCAGGCAGAGATGTCGCGTGATAACCAAGCCGTCTGGGCTGTCGTATTTTCCGCCGACGGAAGCCGACTGATCAGTGGCGGTTCCGACCGCAGAATTCAACTTTGGGACGTGGAAAAGTCAGCCTCGATTGTGACGATCTCCAGGACTGGCGACTGGATCACGAGCCTGGTTGCCTTGCCCGAGAGCCATCTGGTTGCGGCGGGATGTATGGACGGCGAAGTCGTCGTGGTCGACTACCAAACCATGCAGCCGGTGACTTCTGCTGCAGCCGAAAGTCCGATTTGGTCGTTGTCCCTATCGCCGGCCGGCGATCGAGTCGCCGCTGGAACCAGAAAACGTGGCTTGGCCATCATGCCCACAGCCGATTGGATCGCCGCTGGGGAGGCTGCCAGCAGGCAGGCCGCAACC
>JANQJJ010000449.1 GCA_028281725.1 Pirellulaceae bacterium | reverse complement strand
TTCATGGCCGCAATAGCCGCGATGTGATCCCGCTTGGCCATCCCCATCGGTTCACGAGCCTGAGCCGCCGTGATCTGGATCCCCCGCTGCCGAAAAATCTCTTGGAAGACGATCGCGGGAGCGCGGCAGCCGTGATCCACCGTGGTTCCTGCCCAGTCAAAAACGATGGCTTTGAGATGTTTCAAGTGTTCGGTCACGCGGTCTCCCCTATCCAACGTTGCCATGCGCGATCGGCTAACCCAAACGCCAGTGTCATTCCGGCCCCGCCGGTTCCCACACAGATTTGAACTCCATCAGCCGCCTCCGCTTCGAATACCGGTAACGTCGGATGCTTGGCGTAGATGCCGTGCCAGCGCTGACGAACCGTCCAATCATCCAATCGTATAACCTTCCTTAGTTCGCGCAGGATCAGCTCATCAATCTGGGGATTGTCAAACGGTGTCATGTCGTCGCCGTACTCATGAGAATCTCCCAGAATGATGTCACCACCGGGCATGGCGGACGCCATCACGTGAATACCATATCGATCCAGTTCCGGGGACTGAGCCGAAATCCTGGCCTGTAAGGTAGCCTGAGACGAACATCCACGAAAGGCAGTGTAGTGTCTCAACGTCAGCCCGCTGGCAATGTGAGGAGACCCAGCCCCACACGATTTTGGCGCCGCGGCCGCGAGCATCTGTAACTTGCAGAGCTGCAATTCCGAGCGTCCCAGGATGTCGGGATATAAAGTTTGCAGGTCGCTACCACTGCATACGATGATCCGCTGGGCTGTCCACGTTCGGCCGTCCGCTGCCCGAACTTGGCCGTTTTCGATCCGTGTCACCAACGTCTCGAACTGGCAGTCCACTCCTTGGCTTGAGGACAGCCAAGCCGCAATCTGGCGACTGGCGGTCCGCGGATCGACGCGTAGTTCGGTAGGGCTGAACATGCCGCCAAGTAGACCTGCGGGGTTGGCTAGCGGCGTCCGTTGGACTACTTCCTGGGGAGCGAGCATTCGGGAGTCGTGAGTTTGTTGGTCGCAAAATTCTTCCAGCACGGACAGTTCGTCCGAGTGATGGGCCAGATGAAACGATCCGCACTCTTCGACCTCCAGCACCCCCAACGCGTGCAATTGCAGCCAGAAGCCGCGTGACCGAAGTGCCAGCGCAAGCAGTGTCCCGGCGGGCTGACCGATCGGCCAAATCATGCCGAAGTTGCGGACTGACGCTCCCTCGGCTGCCGCCGAACGTTCTAGCAGAACGACTCGGAGGCCGCGCTGCGCCGCCATCCAGGCGTGCGCCAAGCCGACAATTCCCCCGCCGACAACAGCTACATCGTACCGAGCCGTCATGGTCAGGATTCCTTCGCTACCACTTGCCGCAGGTAGGTGGCGAAATGCGACAGTGGCGGTGTTGGGTAATCTGGAACTTTGGCGGTGTCGTCCCACTTCCGCAATCGGACGGCATCAGCCGCGAAGGGGTGCTTGTTGAAGTCGGCGACTTCTTGGGGTGTCATCGCGCCGCCCTGCAGTTTCAGGCTAACGATCGACGGCGGACTGAGTTCCCGCAGATAATCGGCATCCACGGCGCAGAGGAAACGCTTGGCGGGCACATGGAGACGAATCGGCTCGGTCACCGATTCAGGCAAGAGAGCGCGGAGATAATTGTGGTCAGAGGTTTCGTGGTGGTCGTCGATCCCGTCATCGGGTGCATCGTCAGGCAAGTTGTGAAGCAGGTGTCCGACATCGTGTAGCAGGGCTGCGACGATCAGTTCAGCGGGTGCCTGTTCCCTTTCAGCCAGCGTCGCGCATTGCAGCGCGTGCTCCAGCTGCGTGACTCGCTCGCCTCCATAGAGCGAATCACCGCCGGTTTCAAACAAACTGAGAATATCTTCAAGCGTAGGCATGGATTGTCATTTCAGAGGGCGGATGGCGACCCGGACCGGACGGTTGTTGACCGCCGACTCAATCGCCTGGTTTACGTCGGAGAGCAAGTAAGATTCTTCAACCACTTTAGCGAAAGGAAACCGGCCATGATAGCGCGCCAGGAATTCGACCGCCGTGAGAAGATCTTCGGGAGCATAGTTGTGAACGCCACGGACGCAAAGCCAATTGCGGACGATGCGTTCCGGATCCAGGCGGACCGGTCGCGACTTCATCACCGTACCCACCAGGATCACTTGTGCGCCAATGTCGCCCAGCTCACAGGCCGCTTCTACAGCGTCAGGTGAACCGGAAAGTTCGACAATGAGATCGAACGCGGCGTTCTCGCAAGCCCGAGTTAGCCGCATTCGCAGTTCAGCCAGGTCGGCGTGCCACTCCACCGCGCAGTCGGCACCGAATTCGGTGGCCAAACACAGGCGGTCTGCGTTGGAATCACAGACCACGGTATGCGAGGCCCCATGAGATTTTGCAAAGGCGGCTGCTGTCAGGCCCAGCAATCCGGCTCCCAGAATCAAGACGCGGCGACCAGCGATCTCGCCTGCGGCACGATACGCGGCGGCCACCGTGGCTGTCGCGCAGTTGGCCGGGCAAGCCACTTCATCGGGAATGGCTGGATCTACTTGCACCGCCATCGTACCGGTCCGCAGCAGTAGATACTCCGCCAACCCGCCACTGAGCGCGCACCGACCTTCGGCAACCTCATGTCCGTACTTGGCCAACTCTCGGCATTTCTGTGGTAAGCCCGAGCGACAGCGATCGCACTGCCGGCAGGAAATAGCGGTGGACCAGGTGACACGGTCTCCCGGCCCGAGCGGGTGCCCCTGGACGTCACGTAGCGGCGGATCTCCAACGTCCTGGATCGTGCCGAGTATCTCATGTCCCAGGATCGATGGGACTGACTCATTTCTCGTGCCCGCGACCGTGTGCAAGTCGCTGCCACAGAGCGTGCAACACTCAATGCGAGCGATGGCTTCTCCGGCTGCAACACTCGGTATCTCAAACTGCGTTAACTGGAGAGGCTGCCCTGCTCCATGGAAGACCGCGGCCATGCATGTCTGACGGCTGGCAAGCGCTCGATCGGTCCTGGGCAACATAGGGATACTCGATGAAGTAAAGCTTCGGTAGGGACCTTCCGGTCTGGCCGACGCCAGACCGCCACCAACTTGGGCTCGGGCCGGCTGGTGCATTTACGGTCTCCTATCCCACTGGATATTGCGGCCGCGGAAGATCTGATTAGGACCCCTTAGGCACGACGTCGACCGGCAGAGCGGTTGGCTCACTTTGCACAACTTGGGCCTCGGACGCAAGTGCCTTGCGAAAATACCATAGAGCTGCCCAAAGTCCGAGCACGGAAGCCACGGAGACCAAGACCATGGTCGCGCGAAAGAATGGCAAGACCGCGCCGGGTGACTCTAGGGTCGTTCTAAAAACGAGTACCCCGGCGTATCCGAGATACCCAATCGCGTCAGCCAGATACATCAAAAATCCCAGATTGCCGGGGTGTCGCGAAGCGGCAATCAACCGTTCAAAAATCGTGGTGTGGAATGCCACGTAAGGGATGTACATGCCGATCCCGCAAGCCACCATAAAAACGAAAGGCGACATCAGCCCTTCGGGTTGCAGCAGTGCAGAACCCGCCACCAAGACAAACGCCGCACACATCAAACCGACGGTAGCTCGGATCGCCGACAGATTATGAACGATGCAGACGGCGAGACCATTCAGCGCGGTCACACACACAGCAACGATGGTCTCTGACCAGGCAAACACTGACGGCGTCTTATCCACACCCATATCTCGCCATATCTCGACGCCAAAATCGTCACGGATCGTGCGAATCACCGTTAGAGCCACATAGACGAACACCAGCAGGGAGAGTCCGGGCCAGTAGGCGAACAGAAATTTTTTTCTTTGCGTGTGACTCATCGCTCTCCGTTCGGTGCGCAAGTGACGGTCGTGTTCGTCCGGCGGCGGTGTCCTTTGCAAAACCCAGACGGAGACCAGCAGCGGAGGAAGAAACATCAGGCCGACCAGCATCGGCATCTGAAACTCGCTGACCCCGAAATCTTGCATCATCCACCGTCCGACCGACTTGACCACGCCGGATGACATGATGAAACTCGCACATAATGCCGCGGACATCGCCTCGGTGTGCTTCCTGCCTTCGAGAGATGCGAGAACCAGACCAAAGATCATGCCAAGCGGAAGGCCATTGAGGAACAGCATGACGACTTTGAATGGCAGGGGTACGGTGGCAAATCCGATCAGCGCCGCCTCGGCCGCCAGGATCAAGCCGATGATCGCCGCGGCGCGGTACTCACTGCGCATTTCAGAGACGACCTTAATTCCGATAAACTTCGAAAGCATGTATCCGGCCAACTGGGAGATCACGAGGACGGTTTTCAGCGCCAAGCCAAAGACCTCTTGATCTTCGAAAGTGCCCGCCGTGAACGGCTTGCGAAACGCGTACATGCAGAAGTAGGTACAGAAGGCAGCGACTGCGGCAGCCACCAATTGGATCGCTTGATTGGTTTTAGGCGTTTCCATCACCATGTTTCTTGCTCAGCTGAAATCAGATTCGTTGGCTTGGCGGCCCGTCAAGAACTCTTCGGCACGCGCCAGGGGCACGACAGCGTCCAGACCGCTGAGCAATTCTCCGAAGTCCGCGATTGGTAGGGACTCGTAAAACGTATCCCGAGTGGTGACTATACCTGATTTTGGTTGAGGATCACCGCGTCTGAGCGCTAAGAATCGGTGAGATTCTAGCGCACCGGTATCGCCGGACCCCGATTTTCAGGCGAGGGATCTTCTGTTTGGACTTGGTGTCGCATTTTGTAAGATGGAGTCAGATTTTGGTGACGCCGCTTCTCTCGACCTAGGAATGGAAAATGCGACGGTTTTCAGTATTGGCAGCTACCTGTTTGCTCGTGGGACTCGGCGTGGGTTACGTTGCACGTGACGCGGGGCTGAGAAACTCTTCGGCACAGCCTCCGGCCGGCAATGGAGTCACCGTGACGCCACGGCCGCTAGCTGCTTCTACCGGCAGTCCGGCGCCGGTTACACCGGGGGCCATGGTCGCACTTCCCGGCTTGGCCGATGGACTATTGCCCGAAGAGCGGGTCAGCATGGCTGTCTACGAAAAATGCAATCGAAGTGTGGTGCACATCGCGACCCGTTCGTTGGCCAGGGACTCCTTTCTGCAGGTCTCGGTGCGGGCTGGATCAGGCAGCGGTTCGGTGCTGGACCGCCAGGGAATGATCCTCACCAACCAGCACGTGATCGATGGGGCACGAGAGATTACGGTCAGTCTTTTCAACGGGCTCACTTATCCGGCCGTCATGGTGGGGCAGGATCCCGCCACCGATATCGCAGTACTGAAGATCGATGCGCCGGCCGACCAACTCGTGCCGCTCGACTGGGGAGATTCCAACAACTTGCGCGTCGGGCAGAAGATCTACGCGATCGGCAATCCGTTTGGTTTGGAAAGGACCATGTCGACCGGCATGATTTCCAGTTTGAATCGCCAGATTCCCTCGCGCGAGAGACGCACCATGCGATCTCTGATCCAGCTGGACGCTTCTCTGAACCAAGGCAACTCCGGCGGTCCCCTACTGAGCACGCGAGGCGAGTTGATTGGGATGAACACGGCAATCATGAGTAGCGACGGAGACAGCGCAGGCGTCGGGTTTGCCATTCCTGCAAGCATTATGGAGCGCATTGTGGCTATGTTGATTGAAAATGGTCGCGTGATCCGTCCCACGATCGGTGTTATTCGGGTCTACGAAACAGAGGAAGGCTTATTGGTCGTCAACGTGGTTAAAGGCGGGCCGGCAGACATGGCTGGGTTGCAAGGGTTCAGCCTGGTAACCAAAACGTTTCAGCAAGGTCCGTATCGCTACGAGCAAAGTTCGATGGACCCTTCGACAGCCGACTTAATTCAGGCCGTTGATGGTCAACCGGTTCGCACCGCGGATGACCTGCTGGCCTATATCGAAACTAAGCGACCGCAGGACGCGGTCACACTGACGGTCGTTCGTGATGGCAAGAAGCGAGATGTCCCCGTTATCTTGGGGCGTGGGGAGTAGAGTTCGGTCGCTCGGTATCCGGTGTGCCCCAGCCGGAGCACCGCGGGAGCCTGCGGGACGCCGGCGCGACTCGTGAATTCGGGTTCCGGCCGCCAGCAGCGTAGCTAAACACCACCAGACTGGTCTGAATCCCCTGGTTGCCAGTCTGCCGCGTGGCGAGGCAGAGAAGGCTGCGATGGCAAAGTTATTTTCTGACGTTCTTTGAGGGGCAATTCCGTTTGAGCCGGGGTTTCCCCATTTCCGCGGGCTGGTTAATCTGTCGCAAGCGATGGCTGGCGATCACGGCGATCCGCCGGCATCCGGAGAACCTGGAACGACTTCTTGGAGCCTGCGATGGAAGCGACGAGTTCTGATGTACCCGAGGACGGTTTCGACGCAGATCAGCTCCCCACGTTGTTTGGGCACCCGACCGGGTTGTATACGCTGTTCTTTGCCGAGATGTGGGAGCGATTTTCCTACTATGGTATGCGTGCTCTC
The DNA here is from genome assembly GCA_028281725.1 of Pirellulaceae bacterium. GTDB lineage: Bacteria > Planctomycetota > Planctomycetia > Pirellulales > Pirellulaceae > Aureliella. The sequence goes on along the minus strand of JANQJJ010000449.1, from coordinate 5,306 downwards.
TTAGTGCTCTATATGGTGAAGGGGTTTCTCGGATTTGGTGACAAGGATGCGAACGCCGTCTACGGTGCCTACACGGCGCTGGTTTACATGACGCCGTTTTTCGGCGGCATGATCGCTGATCGCCTGTTGGGCCAACGAACTTCGGTGGTCCTAGGCGGCCTGCTGATGTCGGCCGGCCACTTTCTGATGCAGTATGAAACAGAGCTGTTCTTTTTCACCGCACTAGGTCTACTGATTGCCGGAAACGGTTTCTTCAAACCAAACATCTCCTCGATGGTCGGCACACTTTACTCCGAGGGGAGTCCCAAGCGAGATGGTGGATTCACGATTTTTTACATCGGAATCAACTTGGGTGCCGCCATGTCTCCGCTGCTGTGTGGATACATTGGCGAGACTTATGGCTGGCACTATGGATTTGGCCTGGCCACATTTGGCATGCTGGTCGGTCTGGCCGTATTTGTGGCGCCGAACCTGATAACGCAGGTGCTGATTTTTGCTGCTGCCCTGGCTGGCGCCTATTCCATGCTGGCCTTCAACGCCGGTGATGTATTCTCGATCGCTTTGAATACCTTTGTCGTCTTCGCCTTGGTGCTCTCTGGTCTGGCTGCGGTAATCGCACTGGCTAGAGGAGGTTTGCCTACAGAGGTCGGTAACGCTCCGAATCCGGCCAGGTACTTCCTGAACTTGGGGCTGGTCTTGGTCGGAACGGCAATCATCATTCCCGTCTTTGTGCTGCTCGTTTCCGGATTCTCCGTCCTACCGGGCATCAAGGAACAAGCGACCCTCATTCCAGAGACCTGGATTGAGCCGATGCAAAACAGCGCCAGTCCTTTAGTCAAGGGACTGGCGACGTTGGTCGAAGAGGCCAGTCGCCCAGCCGGGCTGGTGCTGATCGTTTCCGGGTTGTTTGCGACGATTTATCTTTTCTCGGAAGCGTTCCGGATGGGTAAGATTGCGCGCGAGCGGATGTTCGTCGTGTTTACTTTAACGTTCTTTTCCATTCTCTTCTGGGCCTTCTTCGAACAGCAGGGCAGTTCACTAAATAACTTCACCGACCGCAATATCGACCGGGTAAGCGAAGAGCGTCTGGTTGCCGACAGCGACGTTGGACAGACCGTGACGCTGCGATTGGTTGCCGAGAATGATTCGAACCGTGAGTTGGAATTCTTCAGTCAGGAATTTCTAGGACATGAGAATCAGGCGGATTCGCTCGACGCGCAGATTGAAAAAGCCATTACCCAGGTCGAGGCAGCCAAAGAGCCTGACAAGCAGCTCTCGGGTGAGGAATTGTCCGACTTGATTGAGGAGGTCGTTGCCCAACCCAAGATGACAATGACCGCGATGACGTACCTGCGCGAGTTCGCCAAGTCGGATGCCGCCGACGATTCGGACAAACAGATTGAGTGGACCTTTACGGAGGAGAATGTTGGGAAGTTGGGGCTTGGCGGTAGTGAGATTCCCGCGTCGGTGTTTCAGGCCGTCAACGCGGTCTACATCATGCTCTTCGGTCTGGTGTTAACCGCAGCTTGGGGATATCTCGGGGCGCGAGGCAAGGAGCCGAGTACTCCGGTCAAGTTTGCCTTGAGCCTGCTGCAAACCGGCCTGGCGTTCGGGATGCTCTATTTTGGTACCCAACTGGCCGACAGCGACGGAATGGTCGGAGCGATCTGGCTGTTATTGATGTACCTGCTGCTAACGACGGGCGAACTGTGCCTGTCTCCTGTCGGGCTGTCGATGGTAACCAAGCTCTCACCTGCCCGACTGGTCAGTACAGTGATGGGATCGTGGTTCCTAGCGACGGCTTTTGCCCAGTTCCTGGCTGCGATCATTGCGCAGTTTGCCGCGGTCGACGAAGGCGGTTCGGTCGTCCCCATTCCTGCCGAGACGGTGGATGTCTACGGCGACGTGTACAAGCTGATCGCGGTCATGGCAGTCTGTTCAGGACTTGTCTGCCTGGCCATGTCTCCCCTACTGAAGAGATGGATGCATATCGGTGTACACGATCCGGAGTCGGACTTGCAGCCAGCCTCGAGCGAGTAGGCCGGTTTCAGAAGCGGCTGACGCGATAGGGCGCGGGGTCCAAGTGCGGCGTGGTTTCGGAGAGTAGTTCACTCACCAGGCGCCCCGTGGAGGGGGCCATGCTCAAGCCGAGCATGTTGTGTCCAGTCGCAATCCAAACGTTGCCCCAACGTGGACTGCGATCAATGATGGGGAGGCTATCGAACGTCATGGGCCGCCAGCCATACCATGTTTCTACTTCCGGTTCGCAATACGGAACTCTTAGATAATGCTTGGCACCGCTGCGCAATAATTGTAAACGATTGGGGGTAATCGATTCATCGTATCCTGAGAACTCCATGATCGATCCGAGGCGATAGCCGGTCTGCATGGGCGTGACGGCAACGCGATGCTCGGGAAAAATGATCGGAATGGCCGGACAGACGGTCGGGTGCGGCATGGTGATGGAGTAGCCTTTGCCCGGCTGGATCGGAATCGGGCATCCCAAGTGCCGGCTGAGCATCGGAGTCCAGGCTCCGCTGGCGAAGAGAAAGGCATCGGCCGATAGGCTGCCCCGGCTGGTCTCGATACCGGACGCGCTAGAGCCCATTCCGGTGATCTGTGAAAACTCACAGTCCTCCACAAACTCCGTCCCTTGATGTTCGAGCTGACTTCGTAGAGATTGGAGCAGCTTATCCGGTCGCAGGTGGGCGTCATGCTCATAAAACCAACTTCCGGCAACGCTTTCTTTAAGTGCGGGTTCAAGCCCCACCGTCTGCTCTGCGGTCAGGCGCCGCGCCGGTTCGCCGAAGTGATCGGTCAATAGTCGGTTGGTGCTCTCATAACGTTCTAGCTCGCGCTCGGTCCGGTAGGTCAACAGCAACCCTTTAGCCTGCCATTCGCATTCGACCTGCTCGGTCTCAGTCAAGTACTGGTACTCGCGCATGCCCGACGTTAGCAACGCTTGGATTGCGTGGGCCGCTTGAACCATGGATTTCTGATTGCATCGCCGGGCGAATTGCCACAGCCAACTCCATAAAGCCGGGTCGGGACGCGGTTTGATTCGAAAGGGACTGCCCGGCGTGAGCAAGGCCTTGACCGCCGATCCAAACGCGCCCGGTTCGGTCAGCGGCAGGACATGACTGGGGCAAACGAGTCCGCAATTGCCATGCGAGCACGCACCGCCGATGCGCTGACGATCCACGACGGTGACTTTCCAACCACGCCGAGCAAGATACCAGGCACTGGCAACTCCAATGACTCCGCCACCAATGATGACGACCGAACCGTTATCGCGGGTCACGATTGAATTCCCAGGCTGAATGGATCATTCGAATCCAAGATCAGATTTCCTTCGGCGCTGACGTGGGCTGTCCCGGCAATGGTCGGCAAGATCTTTCCATCTTCCAGGACCTGGTAACTCGCTTCAAAGATACTGCCAACGATGCTTTCTTGCCGATAGGCGACGCCGGGTGCGAGCTTGCCATCGGCCGCCAGGCAGGCGATTTTTGCGCTGGTGCCCGTTCCACACGGAGAGCGATCATAGACGGCGCCAGGGCAAAGCACGAAGTTTTTGGAGCACGCAAGCTTGGGGTCGCTGGCCGGGCCGATTAACTCGATGTGATCGATCTCCTCACCGTTTCGGCCCGTGACGCCCGACGACCTGAGTTGATCTCGAATCTGGAGCGTTAGATTCTCCAGTACGCGCCGCTGAGAGAGCTCGACCTTACGCTGGTGGTCGTCACAGATAAAGAACCAGTTGCCTCCCCAAGCAATATCGCCGTGGACGGTCTGCCCATCAGGCAACCTCACAGGGATTCGTTTACGGTAGCGGTAGCTCGGAACGTTTTGGAGGGATACCTTGCCGTCGCGCGGCATGTCGAGTTGCACCGGACCGACGGGGGTGTCGAGCCGATAGATGCCGTCGGAAATCTTGCCCAGATGCCGCAGCGCGATGGCCACTCCTATCGCACCGTGGCCGCACATTCCCAAGTAGCCCACATTGTTAAAAAAAATAACACTCGAGACGCTTTCCGAACTCACCGGATCGGTCAGCAGGGCGCCGACCATGACCTCGGAACCGCGAGGCTCACACACAATAGCGCGGCGATAGTCATCAAATTGGTCTTGAAAGGTGCTCAAACGAGACAAAACGTCTCCGCCGCCGAGCGACTTCGGCGACTGCAGCACGACGCGCGTCGGTTCGCCGCCAGTGTGCGTATCAATAAATGGGATACGTTCTGTAGACATCCAAGTGCCAATCGCGATACGGTTCAGCTGGTTTTAGGGGAGGCGTAGTGATCCGATCACGAACAATCTTCAAGATCACTATCTCGCCAGCAGTCTTCGAGTGGCTGCCGAGTCAATCGCATCCGCTGGACGCCGTATCCGCACTCTGCGACTGCGAACTGGACGTGCCCAACCGGCTTCGAACGAAGTATCCCTGTGGAGCAGAAGCGGTTAACCACGGTACACTTCCCGGGCTTTTTCCTATAGTCCTCCGGCGCCGGGTCCTCCGATGCCCGGTCCCACCGAGGCAGGGCGACTACCGCCAGCGCGGTCAGCAGGAAGAAACTCCGGTTTTCCGCATCATGAAGCCAGCTTTCCAAGGTTTCCAGCGCAGACCAAATAGGGACCCATGGATCGGAATGGAATCGGGTCAGGGTGGCTGCAGGGACGCCGCGCCAATTGCATACCATTTCTAGCTTGCTTTATGTTAAGTTGACGGTTGATGGGCAGTCAGATAGGGCTATTTAAGTAAAATTTTGATTGATTGGGCCAGTCTGGCCGGAGGCTCGAATCTTATCGCCGCAGTGTGTAAGAATAGTCGCGCCCGCGTCAGACTCCAAGGCACCAACACCCGTGAACGTCGACCTGTCTTGCGGTTGTGCGCGGATTCAAGCATACAGCAGGAATGCTGCAAAGTGGTGGTGACGTACCCTGGGAGTACGTCACTATGTGCAGGAGCAGATTCCATTTTCAGCGTACTGGAGCTTGTTCGCAGTGCAATTCAACATCCCGGATTGGGCTAACACATGTCGGTAGCCATGTTGCAGGAAGTGCTCGGAAATCGAAAAGAACCCTTTACCTGCGAGCAGGTATTCGATTGTTTGTCTGAGGTCGTATTCTTCATCAAAAATACACGCTGTGAATATGTCGTCGTGAATTCGACTTTCGTAGAGCGTTGTCGTGCTGCGGAGAAGCGAGAGTTGTTGGGCAAGACGGCCGCGGAGGTCTTTCCCGCACCGCACGGTCAGCGTTACGAAGAGCAGAACAGGCGCGTGCTGGAGACAGGCCGATCCCTGTTG
>JANQJJ010000439.1 GCA_028281725.1 Pirellulaceae bacterium | reverse complement strand
ACGCGGCCAGTTCTCGGTTCCGCCACCTAGTAGGATGGGGGCACCGCGGCCAAATCTCTGGAGTAGGTCGACACATTCTGCGACCGGCTCGGGCCGGGCGGCCATTTCGGCGGCCGGCGGCTGGGTGGGAGCATGGCTGGGCTCACCCCACTGCCCGATTCTGCAAACGTGCGGGGTGATTTGCTGGCAATCGTGGTCTGCAAAATGGTCAATAATCACCGTTGGCGCGCCAACTTTGGCTGCGGCTTGTGCCAATGCGCGTGCGGAAAAGCCGATTAGGGCCAGTGTTCGCCCCCCCCCTGACTGGACTGCATCTGTAGGCTGTGGCGAAACTTCGATCATGCGCGCGGGTTGGATGGTGAGAGCGGAGAGGCCCGTAGGGGGCTTCGCAACGAATTTACGGGCACAACGTGTTGTCTAAGGGCTGAATATTTCCGCTTCGTGACTAGATTGGAACCGTTAAGATAGTTTTTGGGAACTGTTAGGCGATTTCCGGCCCGGGCCCCTTGTCGACTCCAGAGAATCTTTGGATCCCCAGCGTCTTCTGAACCTTCAATATGCGATTTGACGCGATTTTAACGAGACTGAACATGCCCAAAAGCCTTCCAGGCATCGTACTTGCTACCCTTATCATCTTTTTTGGGTCCCCCCTGACTGGCTACTGTCAGGAGTACGTGGGAGTCCTGCCGGAAATGCTCAAACCGGATGTTTCCGAAAAGCTGCAGCTCAGCGACGAGCAACGAGACCAGATCCAGAAGCTGATCCGAAGCCGGCTCAGCGCGGCGGTCGGCTTGGGCCAGAAGTTGCGTGAGGCGCCGCTGGCTCAGCAGGCTCAGCTTCGCCGTGAGTTTAGTGCCGAATCGGAACGTCTCGGATTTGAATTGCTCAGCGACCAGCAGCAGGGCGAGCTGGCGAAGTATCGAATCAGTTGGATGGGGATGCTGTCGCTGGCGGATGCCGAGGTCGCCCAGGCGATGAATTTGGCGGATTGGCAGATGGATGTGGTTGCGAAATGGGCGAAGCAGGTCCGGGCAAACCGTCGCGATGCGGATGCACAGCGAACGCGTGATGAAGCCGAACGGGCCATTCGCAAGGAGCTTTCCGAGAGCCAGTGGGCCGCTTGGCAATTGTTGGCCGGCCAAATTGATTCCAGTACGGCCGGACCTCCGGTGCCCCCAGAGCGTTTGGTCGAACCCGTGGTTGCCGCCGCGCCGGCTGCCGCGGACTTGGCCTCCGGCTCTCCCAGTGATAACGCCCTATTGCCGGTGGAAGACATCCAGCTCGAAATGAACTTCCAGAGCCAGCCTTGGGAAGAAGTGATCCGGTGGTTGGCAAAGCAGGCAGACCTCTCGCTTCAATCCGATGTGATTCCGCCAGGCTCATTTACTTATCGAGATCGTTCTCGCGGCTATTCGATTACGGAAGCTTTGGACATCATGAACGCATCGCTGCTCAATACCGGGCATACGCTGCTCAGGCAGGGGCGGATGCTGCGTTGTATCGATTTTGAGCAAGACCAGGATATGGCGGGCGAACTGCTAAAGGAGTTGGCAGAGTTCGTTTCGGCAGAGGAGTTGGCCCGGCGCGGCAACTTTGAGCCAGTAAAATATTTATTCACGCTCGCGCGATTGGATCCTGAAACGATCCGGCCGGAAGTGGAGCAACTGCTGAGTATTCAGGGAACGCTCGTGAGTCTGCCGACATCAGGCCAGTTGGTGGTGACCGACATGGCGGGCCATGTTCGGGCGATCGCCGATTACATCCAGCGCGCCGAGGATCCGACTTCCTCTCGCGGCGCCTCGATTCAGACTTTTCCACTGAAGCATATCAATGCGGAGGAGGTACTGGCCGTTGCGCGACCTCTGTTGGGTTTGGAAGAGGATAGCAACATCAGTGACGAAATCAGTATCTCGACCAATACGTTCGGCACGACCATGTACGCCAAGGGAGCAGCCGATAAAATTCAAAATCTTCGGGATCTAGTGGAGCAGATGGATCAGGTCCCCGAGGAGGCCGAGTCATCGGTGGGCCAGGTGGAAGTGCCGGTACTGGATCGTCACAAGGTGGTTGGAATCGACATCCAGCTGGCCTATGAAGTGGCCGCCCAGTTACTCGTGGGCTCACCCGATGTGAAACTGGCACAAGATCCGGTCGCGAAACAGTTGGTGTTGATGGCGCGTCCGAGCGAACACGATTTAATCCGCCAGACGCTGGAGACGCTTGCTGGAGAGAGTTCGGATTTTGAGGTCATTCAGCTCACGCGGCTCGATCCCCAGTTGGCAATCGCCGCCATCACGAAGTTTTTTGGATTGACCGATGATGCGGACGGCGAAGGGGGCGGGCCCGTGGTCGATGGGGATCTGCTGGCTCGGCAGGTTTGGGTCAAAGGCTCCGAGACCGAAGTCAGTCAAATTCGGCTGCTGATCGAAAAACTCGAGGAAAACGCCAGTAACAGTGACATTCTGGGCGATACGATTCGCCTGGTTCCGCTGACCGGAGCCTCCGCAAAACAGGCGCTCAGTCAGATTGAAAGACTGTGGGAAACGAGAAACTCGAAGAACCGAATCAGGATTCTACCTCCGCCAAGCGATAGCCAGGGCCCGACACTTCCTCAGAAATCCTTTACGGCGCCGATTCCGGCGCAGCGTTCGACCAACCGGGAGACGTCCAACTTGCGCACGCGCAATTCGCGTAGCCCCTCACGTTCGCAGGCGTCGAAGGGTGGGGTGCGGGATGCTATTCCGGCAGGCAGACTAGTCGCGTTTGTCCAGGAAGAGGGACCTGCCGAGGAGCTGGCCGCCGATGAGCCCGAAGACGAAGCGGGCGAGGGCTCGGATATCATGGTCATGCAAGGGCCTGGAGGGCTGATTATTTCGTCAGAAGACAAGGATGCCTTGGCGGAGTTTGACAGCCTGTTGCGATTGTTGGCCGATCAAGCGGCGCTGGGCAGCGGAGAGCCCACGGTCGTCTATTTACGGAATATCACCGCCTCAGCAGCCAAAGAGCTACTGGAAACCGTCTTGAGCGGTTCCTCAGGGTCCTCCGGTGGTGGAAGCCTGCTGGGGGACGTCGCCAGTTCGGTCCTGGGTGGATTTGGCGGCGGGCTGTTCGGTGCGATGGCCGGCGGCGGTGGAGATCTCCTGTCTTCGGCCGAAGGGCTGGCCAGTGGCGACTACACGATTACGGCCGATCCCCGACTGAACGCCCTGATCATCAAAGCCAGTCCACTGGATATGAGCTTGATTGAGCAATTACTCGAAGTGATCGATCAGGTGGAAAGTCCCATTGCGATTGAAACGCGAGGACGAGTTGAGTTGATACCGGTCATCACTCAGGACGTGTCTCAGGTACTCGAAACGATCAAGGGACTCTACGGTGATCGTATCGAAGGAGCTGGTGGGAATAGCGGTGGCGGTGGCCGAGGTGGCGGAGGGCAGCCCAATCCGGCCGAGATCATCAACGCGTTGCGGGGCGGAGGACGAGGAGGCCGTGGCGGCGGCACATCGACCGAGTTGGCCGAACCCAAGATCTCGCTCGGTGCGGATACAAACACGAATATGCTGATCGTGATCGCTCAACCTCAGCAGATAGAAGAGATACGGGAACTGGTTGCCATGATTGACAGAGCCGGCGAGGGGATCGAGGAAGATCTTGCGGTCACCGATTTGGGCGCGATCAGCGCGGCGGTCTTGCAGGATGGTCTGACACGCATTCTTGGCCCCAAGGCCCAGGCCAATACGAATTCGAATAGTTCGTCCAATTCGTCCGGATCGAATGCCTCCGGCGGGGGCGGCGGCTCGTCGTCCGCCGCAGATGCGGCAGCGACTGCTCAGCGTCGTGCGGAGTTCTTTCAGCGACTCAGAGACAGCGGAGCCTTTGGCGGTCGCGGCGGGGGTGAAGGTCGAGGCGGTGGACCAGGGGGTGCTGGCGGTGGCGGATTCCGTGGCTTCGGTGGAGGACGCGGTGGCGGGCCAGGCGGTGGCGGCCAGCCCGGCGGACGTGGAGGGAGATAGGCGATGGTCATGTTTGATGCGGGTGAAATTTTGTTTCGGCGCGGCCTGCTCGACAGGGAGCAGCTGGAAAAGCTCCGTACCCAGTCATCCGGCACCGGGCTGGTGGGCGCTGCCATTGGACAGGGCATGGTCGAGGAAGAACCAGCGCTGCGCGCCCTGGGGGAAGAGCTGGGAATGGATTTTGTCGACCTGAGAAATGTCGAAGTCGACTTGGAGCTGATTAAAATATTCCCTCAGAAACTGATTTACCGGCACTCGCTCTTTCCGCTGAGTCGATTCAACGGCTCGCTGACTTTGGCAACCAGCGATCCGCTCGACGTCTATGCACTCGACGAGGCGAGTGCGGCAACCGGGCTGACGATTGTTCCCGTGGTGGCTGAAAAGAACGAGATTGCTCGATTGACGAAGAAGCATCTCGGAGTGGGGTCGGAAACCGTTGAGGGACTGATTGCAGCGCGCGAGGATGACGATGAGATTCAGCTGCTCGAAGATCTCGAGGTCGATGGTAGTGAACTGAGCGAAATGGCTCAGGAGGCCTCGGTCGTTCGGCTGGTGAATGAGATTCTCGTCGAAGCGATCGATTCGCGAGCCAGTGACGTGCACGTAGAGTCGCAAGCGACGGGAATCGTGATTCGGTATCGCATCGACGGTATTTTGCACGTGCAGCCGGTTCCACCGGAGATCAACCGTTTTCAAGCTGCGATTATCAGTCGTTTGAAAATCATGGCACGCCTGAACATTGCGGAGAAACGTCTGCCGCAGGATGGTCGGATCAAGTTGAAAGTCCACGGGCGCGAGATCGACATTCGTTTGTCCGTCATTCCCATGATTCATGGCGAAAGTCTGGTCATGCGTATTCTTGACAAGGGAGCCATGAAGTTCGATCTGCAGGGTCTGGGCATGGACCCGCATACGTACAATCTGTTCAGTCAGCTCATTCGCCTACCGCACGGGATTCTGTTGGTCACCGGTCCCACGGGTTCCGGCAAGACAACCACGCTTTACAGTTCGCTGCTTGAAATTCGCAGTCCGGAGAACAAGATCATCACGACGGAAGATCCGGTCGAGTATCAACTCGACGGGATCAATCAGATTCAGGTGCACAGCAAGATTGGCTTGACTTTTGCGCATTCGCTTCGCAGTATCTTGCGTCATGACCCCGACATCGTGCTGGTGGGCGAGATTCGCGACCAGGAAACTGCCGAAAACGCGATTCAGGCTTCGCTGACCGGTCACTTGGTCTTCAGCACTCTGCACACCAACGACGCGGCCGGCGCCTTCACGCGTATCGTGGACATGGGCATCGAGCCGTTTCTTGTTTCGAGTACCGTCGAAGGCATTATGGCTCAGCGATTGGTTCGCCGGTTGTGCGCTGAATGTAAACAGCAGTACACGCCGGCGCGAGAGGATTTGCCCAGGGATTTTCCTTGGGAAGATCTCGGCGGACGGCCGCTGTACCGCAGTGTCGGTTGCCGCACGTGCCGCAACGTTGGCTACTTGGGCCGAATGGGAATTTACGAATTGTTGGTTACCGACGAAGAGATCAGAACATTGGCCCACGATCGTGTCAGTACGTGGGACATCAAGCAGGCGGCGTTGAAGTCCGGCATGCGAACGTTGCGTGTCGATGCTTGGAGTAAGGCCATCGAGGGCAGCACCAGTGCGGAAGAGGTTCTTCGCGTTACCAAGGGAGATCGTCTTGCGTAGCCGCGCTCACGGACCGGCCATGGGCCGACGTCCAACCGCGCTATCCCAATAGGATATCTTGACCTTCCATGCCAGACTTTGCATACGTTGCTCGCGATCTGAGTGGGCAACGAAAGACAGGAGTACTAACCGCCAACAGCCAGCACGACGTGTTGGCGCAGTTGGACGGTATGGCCTTGTTGCCGGTGGAAATCACCGTTGCCAAAGACGCCAGCGCCATCCGCTCCAGGCGCGTAGCCGGTCAAGTCATGGCAAATGCTTACAATCAGTTGGCGGCCTTGCTCAGAAGCGGTGTGCCCCTGATGAGAAGCTTGACGGTGATGAGCAATCAAGCCACCAAGCCGGCGCTGAAGTCCGTGCTCGAAGAGGTCAAATTGCGAGTCGAGGATGGCGAACCGCTACCGACCGTGATGGCTCGCTTCCCGCGCGTGTTCAACGATATGGCTGTGAATATGGTGCGGGCCGGGACCGAAGGAGGGTTCCTGGAAGATGCGCTCGAACGCGTCGCTTCGTTCACCGAACAACAGGAAGATATGAAAGGCCGAGCTGCCGGTGCGCTGGCCTATCCGGTGTTTCTCGGTTGCGTGGGCTCGGCGGTCGTTACTGTGCTGATCGTCTTTTTCGTTCCCAAGTTCGAACCGCTGTTCGCGACCCTCCGCGAGAAGGGGCAGCTGCCGGCCGCCACCGACGCGCTGCTCGGCTTCAGTGCATTTCTACAAGTTTACTGGTGGGTCATTTTGGGGGCGATCGTGATAGGCGGCTTCTCGCTCGTGACCTTCCTAAGAACTGACAACGGCAAACTTTGGTTGGATTGGGCAAAAATCAAATTCCCCCTCTTCGGTAGCATCTTCTTGAATCTGGCCGTGGCTCGATTTTGCCGGGTGCTCGGTACGCTACTTGCCAACGGCGTTCCGATCCTCAAGTCGCTGGAGATCAGCCGCAATGCTGCCGGCAACCGGATTCTGTCCAGTTCGATTCAAAAGGCGAGCGAGAACATCACCGCCGGAGAGAAATTGGCCACGCCCCTGGCCGCATCCGGCCACTTCCCCAGTCAGGTGGTCGAGATGATCGCCGTCGCGGAAGAATCGAACACGCTGGATAAAGTCATGGTGCAAATATCCGACAGCCTCGAGCGAACCACCTTTCGGAGGATGGACGTGCTCGTCCGCCTCTTGGAACCCATTATGCTGCTGTTGATGGCCATGCTGGTGTTTTTTATCGTATTGGCCCTCATGGTACCGCTACTTAACAGCTCCGGAGCGGTTTAACATAGATAGGAGCCCCGCCGCTGAGGCACTAGCCCCGCTGCCAACAACTCACGTGAAGTCGCGTAACTTCCTGAAACTTGCCCAGCCCCCCATAATTGACGGGTGCGTGAGCGAGTGAAGTAGGTGAAAATCAATCGAAAATTTAGATAAGGAGAAACCAACCATGGCCAGAACTGTCCGCCGCCAAGCACGACTGATGAAAAGACGCCAGGGCTTTACTTTGCTGGAAGTGATGCTGGTGCTGGTCATCATCGCTGCGATTGCCGGCATCGCCGTGGTGAACATTGGCGGATTTCAGACGCGGGCCTATCAGCAAGCGGCCTCGGCGGAGATCAGCAACTACAAGACTATGCTCGCGACCTACCGGCTGCACGTTGGATCGTATCCGAGTGATCTGAATGCCCTACACGAGCAACCATCGGATTTGGCAGATCCATCCAAGTGGTTTCAGGTCAAGTCAGAACCGGTCAAGCCGGATCCCTGGGGGCATGCCTATGAATACACCCTCAACGGTGCCGACTACGAGATCCGCAGCTTAGGGCCCGACGGCCAAAGTGGTACCGAAGACGATATCACCGGCTAGGCCCCTTTCGACAATTTTTACGACAGCCCCAGGGAAGAGCCGACGAGAGCGCACCCTCTGGGGCTTTACTTGTTCCTGGTCACGCTGGTTTGGCATGGCAGCCCATGGTCTTCTTCCTGACGGAACGGCATGATCACTGCGCTGAAGGTCAACCACCTGTTTCAGAAACGCCCTTGAAGTATGCTTGCCGAACACCCAACCTCCAGCACTACCGCCGGTGCGCCAGACGCGCGCGGCGGATTTACGTTGCTGGAGTTGGTGTTGGTCTTGGCGATCATCGTTTTGATCGGCGCTCTGGCGGTTCCCTCGCTGGGCGAAGTCTTCGAACGACAGAAACTCCAGGGCGCCGCTCAGGAGCTTCGGCTGAAATGGGATCGAGCTCGATTGGAAGCCATGCGAACCGGTCAGGCTCAGGTGTTCCAGTGCACGATCGGCCAAAGAGATTATTCGTTGGGTCCCTGGGTGCTGGAATCGGATATCGCCAATGCCGGTAGCGGTGCGACGGTGATGACCGGGGCCGGCACGTTGGTTGAAACTCAGGCGAACGGCTTTTTCACCGCCGCCGGACCCACCGAACCCGAGCCGGAACAGTTGGAGGAAAATCTCAGTTTTGTCAGTTGCCTGGTCGCCGGGGATATGCGGGCCTACACCACCGCGCAGGACTCGCAGTCGACCAGACCGGGGATGAGTGACGTCAATACGCAAACGGTGGGGCAGTCGGTTATTTTTTATCCGGACGGTAGCACAAGCACCGCCGAAGTTCGTATTCAGAACCAGCGCGGTGATGTGCGGGCAATCCAACTCCGTGGGCTCACGGGGCATTGCCGGGTGGTCGACATCACCAACGTCCCATCGGCGGTCGAGGAGTCCAGGCCATGACGCACACGCGCCTGCCGCAGCGGTCCGGATTGTCCTTGCTGGAAGTCGTTTTGGCATTGGCGATTCTTGCGTTTGCCACAGCCTATCTGGCGCAGTCGATGCAGTTGGCAACGCAGAACGCACTGCAAGCGCAACGTTTGAGCCAAGCCGAGTTGGTCGCCGAAAGCGTCATGAACCAGGTCATCGCGGGGGTGATTCCCGCCCAGCCGGTCACCTGGACTCAGTACTTCGCCGGCAATGGCAATAGCGAGTGGATGTATCAGTTGCAGCAAGTGCCTACCGAAATCGAAAATATGCTGGGGATCCAAGTCGCCGTGCAAAAAATTGATCCGAGCAAGGGGCTCGTTCAAACCGAATACGATTTGTACGTCAATCGTTGGATCATCGATCCGGCCCTCGGGCTCGATACGCCTCCCGAAGAGGAAGAAGCAACCGACGAGACGTCCGCGGACTCCAGTTCGGGTGGTTCGGCGGAGCCCTCAGGCTCTCAAGCGGGCGCCGGCGGCTCTCAAGCGGGTGCTGGTGGAGGATTCGGAGCTGGATTTGGGGGAGCTGGCGGAGGACGTGGAGGCGGATTCCAAGGAGGACCTGGAGGCCAAGGGCGACCCGGAGGCCAGGGAGCACGTGGAGGCCAAGGGGGACCTGGGGGGCAGGGGCGACCTGGAGGCCAAGGGGGAGCCGACCGCGGCGGCCCGGGAAACCGAGGAGGTCGGTGATGAAACGATCGCGCAGAGGTTTCACGCTGCTCGAGCTACTGCTTTCCCTAGCACTGATTGTGCTGGCAACCGGGTTGATTGGTGCGCTGATGCAAATCTACTCCAGCAACTTTGCGACACGTGGTGAAGACATTCGGCGTGTTCAGCTGGCCCGTGGCGTCCTGAATATGATTGCCGAAGACATCCGCGCGGTCGTGTTGGAGCAGGAGTACGATCAGGCCGTTCTGGAGCAATTGCTGGGCGCATCTGGGGGCGGCGGCGGTGGCGATCCCAATGCCGATCCATCCGGCGCAGCCGCGCCCGCCGGTTCTGACCTGACCGCCGGCGACCCGGGGCTGGGCGATTTCGGTTCCGAAACGGGTGAGCTTTCCGAGACCGTGACAACCAGTCTAGCGCCTGGTATCTATGGCAATCAGTTTCAATTGTTAGTGGATGTTAGCCGCGTTCCCAGGCCGGACGAGTACTTTGTGCCCCAAACCTCGCTCATCGACGCGTCCTTGGCCGATGTGCCTGGCGACATGAAGACGGTGACTTACTTTGTGCAGGCGCCCACCAATCAAGGTGTCGCGGATGACCTATCGGCGCTGACCGAAGTGCCCCAGTCCGGCGGCTTTACTAGTGGCCTGGTTCGTCGTCAACTCGATCGTGCCGTGACGGCCTATGCCGAAGAAGTTGGCGATACGGACCGTCTGCTGCGAACCGGCGACTTGGTGGCGCCCGAAGTGCTGGCACTGGAGTTTTCGTACTTCGACGGTACGGAGTGGTTGCTCGAATGGGACTCGTCCATGCAATCCTTGCCTTGGTTGGTGCAGATATCGTTGGCCATGCAGTCGGCCTCGGGCAGCCAACAGGCGGAATTGGAACCCGGGACGTCCATCAGTGCGATGACGTTCGCCGATCGACAACTCTACGGGATTGAGGTCTACGAATTGGTCGTAGCAATTCCCGGAGCCCAGTTGACTGCCGGCGATGCCGTTTCGGCCGATCAAGCGGCGGGCATGGAGTCGTTGGGCTTGTAAACGGAACACTTGCGAGAACCTGCAGCCGCCTCATTGGGTAGCAAGGTGAAGACGAGTCATGGCTATTGTCAAAAGAAAAAAAAGTGCCGGCAGACCACGGTCAGCCTTCCTGTTGATCCTGGTTGTGGTCGTCATCGCCATGGCCTCGCTCGCGGCACTCAATTTTTCGCAGTCGATGTTGATCTCACACGAGACAGCTCGGCTTTCGGGTGGACGTTTACAGGCGCGGATGTGTGCCGAGTCGGGCGCGCAGGCAGTGCGACTCTTTCTGGCCTATCCCAGGTTGGTTCGCCTTGATAAAGGGGGCACATGGCAAAATCCTCAACTGTGCCAAGCTCTGAATGTGCTGCCGGATATCGATCCGGCCCGTCGCGGCAACGTCACGATCATTTCTCCCAGCCTGGATGAGTTTGGAAACTACACGGGCATTCGCTATGGTCTCCAGAATGAATCTGCCAAACTCAATCTCAATACGCTCCTGCAACTCGACGCACTGGCCTCATCCGGAGACTTGACTGGAGGAGCGGCGGCCGGTGGCGCCGGCGGAGGTGATCCTGCCTCCGCTGCCCTGTCGTCGGCCCTGGCAAGTGAAGCCACAGCGAGTGCCACCATGAACTTGGCTTCCGAGATCTTGCTGGCCTTGCCGGGGATGACGGAAGAGGTTGCCGATGCCATTCTGGATTGGCTCGATGAAGACGATGAGCCGCGGCCCTATGGAGCCGAGTTCACCGATTATTATTCGCAGCTGCAACCTGCCTACAAACCGGCCAACGGCCCTATCAATTCGATAGAGCAGTTGCTGCTCGTCCGAGGTGTTACACCGGAACTGCTGTTCGGGTACGACGAAAATCGTAACGGCGTGCTCGATCAAAACGAACAAAGCAAGCTGAACCTGGGCATTCCAGCCGGGCTACCACCCGGCGCACTGCCTAACACGGCATCCGATCCCGAAGCGGAACCCCCGCCGCCATTGGGCCTGGCACCCTACCTGACCCTGCACAGCCAGGAGAAGAACGTCGCATCCGATGGCACGCCGCGCGTCAACGTCAACGCGGATGATCTCCAAACGCTGTACGACGATCTCTCGACCGTCTTGGAGAACGATGCTTGGGCCAGTTTCATCGTGGCCTATCGCTTTGCTGGCAACCCGGGCGG
>JANQJJ010000411.1 GCA_028281725.1 Pirellulaceae bacterium | reverse complement strand
GTTTTCGCCCCACTGATCCAGGAAACCGATTGCCGACCCGCACACCAGTTCGAGGAAACCCGCGGCCACCATATCGTTGGGAATCCGGCGAAAAAACGTGATCCGGCCTTCCTCGTCGAGTCCCATCGTCCCGCCGCTGATTCTGAACACGTCCAGATTGGCCTCGGCGATTTCCGCCAGGGTGTCGTCATCCCTGGCATCGAACCACGGCCCCGATACGGTCAACAGCAGCGACCGGGTATCGATCGGACAGAGTCCCATGGCGAAGTTTTCGTCAATCTCCAGGGCCCAGGAACAATCGACCATCTCGCCCGGCACTCCTAGCTTGGCGGCATAGTCGCTGACCGCCTGGCGGATTTCTGGTGACACGGACGGTTCTTGCCCGTCCCAGCGAACATCGAGAACCACGTCCTGCAACGGGGGGAGCATGGTTTCATCCTGAGGTAAGAGATTCATGCGTGTCGCTCCCTTAGAGTTACGAGGAACTGCAGACTTCAATTTTATAGTTCTTTGGATAGCGTTTATGCAACACTTCGAAGACATGATTCACGTGATGCCTTTCCAATCCTTCCCTGGTATTGATGTAATCGATAACCGTCTTCTTGCCCAACTCTTTCATTTTTTTGTTGAGGTGGTCAGGCTCGCAAATGGATTCCAGGTGGTGGAGGACCGTTCGCCGGTAGGCGTTTACCCTGTTGATTTCTCTCTGGTTGATTTCTACCCGGTTGAATTCTCTTGGGTCTCTGCTGGTAGTGAACGGCGTCATGCTCTCCTCAGCGCTGCTCTCGTCCTGGAGACTGTTGCTATCCTCAGAGCTGCTATCCTCAGCGCTGCTCCCTTCCTGGAGACTGCGGTCGTCGTTCGTACTCGCAGCGGGGCGGGCTTCGTCAGACGCCGGATCCGGGCTGGGTTTGACAGGCGGGTCCAGCGCATCGAGGATCATTTGCACTTCACCTCTGGTCAAACTCGTTTTGTTCTTGATGTACTCGGTAGCCGTCTGGCCCTTAAACGCATCCATGGGTTGGTCGAGCTGGCGATTCCGGTAACGCGTCCTCAGCGCGGCGAGAATCTGTACGGTTCCCTGCCGCCCGTTGACTTTTCGTATGTCGGGGTCTTCGGAGGTTACGAATCCCGTTTTGCCATTCATAACGCCGATCACATCGAGGGCGTCGCCGCCGTTGTAAGCGATCTTTTGCAGCGCGCTGTAGCCCAACCGATTCTCGTCCAGGATTCTCTTGGCGGTCTTCGCACCTGCACCGAAAAAGTAAGGCCACTGATTCACGCCGTCGCCGTAAAGCGGCGCCGACCGCAGATCTTTAAGCTTCGGCGGGTCCGGGTCACAGAGCATTTTCCGGATATCCCCCCAGACTTCAACTGGCTCATCGATCGCGCCCTCTCGGGCGCGACGGCCCGTGAACGCCTGGAGCCCCTCGTCATGGTTTCCATCGGCGTATTGTGTGGCCAGGGCCACCAACATGTCCTTGGTGCCGCCTTCCTCCCGCCCTTTCACGGCTGCTGCCGGCTCAATCTCGTTCGACATGATACGGACCATTGTGCCTAAGGCGTCGTAGCGATTGAAAAAGGTATGCGCGCCGTCCCAGGTGAACGGATTAAGTACCGGGTCTCCGTCGCACCACCGAACGATGTTCCAAGCGCCGAGATCCGCAACGGCACCCAGGACCAGCAGTGGTGCGTTGATCACGACGCGGGCAGTCTGTCCGACGACCATCACACTGGTCGCTACAACCGCCTTGCACGCATGAAAGATCATTCGCCCCAAAAACCCCGAGCCCATTTGGTACGCGCCTACGCCGTATCTGCCCTTGGCCAAGTTGTCGATTCCGGTTTTTCCGATGGCATAGTCGTGAACGAAGTTGCCCGCCCAATGTTGCTTGAGCGCATTCCAGAACGGGCCGGATGCGAATCTCTGATTGTAATCGCGATTGTCTTCGTAGACGTTCCCAGGGAGACCTGACACCGGCTGTAAGCCGCGCGTCCCTCGGTCATTGCCGCGATAGAAACAGAAACTACGCAGCCAGCCCGCAACTTTGGACTGGGTCTCCATATGGGGCTTGGCACGCAGCTCCCCGCTCAGCACGGAGTAGCCGCGCGACGCCGTCGCCCCCGATATCGCGTTGTTTCCGGTTACGGGACTGCCTCCTAAGTCGACCCTTCCCAGCTGCCGCAACCGGCAGATTTCGTTGGCGACACGGTCCGCCTTCTTAAAGCTAGGGTAGCAGACGCCCTCTTGATTGGCTTCTAAGCTTATTTGCTCGTTGCGATTCAAATCCCTGACGATACCGTTTACCATGAGGTGGCACTCCATCGGATGAATGGGATCGGTCTTGGATGAACGAGCAGGCCCTGCCTCAAGCACTGACGGGCATGGGCAACCTGCTTAGACGAGTTCATAGTCAATCTCCTTGTGCCGTGGGCCTTCGGCCTGGCAAAGCTTCAACATCAAATCCAGTTCCGGCAACATCGCCTTGGCCGAGTCCAGGAACGCCGTCAGAAGTTCGCCGAAAGCGACTCCCGCCTCTTCGTCCCCCGGTTCGCCCAACATGACGCTCAGCATCACACGCCCATCGGACACCATGGAGAGCGTCATCCCCGCGTCTCTCCAAAGCTGAGGCGCCATCTGCAGGATCACCTGCAGAGCCATGGTCGTTACCGGCCGCGGCGCGGTAATGAGGATCATATTCACCAGATAGGCACCCGGGGGACCATCGGGCGTGATCCCGATCGACCAATGGCCTTCACGGACCACGATCATGTGGGCTTCGTCCCGGCTCTCGAAATCGACCCCTTCGCGCTGAAGTCGAGCGGCGAGCGATCGCATTTCCTCTCGTCTGGCTTGTTCCAACGACTCGGCAGGAATCGGTTCCATCTTGAACGGTCCTTTCGTCTGAACCCCGGGACCGCCCAGGATCCGAGCGACACGCCAGACGAGGTCGGGCTGAAGTGAACGATAGACTACGGTGCGCGGAGAATTCGCACGCCACTCGCCGGTCTGCGATCCGGCAGCGATCATCTCCGCAAAGATGGGAACGTGGAACCGCCAAGGTTCTTGCACGACGGGGGCCATCGGCAACATCGCCCCCATTTTTTTCCTGCACTGCTTGCGTTCTCTGGACCTGAGATCGAGCCATGTTTCCACGCGGTGCGGGGGACGTCCCCACGGAACCGGACGTTCTCTCCTTCATCTCTTTCAGAGAACGGTTGGAAACGGGGTCTCTGGCATCCAAAGCCCTGATGGATCCAGCGCATCGCGCTGAGGAGACTTTAGATCTCTGCAACAACCCTTCTGCAATATCCGCCCATCGCTTGCGTTCTGACACCAACGTCCAGCTTGAGGCTGGTTGCGAAACAACTTCTTGATTCTTAAGTGAAGGAAAGATTGATGAACGAAACGAATGGCCACGATTGGAAGCGAAACCGCTGGTTCATGTGGACGGCTTTCGCGTGTGTGTTGCTCACTATCGGCGGCACGACAGTTTGGGCGACCGGAGCCGTCCGCGGTTGGCTGGATGCGCCCGAAGCGGACCAAAATGAGGAGGCGGCATGGCAGGAAGAGGCTCCCGAGGCGGATGTCGTATTGGAGACGGTGGAGATCGAGTTCTTGCCGCTCGACACACTCCGGGATGACCACGAGGCAACTCCCAACACCGGAGAAGCTGGGTCTGAGTCAGCCCCCGCCGACAAAAAGGCGAAGGCGGACTCGCGGAGTGATCATTAGAACAGCACCTCATCGCCAGCCGCCGGATCGTCCATGCCACTGACATGCATGCCACCGCCGCCCTCGGTATCCACCTTGATTCGCAGGTGCGTGCGAAGCCCAAGTTGCGCCATCGCCAGCTCGCTGGCGTTGGCCACGCTCGTGGCGTTGGCTGACTACTGGACTGGCGACCGGTTCCCTCTCGCCATCTGCTATCTGCCCAGCATCCTAGTGGTTTGCTGGGTTTCGCATCTGGCTCTTGGAGTGTGTCTGGCGATGGCCTGTTCCACGGCCTGGTTGATCGACGACCTGCTGTTTATCCAAAACCACTCGGTTACCTTGGAACAGTGCTGGACCGCGCTCACACACTTCGGATTTTATGTGGTTATCATGACGATGCTCATGCGGGTCAGGTCGGCACACGAACGGGAAGAATGGCTGGCTCGGAACGATCACTTGACCGGGTTGATGAACCGCAAGGCGTTTCGAGAAGATGCCAAACGAGAAATTGAGCGATCGAGGCGGACGGGCCTGCCCGTGGCGGTGGCCTACATCGATTGCGACAATTTCAAAGAAATCAACGACCGACGCGGCCACTTCGAAGGCGACCAAGTCCTGGTTGCCGTTGGCAGCACGATTTTCAAGAACGTGCGTCTGATCGATTCGGCGGGCCGCATGGGGGGTGACGAGTTTGCCGTTCTCTTACCGGGGGCAACCCTCGAAACGGCCCAAAGGGTCGTCGATCGCCTGCGATCGAAATTGGACCAACAGATGCAGATCCAAGACTGGCCGGTCACGTTCAGCATCGGGGTCATGGTGTTCAGTACGGCCCCCGATTCGGTGGACGAGCTGATCCATCGATCCGACCTGCTAATGCTGAGCGTGAAACGTCAGGGGAAGAACACCGTCGTCTACGAGCTGTGCGATTAGACCGGGCCATGGATGGAATCCGGCCCAAGCCAGCGGAGCTGGAGTTTTCTGTTCCGGCTCTCTAGCGCGGGTGGTTCACGAGTCGGCTGCAATTCGGTAGCCCTTACCGCGCACCGTTTCGATCAGATAGGCTTTGTCACCAAACTGCTGTCGAATGGCACCAATTCGCACGTCGACATTGCGAATCACGATCTTGTCTCGTGGGACATGCAAAGCATCTTCAATAATCCGTTTTCGACTGAACACCTCCCCTGGACTGGAAAGCAGCAGGCTCAAGATACGAAACTCAGCGGTCGTCAGGCGAAGCACGCGGTCATCCAAAAACGCTTTACACCGAATGTTGTCGGCTCGAAGACCGTTCCATTCAAAAACGCTTCCCGCACTCGATGACGAACGTTGAGTACGTTTGATCTGCTTGCAGAGCGCATTGATCCGAATCGAGAGCAGTTCTACGTTGCGTGGTACGGCAATGATGGAGTCTGCGCCCGCCGAAAGAAATCTGACTTGCAAATCTTCGCTGGTTTCGTTGGACAAAACCAATATCCCCACATCGGAATTACCATCGACCTGTCGCAGTTGCTGGCATAGTTGAATCGTGTCATAGGATGCCTTCGACGCCCAGATGACCACGATGTTAGGCTGGAATTTGCCACTCATGCTACATGCGGACGTCAACGACTGAGCCAAGTCAACGTGAAACCCCTGGTTCCGCAGAAATGAAAAGTTGCTCACCGCATGGTGTGCGTCGCTTTGTAGATCGACCAAGAGCACTTTGATAGGAGCCTCGCCCCGAGGCTTCGCGTGCCCGCTGGACACGGAGTACCCTTGCCAATTTGTATTGCCCATATGTACCTGAGGCATATAACCTAATCTCCCGCGAAAGAACTCGATGCGTTCCTAGTTGATGGCTCAAGTCGCTTCAACACACCGTTCGCAGTTGATAGAACTATGAATGCAGTGGTTTCCTGATTGGGCTTCCTATCCACCTTGGCCAATGAGCCGACCGGCTGACCGTTGTCCCAGCATCCGTTGGATAGCTGGGGTGGTTAGTCCAGCCCATATCGTGGATTCACTTGCCCGCCAAACATGTGAGCACGATCACGGGAAATATTAGCGAGAGAGGGCAGAGGCAGACCGAAAACTCGCGGCAAATTTGCCGATCATTCATGCCATATTTAAAATTGGGAATTGGCCGGTCACGCCGACGTGCCATGGGACCCATCGTCCGCCGTCCACCGGTGCCGTACCCAGAAAGGATTGTCCCGCCGAATCCTGGCATTCACGAGGCGTTCTCTGGTGAATTCCCCAGCACCGGCGACATTGACGCGGTAGGCCGCTGCTCGGTGCCGCCGAGCGAGAACGCCAACGGGCCGAGATGAGCTTCGAAATGGCGCCACTTTTGCAGAGAGTTGCGGTGCAGTGGTTTCCTAACTTGCCAACTGCTAGCTGTGGTAACCGTTCGTTGACAACGGTGAAACTGCAGACACTGGGGCTGCCAGTCGAGCCGGCAGAACTCGAGCAGCCTGCGAGTCGCCGCTTCTTGATTCAGGACCAAATCTTCATAGTGGAGTTCGATTTGTGGTAGAGGACATTCCGCTTGCCAGTGCGTTGTGAGCCTTCGAAAGAGTCGGTAGTAGATCCCGAGATTTGTCAGGCTATACGAAAACTCGTTTCCCTCGCTGAAGCGAGTCAAAAAGCACGACAGGCAGGTTGCCATCGGATCCCGCATGCAATGGATGATTCGCGCCTGTGGCAGCAGCAGCGCAATCAGACCGACATGCAAAAAGTTGGCAGGCATCTTGTCGACCAGCACTTGGCCGGGCTTGATGTCCGTGGCAATGCTCTTTAGGTATGCAGCTCGCATGCCTTGTAGCTCCGCCGCCGAGAGTGCGTGGATGCATTGAGGATAGGGTTGTGAGGGAACATGCTTGGCCAGGAACTGTACTAGATTGCCGATCAATCGCTGCTCTCCAGCTCCCCAACACTGCGGATGCGTGGCCAGCACCTGTTCGACAAGCGTGGTGCCACTTCTGGGCATGCCCACGACAAATACGAATGACGGTTCCGCCGAACTCGTAGCGGTCTGCTGCGTTTGCATCAACGCCCTGTCGAAAGTCGCCTCAATCTGTTCGACGAACCGAATGGCGGAATCCATTCTGGGTTCGGTGGCCATGAGCTGATTGCCAGCTGCGTAGTGTTCGAAGGCACGATCATACTGCCCGATGTCGGAGAAGAACTTACCGGCAGCGAAGTGCAGAAAGGACCGATCGCGAGCCCCGATGTTGGGGGTCTTTAAGAGATTGTCAAACGTGTCTTCGCCGATATCTCCCGGCTCAAATTGGCAAACGGACGTCCAGTTGTAATAGGCTTCATAGTAATCCGGCTTGAGCCGTATCGCGATGCGGTACTGATTTTCGGCATCCTCAATTCGTCCGATGCCTCGATAGGCGGCCGCCAAGTTGTGGTGGAAGACGGCTGAGTTGGGTTGTACCTGAATCGCCTGCTCAATAAGCTCTGCCGAGCGGGCCAAATCGGTTTGCTGGAACGCGGCTAATCCGAGCAGGTGCAAGGCATTGGCGTCTGCCGGATCATCATTCAGCAAATCTTGCAAGATTGCCGAAGCTTGCTGCGGCCGATTGTTTTGCAACAAATCGATCGCATGTTCGAGCCGATTGGTTCCGGACGGCAGACTGCCTGGAGTTGCTTGCGGCATTCGAAAAATGACCTGGATCACCCGAGAAACTGGCAGGTTTTAGGACACTTCATTTCTTCTTCGGCATTTTCACTTGACGATTGAGCTTCTTCGCTTCTTCGAATTCGGCCTTCGCCCCAGCTTGGTCCCCTTGGGCCAGATAGACCTCACATCGCAGCAAGTGATATTGATCTTCTCCCGACAGCCCTTCGCGAACTCGCTCGATTGCCTCCAGTGCCTCTGGGTACTTTTCCAGTTCAGTTAAGCACTTGCTGTGGTTCACACCGGCCACCACCATTAAATCCTGTTGCAATTCACCCTCGAGTGCCTGCCTGAACAGCGGCTCAGCTTGTCCAAGCTGGCCTTCGTCATACAGGGCGACCGCTTCATCAAAAGCTCGTTGAGCAGACTGCCTGTCCTCAACGACGGCTCCCTGGCCGTCACAACCCACGACGCCTGCAAAAATCACTAACATCAACCAACAGGCCAGTTTTTCAAACATCAGCGAGCCAAAGACACGGGGTGGGGAAGGTTCGATGAATGGGTGTGAATAAGACTCGCGGTTACTCCGGAAAACCAACGGTTTCCCCACCCGCTCGAGTCCCTAGCGCGCGCCAGATATCCAAATCAATGTTTTCAGTCACGAAGCGGACAGAACCATCCATGGCGAGTGTGTTGACGCCGCCGGTATGCATGCTGCGAGCGGAGATAATGGCTGCTTCACCAGGAGTGTCGGGAACCGCGCTGGCGGCGCCGCAATCCTGCCCTCTCCAGTTGGGTGGGGCGACATGGTTGTACATCGTGGATGTGTAAGCCGCAGTCGCCCACCCGTTGGACCAGTCCGAACCGAGAAGCCAGCGTCCGGGAGAAAAGAAGTTAAAATTGCTCGCCCTGGGCGTATAATTCAGGCAGTCGTTAAAGATGAGATCGACTGCAATCGGGCCGTTGGTTGTTCGCCGCGGCATCGTAATCAGGTCAGCCGGTGTCGGCAAAGCAGAGGTGGGACGCCCGCTGCCCACCATTCTCTCGGAAAAACAGACCGTGCTGCTCGTTCCGTCGGTAAAAGATTCGAAACCAAACGTTTTGCCGTAAGTAAACGCTCCATTGCCCTTGGTGATCGCTGCACAGCCCCGTAGGCAATTGTTGTCGCTCCAACTATTCGCCCCCTGGTAGGGAGTGCTGCCGCCAAAGTTATACCGATAGTTGACTGCTGTCGGTCGCCCATCGTTATTGCCGTCCGATGGACAGCTGTAGATCGACACATTTTTGCTGAACGCTTCGTAGTTATCGTGCGCTGGAACTCCATTGACCGTCAGGCGAGGCGAACTCGAGCCGGCAAAGTCGACCAGGTTGTAGATGTTTCCCTGCTCTTGATAGGGAAGTATCGCCAAATGGACGGGCTTGTTGCCGTACCAGGTCACACTATTGTGAACGAGATAGTTCGTATACGTGCCTGAGAAAGGTCTACCGCGCGAATGTCGATCCCAGCTCAATCTGCCATAGGGGAACGTCTTGTAGGTGGATTCGTAGTTGTGAAGTGCCAGACCGATTTGCTTCAATCGATTTTGACAATCCATTCGGCGAGCAGCCTCCCGCGCTGCTTGAACCGCTGGCAACAGCAAGCCGACCAATATTCCAATAATTGCAATCACGACCAGCAACTCTACCAACGTAAATCCTGGATGGTTTCGTGATCGTCCTGGCCGCGTTTCCACGCTCTGTTCCTCCGTTTTGCAATCAAGGCATACACTAACTGGACAGCGCCACTTTGCATGAGCCGCGAGGCGCTAGCCGCGGGTTTTGCTGCATCAACCGGCGGCTTGCCGCTCGTTGCCCCGCAAACCATGGAGTTTTTGATTGAAAGTGACACTGTCCAGCTAAAGACAGATACTCAATCTAGTGGTCTGTCAAAGCTTAATCTTTGGTCGGGTAAAGGGGTCAGGAGTCAATTGCCGCCAGCGGCCCTTCGGGTGCTGTGGGTAAAGGGGTCAGACCCCAATAGCCGGAACGGCCCTTCGGGTGCTTTGCAACTATTGGGGTCTGACCCCTTTACCTGAACCTTTAGTGTTGACAAAGCACTAGGTCCGTAGCATTTTTTGGATTCTATCGGCCGCAAACCTAAGATCTAGCCAAAATGCGCTTCTCGTGTTGAATCTTAATACGCCCTTATCACTTCGATAAATTGCGCAAAACCGCACGGGAACTGGCGCGCTAAGAACGCGATTCGGTCGACTGGGTTAATGTTCCAACAAGGCCTCCACAACGGTTCCTTAAAAGCCGCTTGGTCGTTTACACTGAACGCAGATAAGTCATGGGCTGGTCTGGTGTGTCGCGCTGAGGATGATGAGTACCCGACGAAACCGGTTGCCAACTCAGCCAGTGCCCATCGAGCCATCTGCGTCCCTTCATCAAGGTTGTACGATCGCTTGTGGACAAGGTGACTCAAATGATCGAGACGGCCCTGACGCTTCACAATTCGGGGCAGCTGGCCAAGGCCAAAACGATCTATCAAGAAGTACTTCAGCTCCAGCCGGATCACGCGGCAGCCCTTCACTATCTAGGAGCTCTAGCCAGCCAGGTTGGTAGTCACGATGCGGCAGTTCGACTGATGAACAGGGCCGTCAGCTTGGCTCCGAATGTCCCGGCCTTCCACAGCAATTTGGGCACGGTGTATCAGCAGCTTGGCAGACTGCGAGACGCGATGACGTGTTTTCAAGCGGCGCTGCAGGTCGACCCAACCAATGCCGACTCCTACTTCAATCTGGGAGCCGTCTATCAGGATATGCAGCAGTGGCCAGCGTCGATTGAATGCTACAACAGAGCGTTGGAGATCAACTCGAAACACGTTCGCGCGATCAACAACCTGGGGATTGTCTATCGAGAGACGAAAGATCTCGAGCGGGCGAAGGCTTGCTTCCAAAATGCCATCCGTTTGGCGCCTGATTTTGTGGCCGCACATAACAATTTGGGCACCATCTACCTCGATCAGCACGATT
>JANQJJ010000409.1 GCA_028281725.1 Pirellulaceae bacterium | reverse complement strand
TGCTGCGTGGAAAAAACCGCCGAGAGATTGGTGAAGAAATCAAGAACCTGCCGGTCATCGCACAACCAAACGGTGTGGTGCTGACCATTGACCTCGTTGATGTTGGAGGAGTCGTCGA
Source organism: Pirellulaceae bacterium (assembly GCA_028281725.1). Classification (GTDB taxonomy): domain Bacteria; phylum Planctomycetota; class Planctomycetia; order Pirellulales; family Pirellulaceae; genus Aureliella. The sequence continues at coordinate 32,151 of JANQJJ010000409.1, read as the reverse complement.
ATTCGTCTCGCACTTCACCAATATCAGAAATGTTGAGCACCACACCGTTTGGTTGTGCGATGACCGGCAGGTTCTTGATTTCTTCACCAATCTCTCGGCGGTTTTTTCCACGCAGCAAGATTTCTTGACCATCTGCCTTGAGTTGTCCGCCGGGCATCTCGATGTTTTCGCGCCGGAGCAGCTGAGCCACCGTCGATAGAGTGAGACCATACTTGCGCAGCGTCTCCTCCGAGATTTCGACATCGATCTGAAACGGCTTGGCTCCTTGAATATTCGCCTGAGTCACCGTCTCCAGGTCCAGCAGCGAGGCCCTGACATCTTCGGCGACACCGCGCAATTTGATCTCCGCATCCGGGTCGTCGGACGTCGGACCGATGATCGCCACGCGAATCGCCGCCTCGCGAAACGTAATCTGCTCAACCTGCGGATCTTCTGAGAGTTCTGGAAAGTTAGTAATGCGATCAACGCGTGAGCGGACATCCGTGACCATCTTCTGCACATCGCGAATGTTCGAATTCAACTCGACCAGCACATACCCACCCCCTTCGCGGGCGATACTTACCAGACGTTTGATGCCATCGAGAGCGCGGACGGCCTCTTCGATTGGCTGGCAAACGCCCTTCTCCGCGTCCGCTGGCGAAGCGCCCGGGTACGGGACGGTGACCAGGATCACCTCCAGTTCGAATTCGGGAAACACTTCCCGCCGCAGCATGAGAAAGCTCAGGAAGCCAGCCACCAACGTTCCGAGCACCATCACGTTCACACCGGGTGCATTTTCAACCGCCCATCGGACCAGCGATCTCATTCGTCCTCATCCCTATATCAAAAAATAAATCTCGATTACTTAGCATCGCTGCGGGAACGTAACTTACTTGGCAAGCCACCAGTTCTGATGATGCGAACCGACCAGGCTCGGCCCCTACGTTCTTGGGTGAGCGGCATGCCGTTAGCCACTGGCGTTTCCTTTTCGTCACCGTTTTACTGACCGGCGGCCGGCGCCTCGCCGCTCATGGCAAGGCTCCCTTTATAGGGAACTACCGGTCTTGGTTGACCTTCTGTATGAGCTGCTGGCGAGGAACGCGAATCGCTTCATCCCCTTCTGCCTCAATACCTGGCAGCGGCGTCACGACCACATGATCGCCAGCAGAAAGCTGGCCACCGGGAACCTCACAGGTCCAGTATTCGACTGCCGGCAAATCGGTCCTGCGGCCCTCGCTTTTCAACCCGCCGGCGGAAAACGGCTCCCGAAACGCTCCGACCACCTCGACATCCGAAATCACCCTAAGAAACCCTGCTTCCCATTCGGCCGGATCAATGTCCACTTTCCGACTCGCGACTGGTTTCGTGTCTGCGGAATCCGTCGGATCATCGGCATCGTCGCTCGCACCACCTTGCTTCACTTTACGCGAGGCGTCCAGCGCGGACGGATCGGGAACGAACTTCCAGATGCGATGCATGTTGGTTGCCGGCTTGATGCCGAGCTTCGGGACCAGCAGCAATTGAGTCGCCGGGCGGGCTTTCACGATGACTTCGACGAACATGCCACGTACCAAGGTGGGCGGACCGCTCCGATCGGACTCGCCGACCGGTTTGCCATTGACCTGAAATTCGCCCGGTCGATCCACTAGGACACGAATCGGTACCGTACGGCTTTGCGGATCGAGCCCGGCTCCATCATATCGGGAGAGCGTTCCATCCCACTCATATAGAATCGACTCGCGGCCAGCCAATTCGAACCGGACTTTGACCGGCGTCGGCGGCAATTCGTAACGCGACGCGAGCGCTGCGTTGACCAGCTGATCGGCGCTGAGGTCTTGTTGATCGAGAATCCAATAAAGTTGGTCCATGCGGAGGTTGCAGGCCACTTCCACCTTCCCGGTGTCCTCGATGACTACCAGTGGAGTCCCGCGCTGCACATAGGAATCCGCTTCGACTTCCTCACTGACGATTCGCCCATCGACCGGTGCCCGAATGGTCGTGCGTTGCAGATCCAACTCCGCTTGCTTCAACTCGGTTTCAGCCAAATTGATCGCCAGCTCCAGTCGCGAACTTCGCGTCTCGAACGTGCGGACTTGATTTTGGGCATTGACCTTCTGATTCATGCTGGTGAGTCGGCTGCGTCGAGCCTCGTCGAGCTCGGAAGCGCTGCTAAAATTGGCGTTGAGTGATTCAAAGCGCCGGACGTCGGCTTCTGCAAGCTTCAATTCTTCCTCGGCGACCTCCAGCAGCCGCTTGGAATTGGCAATATCCTGCACCAATTCCTTGAGCGCGGCCCGCTCCTGCTCCAGCCGACGCGTTAATCTCTGGACTTCCAGTTCGTAGTCGCGTGGATCGATTCGATAGAGGATTTGCCCCTCCGTCACGAAGTTGCCACTGCGGACATTCAGATCCTTCTCGGTAATCCGCCCTGCCGCTTCGGCAGCCAGTTGGATTTCTCGATAGGGAACGACCGTTCCACTAACGGGAATGTCGAGCGTCTCAGATTTCTCGGCCAAAGCGTGGACCCGCTGTACGTCGGCGGCGGGTAAGACCGACATTCGCGACGCAAGATCTTTGCCCAGCGGCGGTACCTTCTGCGGATCGGGCTTCTTCATGCCGACCACAACCGCGACTCCAGTCGCCACCAGAATCAATGGCACAATGCCACCGAGGAGAATATTCTTGAACATCGACCTTTTTAACCTCGTGACGAAGGAGTAGCTGGAGCATTGTTGTCCACCGGCGAGGCCAGTGGCGGATGTTGTTTGGCCAGCCGCATGGATTCGACTTGCATTAATATGGATTCGTATAACTCGTCCGCATATTTCTCCGGGTCCTCATTCTCCTCCGAACTGATCTCAAGCATCGTTCGCAGGTGTTTTCCCGTGCGCAAGAACATGCCGCGAGCCAGGATCTGAGTCGCCAACTGCCGACGAAGACTCGGTGAATCCAGTTCAGGGCCCAGCAGTCGACCGAGCAATTGATACAGGAGTTGAAAGTCGGGCCGGAAGTAAGATTGCAGCATCTCGTCAATCGCTTCCGAAGGCGCGAGCACCTCGCGAAGCATCAGTGTGTTCTGCCAAGAAAGATTGGATTTCGCGGCGATGCGGCCTGTCATCGCCCGCAAGAAGGCTCTTAGCAGCGTAGGCGGGTCGACATCCTCCGCATCCGGTCGAGGGAACGGGAAAAGCCGCTGTTTCCGCTCACAAGCAGCCTGAACACACCGAATGTAGAGTTGCTGTTTGTCGCCGAAATAGTAATTGATCGCTGCAACCGAGCAGCCGGCCGCGCTGCAGATCTCTCGCACGGTAGCGGAGCTGCCTTTGGCGGCGAAGATCTCGCCAGCAACGTCGATCAGTCGGTCTGCAGTCGGTTTGTCGGCCGTGTTGGACAAAGTCGAAATCTTCCATCGAGGTGAGACAGCTGCACACCGAAATCAGCCCGGCTCGAACCGCAGCCCAGTGACCTGGGCTCATCTGGCACACTTGGCATAGCTCCGGGATAACCGGCCTGCTTTTCCGGCGATCCTCGCGGCGGAGCGCGATGGCAACGTGGGAGTCGACGGTCGTTTCTCGCCGATAATGCCTAATGGTTCGAGCAGGCCACGTGCGACCGGGAGCGAATCGGTGTGACAATGCGACACAACTATAGGGCTAAACACCTGTTTCAAACAAGTGTTTCTTCGGTTCGCTCAGATTTCAAGCCCTAACAGCCTGCGGGAAAAAGGTGAGATAGGGTATCCGGCCCTCTCCGACCATTCGCTTTTTCCGATGCTCTGGCACGGTCTTCAGAGGTAGACACCTTAATCACCTGATAGTTCAGTGGGCTGCTAACGGAGTGACCACTGGGTGAAGCCGCGTGAATATCCAAAGTGTCTACCCCACTGAGGGCTGGGATTGCTGCCGAACCAGCCGTAAGCGTAGCCAGATGGGGTCGGTAGCGGCTGGACCGGCCGTGGAGCCTCCGTAGAATGCTCTGTTTTGCCTAGAGTTCGGTAGGGGGCGAGCGATTGGGGAGCCCGCTGAGCGGGTTCGGAAGGGCAGCCCCAAGGAAATAGGAGCGGCTGACCTGCGTCAGATTGCTTGCAAATCAGACTAAATAGCAAGATCGGCAGAAGCCAAGTCAACGGTTTTGTTACCTTGCGCATTCCGGTACGACCCTTGCGGAAACCACTACTTTGGGGGAATGATTGAGGGGCGTGCAATTCTAGGTTACAGATCCCTATGAGGGCGACGATAACTAAGATAAATTGCGGTGAACCGTCAGAAATTAATATCACCTTCTCTGCGATGCTGGACTCCCAGCAAGGATTCTGCGACAATAGCTTCGGGGAGTAAGGGGTCTTTTCTGGATGTGGCTTTTCAAAAACGCAAGGGGATAACTATGCGTCGCTCGCTCCGCACCGGCTTCACGCTGGTGGAACTATTAGTCGTGATTGCCATCATTGGCATTCTAGTAGGGCTACTGTTGCCCGCAGTCCAGATGGCGCGAGAGGCGGCTCGGAGGACTGAGTGTCAGAACAACATGAGACAACTGGGGCTGGCAATCAACCAGCACACCATCGATAAAAAGAAGTATCCCGGGTGCATTGAGAGGTTTGGCAAGACGAACCTCAACACCTGGAAAATAGGTACCTGGGCCGTTGCGTTGCTTCCCTACCTGGAGCAACAGCCACTTCGGGATATCTGGGACGATCCCAACATGACCACCTCGGGTGGCGCTGCTGTTTGGACGGGAGTCAGAGCCGCAACCGACCCCAATGCCGAGATCTTCTACCCCGTCATCAAGAGTTTTATCTGTGCCAGCGACATCGTCAGTATTTCTGCTCCTATCGAGGCCGATTATGCGACGAACAGCTACGTGGTCAACGCGGGTTTCTATCCGTTCTCACCGGCGGCGGTTCCCGCGACGGACTTATCAGTCCTTGATGGTTTTCTAGGATATTCCGCCGGCTCGCTCGAGCAGAGTTCCGTGAATTCGCAACTGGCCGCTAACGGTATTTTCCACATCAATACGCCGCGACAGTTTCTTGCTCCCGATGGAAGTGCCGTGACCATGGTGGGGGCATCTCAGGCGGTCAGGACCGAGGCCGTGCGAGATGGTACCAGTCAAACCCTGGCCTTGTCAGAGAATCTGCAGGCCGGCGATTGGGGTTACTGGAGCCTGAATGATACCATAGGCAGTGGTGGAGCTTTGTCACCCAGAGTGGTTCACGGCATGGTTTACCTTTACCGCGATTCACCGGGTGCTTCGCCCGCACCACTCCATCCTTCGCCTAATGTGGTTCAGAATGAGAACGTGATCAATGGTCAAAAATTGATAGCCACGCTCAGCCCTGAAACGGCTCGTCCATCGGCCAATCACACCGGCGTTGTCAATGCTGCCATGTTGGATGCCTCGGTTCGAACGATCGCCGAACAAGTCGACTACGTTGTCTATCAGCAGTTGATGACCCCGAACGGGCGTAGCAGCCACATGCCGCGTTCGCTCTTCCTGCTCAAGGCGACGGATCTCGATTAATCCACGACGTCAACGAGTTTCGCTCAAGCAGCCTCCTTAATCCGGGGGCTGTTTTTCGTTGGAGTCTTCGTTGACGCGTTTGTCGTCCTTTATCTCGCGAAATTAGCCAATGACCATACGAGCCAACTTCCAAAAAAATTTCTTGATGCGTTATCTGATTGTGTCTTTGGTTTGCCTTTTTCTGGGAGCCTGGTTTGGGTACGACGGCATGATTGGCTATCCCAGGCAGCTGGAGGTCGCCCGGGCGTACGAAGCACTGCAAGATCTGGAGAGCGAGGAGCGGCGTGAGCGTTGGAAGGCCATCACGTCCGAAAGAGGTTGGTCTGACCGTATCCCCAGCAAGCAGGCACATGAGTGGGAAGAAGGCATCCCAGGCCAGTACTTTTGGGCGTGCCTGAATCTATTGATTGGCATTCCTGCCCTGGTTCTCTACATTCGGTCTCGTGGTTCTTGGGTCGCATCTACGGAGACTGGCCTGACCACCAGCTGGGGCCAGTCTTTGAACTTTGCCGACGTGACGCGGTTGAACAAGAAGAAATGGGCCAACAAGGGAATCGCCAAAGCGACCTACATGGTCGATGGCAGTTCAAAAACATTTACGTTTGACGACTTCAAGTTCGAACGGGAGCCGATTGGGCAGATGCTGCGCAATCTGGAGGAGGGCTTGTCGCCCGAGCAGATCGTTGGCGGGCCACCCGAATCTGCGAGTGACTCAGCCGAGGAGGCCGAGTCTGCCAAGGCCCCCGATGCAGATAACGTGCTTGATCCAGAACAACGTGACTAACCCGAGCTTAGGTCGCCGATCGGTGGTCTCGTTGGCGAAGCGCCTTCTCCCTTTGGAAATCGCGTTCGGCCTGGCTCGCCTCGGCGTCGGCTCCCATCTGCCGGTAAGCATATCGCAGGACGTCATACGGTGCCTCGTACCAAGCGGGCACATGTCGAAAAATGGCGGCATGAGCGAGGTCTTTGCTATGGCCGAGCAGTGCGGCAACTCTCGACCAGGCGATCGCCTCGCCAATGGCGCTTCGCTGAAAGCAGCACCAGCCGGCTAACCAGGGTAGCTCCGGCGTGGTCGGCTTGCGAGTCATGCCCAGTGCGCAGAATTCCTCCGCCTCGCGATACTCATGCAGGGCCGACAAGCACCGCGCGGCGGTATAGCAAGCCCAGGCAGATTCTTCGGGCCAGCCGTCGAGTCGAACGCACCGATCGAGTGCCTTCGTTGCCTCGCGATACTGCTTCATCCCTTCGTAGGTTTGTCCCAAGTAGTACCACCAACGCGGATTGAGAGGTTGGGAGGCCGTTTCCTCCAGCAGTACCTGCAGGTCCCGCTCGAGTTTGCGTTGGTAGTCAGCCTTCGACTTGGGCGTCTCCCAGAAATGGCAGCCGGATAGAAGCCTGCGCCGGCCCTCAGCCGCCCCGATCAGCGCTTCGTGCGTCCGACCGCGCCACTGCAACGATGAAGGGATGCGAATAAATCGTTCTTTGCTGTAACTGCCATCGCGAGCGGCAACCATCCACGCCTGAATCTGCTCGTTCGAATCCAAAGTCCGGCGCAGATGCTCCCTATCTTCAAAGTCGGTAAAGGCGAAGCGTTCGTCCGTATCTACAGTCAACGCCCAAGTCGCGTGGGCCTCATCGGAAATTTTTAACGCCGCGTTGCGCGCTGAAGAAAAGTCATTGCACCAGGCAAACGAGCGTCTCGAGAATTTGTCACGGGCCAGTTCCGCCACTCGGTCAGCCGTCGAATCGGTGATACCGGTATCAATCAGATAGACTTCGTCCACCCAATCGACCACGGACGCTACCGCTTCGCCGACGATCGATTCTGAATTGCCGCTCAGGACGGTTGCCACGATCTTCGACTCTCGACGAGCAGGGCGCGTTGGTTCGCGGCGTTTCGTTGCGAGCGCCGGGCCGCCAGAGACCGCTCGGACCGCCGACCGGCGCGCATCAATCCAGCGAACCGCAGCAGATACTTGATCGTCGGTCGGCTCGAGCGCCAGAGCGTCCGCTACCCGCTCGACCTGCTGCCGGGGATCTGCCAGCGTTTCTTCGAAATGAACTCTCAGGCAAGGGTGGTTCTGGAAAAAGCCTTCATTGGCGTCGTGCAGAGTGCGCTGTATTCGTTCGGGATGCTCCCACCACCTCATGCGGGCCAGAGACTCGACCGATTGTTCGATTGGGCGCAGGCACCAAATGAACTGTGTGTCACCCCCCCAAGCATCCAACAGATCCTGGCAAGAGAGCGATAGCAACGGGTGCTTGGCGCCAACCCGCTGCGAAGTTCGCTCGCGGGCCATGATCCACTCGCGCAGGTGCGTTATGCGAGCTTCCGACGCCATGGCTGCTACCAGACGCGGTTCGCTCCACCAGCGCCGCAGCGCGGCGGACAACTCGTTCGATTCGAAATGCTCTCCCCAGAAGGGTCCTCCCATATCGACCCCCAGAAAATGAAGGATGCCTGCCAGTGCGCTTGAGCCAGATCGATAAGTTCCAACGACAGCAATTCGCATGAGGATCGTGTGCTCCGGATGAACTCCAGTTCATCAGATAAAAATAGGGACAAACGTGTGTTTCGCAGCAACCAACGAATGCAGGCGGTCTCGGCCGACTGAGTCCCTGCACCATCCCGCCCCAGTTCCTGGGAATGCGCGAGAGACCAAGCGGAGCATCCGGGCGACCGACTAGCCGCCACCGTGACTGACCACCAGAGAAAGTGCGCATTTTGACAAACGCATGGACATGCTGTACCATCGATGTAGTACACTTCCGGCGAAACGTTCATCGGTTGGCTACGAGAAGCATTTTTTACCAGTTGCCTCGCTGCTTCGTCCATACTAGTCGTGGTAGTCAGCTTGGTACCTGGCAGCGCCCTCTACCGGATGCCCCGAGAGCAATTGGGACTATAACGAACACGGAGATGGCAGTTTACCCGGGGATACTGCCGGCAATTTTCGTTTTACGACCCGGACATCGTCCGTCGAGGTCGTTTATAATACGGCTCGATCGCACAGGTCCAGTCAAGCCGCAATAGAGATTTCGGAGTACACCATGGCGCAGGGAACGATCACGGACAGCCCAGAGAACATTAAGCAACTCAGCGGCGATGATGTCGAGGCAATCGACCGACTGCGAGAGACTTACCAGAAGCTGGTGGCTGAACTGGGACGCGTCATCGTGGGCCAAAAGGCTACGATCGAACAGCTGGCGATCTGTCTGTTTGCCCGCCGACACGCACTGTTGATGGGCGTACCCGGGTTAGCTAAGACATTGTTGGTTAGCAAGTTAGCTGAGACCATGTCTCTGAAGTTCAATCGCATCCAGTTCACGCCCGACCTGATGCCGATGGACATCACCGGTACCGACATTCTGCAAGAGGCCGAAGGGGGCCGCCGCGAGTTTCAATTTGTGCGTGGTCCGGTGTTCGCCAACATCGTGCTTGCCGATGAGATCAACCGCGCACCACCTAAGACACAGGCCGCGATGCTGGAAGCGATGCAGGAGCAACGCGTGACCGTTCTTGGCAAAGCATTCGACCTGGAACCGCCGTTCATGGTCTTGGCGACCCAGAATCCGGTAGAGCAAGAAGGCACGTACCCGCTACCGGAAGCGCAGTTGGATCGATTCATGTCGCTGATCGAGTTGGATTACCCCGATGAGGAAGAGGAGATTCAGATCGCCAGGACGACGACCGGCTCGGAACTGGCCGAGTTGAATCACCTGATGACCGCGGCGGAGATTATCGAGCATCAGAATCTGGTGCGCCGCGTTCCGGTGCCGGACCATATCTACATCTACGCCGCTCGGCTGGTCCGCAAGACGCGTCCAGCCGGCAACACCGCGCCGGATTGGCTCAAGCCGCTGGTCGCCTGGGGAGGTGGTCCGCGTGCCGTGCAGAACTTGATTCTCGGCGCCAAGGCGCGGGCGGCTCTCTACGGAAGCTACATGGTCCGCATTGAAGATGTGAAGAGTGTGGCGGCCGCCGTGCTGACCCATCGTGTCATTACGACTTTTGCTGCCCAAGCTGAGAAGGTCTCTGCCAAGGATATCATCTCGCGTCTGGTGGATGAGACTCCGGACGCTTGATTCCCTCTGACGGCTCCCTACCCCGACATTCGAGCGAAGACGCATGTAACTTTCTGTCTTTGGCTGGCAGACATCTTCCAAGGCGATCGCCATGACCCTAGAACGTCCGCAACGAAGTTTTCTTGATCCGGCCGTGGTCGCTCAACTCGGAGCGTTACCGCTGTTATCGCGCAAGCCGATGCTGGGGAATGTTTCCGGTAGGCATTCGAGTCCTCATCGCGGTGCGAGCGTTGAGTTCGCCGAGTATCGAAAGTATGTGCCGGGCGACGACCTGCGACGACTCGACTGGAGAGCCTACGGTCGCTCGGACCGTTTCTACATCAAAGAATTTGAAGCCGACACCAATTTGAGAATGGTGATTGTCGTCGACACGAGCGGTTCGATGGACTTCGGCTCCGTTGGAACGACCAAGCTCGAGTATGCGCGACGTGTTACGGCCGCGCTGAGTTACCTGGCGATCGGCCAGGGCGACGCCGTGGGTTTAGCCTGTGTGGCCGACGGGATCGTTCAAAACATTCCGCCACGGCGCAATCCGGCGCATCTGACCACCTTGTTCGATGGTCTCGAGGAGGCGCGGCCGCAAGGCGAAACGGGGATTGTCCCCGTGTTGCACGAATTGGCAGAAACGGTTCGGCAACGCGCTCTGGTCGTCGTGCTGTCGGATCTGTTTGTCGAATCCGACGAGCTGCGTGAGTGTTTCGAACATTTGAGATTCCGCAAACACGATGTTGCCGTTTTCCATCTACTCGATCCCGAAGAATTGGCATTCGCCTTCCAGCGCCCCACCCGCTTTACAGACATGGAGGGAGGGACGGCCGTTTTCGCCGACCCGGTTGAGATTGCCGATCGTTATCACCGGGCGCTCGACGCTTACCTGGAGTCACTCAGACGAGTCGTTTTGGAAACGGCGGTCGACTACCGCCGCATATCGATCGATTCTCCCTACGAAAAAGAGCTCACCAATTTCCTTGTGGACAGAGCGCACCGCAGGAGCAACAGATGAGTTTTCTTCAACCGCTGATGCTCGCGGCGCTCCCCTTGATCGCGTTGCCCATCCTGATTCACTTGATCAATCAATGGCGTTACCAGACCAAGCGTTGGGGCGCGATGATGTTCTTACTGGCCGCCAATCGCATGAATCGTGGTTTCGCCAGAATTCGCCAATGGCTGATTCTAGCGATGCGGACGCTGGTGATCGCCGGATTGATCTTTGCGATCGCTCGGCCACTCGCCAGCGGACTGTTAGGGTTTTCCGGAGGCGGTCAGCCTGACACAACGCTCGTCCTGCTAGATCGTTCGCCCAGCATGCAGCAACAGGGCACCAGCGGGACATCGAAGCTGGAAACGGGACGGCGTCAGTTGGCTGAGGCTCTCAGGACGTTGGGCTCGGCGCATTGGGTCGCGATCAACGGCGTCGATGCGGAGGCCCAATCGTATGAGTCGCTGGACGCTCTGGTCGACTCCCCTGCCATGCGTGCTTCGAGCGCGTCGGCGGATCTGCCAAGCATGCTCGAGTCGGCACTCGACTATCTGCAAACCAACAAGCCGGGGCCGACAGAGATCTGGATCTGTTCCGATTTGCGCGAGACGGACTGGAATGCCGAAAGTGGTTCCTGGAGCGTCATTCGGGATGGATTTGAACGTCTGCCTCAGTCGGTCCGCTTTCACCTGCTGGCCTACCCGGATTCGTCACAGCGAAACGTGGCAATACGCGTTACCGATGTGCGTAGGGATACGGGAAACGAGGACGGCATGGCAGAAAACACGTTGCTCATTTCCATGCAGCTTTCACGTTCAGCCTCCGATTCGGCATCGGACCAACCGGTGCGAATCCCGGTTCAAATCGAGATCGAAGGTGCCAGAAGCGAGCAGTCCTTTGAACTCACCGGCAGCCAAACCGAGATTCGCAATCACCGTGTCAGCCTGGCGACGAACCAGAAGTCGGGCTGGGGACGAGTCTCGATTCCGGCGGACGAGAATAACGCAGACAACGAGTACTTCTTCGTATTTGACGACCCTCCCCTGCGGCGCGTGGTCGTGGTCAGCGAGGATCGCAGCGCCACGCGAGCGGTTGAAATAGCCGCTGCAATTTCCGCCGATGGCCAAGAGAATTCCTCGGTGGAGATTCTGGCGCCCGACCAGTTGGATTCACTCGTTCTGGACGACACGTCCTTGTTGCTCTGGCAAACCTCTTTGCCTGACGCAGGGCTCGCACCAGCGGTAGAAAACTACGTCCGGGAAGGTGGCCAGGTCATCTTCTTTCCTCCGACGCGGCTGGCTTCCGGCGCAGGGACGGCGCTGAGCAACAGCTTCCTGGGCGTTCGTTGGAGCCAGTGGGTGGGGGACGAAAAGCAGGTGATGGTCGAGAACTGGCGCGGCGACCAGGATCTGCTGGCAGCGACCGACAGCGGAGCTGGCTTGCCGGTCGGGCAACTCGAGGTTCAGGGCTACGCCCAATTGGAAGGTGACGTGCTGAAGCTGGCAACGCTATCCGGCGGCGACCCGCTCATGGCACGAGTGGCCACGTCGCGCGGTGGCGTCTACTTTTGTACCGCCTCGGCAGACCCCAAGGTATCGTCGCTGGCGGAAAGTGGCGTTGTGTTGTTTGTGGCGGTGCAGCGCGCCATTGAACAAGGGCAGACCGCTTTGGGCAATACGACTCAGCGCGTGGCGAGTGCGACTGATGAAGCCACCGTGGATTGGCGGCAGGTGACCGGTGCCAAAGACGGTCTCTCCACAGAATACTCCTCGCAGGCTGGAATCTACCAAAGTGACGGACGGCTGTTTGCCGTCAACCGATCCACTCAGGAGGACCGGCGTGATCGTCTTGAGGATTCGAAGGTGGAGAGCCTGTTTCGCGGGCTGTCGTTTGCCAGGGTGGATGATTCGGCCGGCAACCTTTCGGGAATCGTACGCGAGATTTGGCGTCTATTCCTTATAGCAATGATCGTCGCCATGCTTCTCGAAGCTGCGTTGTGCATGCCCAGATTGCCCAGAACCGCGCATCGGGCGCGTGTCGTCACGTCATGACTAGGATAACAGCGCTCCGGGCGTGCCCATCACGATGACCGAAACAAACTTTGCCTTTCAATGGACCCCACTTTCGCTGGTGATCTCGATCACCGCCATGGTCGTCGTGTGCGTCCTCAGCTGGCTTGCCTGGAAACGAAGCGGCTATCGTAGCCCAGTGCTGGCACTTGAGTCGCTACGGGTCCTGTTAGTGGGATTCGCCGTGCTGCTGCTCAACCAGCCGGAGTCGATCGAAGAGTTTCGGCCGACTGAAAGGCCGGCCGTGGTTATCCTGGGCGATCAATCCGCCAGCATGGATACTCAGGACGTCGGGCTCGGCGATTCGGGTTCGACGCCTTTGTTAACTCGCCGGAAGGCGATTGAGCCGCTGCTTGATTCAGCCACCTGGGATGACGTCGCCGAAAAGATGGAAGTGATCGTGACGCCGTTTGCAACCGGTGACGAAAGTGCACGAAGCAACCTGCATGAAGCGATTCGCAAGGCGCGGTCCGAACATGACAACCTGCGTGCGATCGTGCTGGCTTCCGATGGCGATTGGAACGATGGCCTGCCTCCCGTACAGGCGGCGATGCGGCTCAGGCTGGAGCAGATTCCCATTTTTGGCGTTTCCGTCGGCAGCCAATCCCGGTTGCCTGACCTGGACCTCCTCAGTTTTGACGTTCCGACCTTTGGCGTCGCCGGCAAGAACGTCCGCATTCCGTTTACGATCGAAAGCTCACTACCGCGCGATCACGTGGCGCAAGTGGAATTGCAAGTCTCCGATGGTACGAAGATCAAGCACCAGGTGCGGGTCGCGGCTATGGGACGCACGTCGGACGCCATCATCTGGAAGCCCGAATTGGTTGGCGACTACTCTTTAAAACTGATCGTACCGCCGCATCCCGAAGAGCGGGTCAGTGATAACAATGATAAAGTCACACCGATTGCCGTGCGCGAAGAGAAACTGAAGGTGCTGGTCGTTGAATCGATGCCGCGCTGGGAATATCGCTATTTGCGGAACGCCTTGTCACGCGATCCAGGGGTGGAAGTCAGTTGCCTGCTGTTTCATCCCGGCCTTGAAAAAGTGGGGGGTGGCAATCGTGACTATATCCAGGCGTTTCCCGATGAACTCGAGGAACTCTCACAATACGACGTGGTGTTCCTGGGGGACGTGGGCATGGAGGAAGGAGAGCTGACCGAAGAACAATGCCGTCTCCTGAAGGGACTCGTCGAGCAACAGGCCAGTGGTCTGGTGTTCATGCCCGGACTCCAAGGCAACTTGCTCTCAATTGTCGACTCGCCGCTCGACCCTCTGCTGCCCGTCTTGCTTGACGCGAGCCAACCAACCGGATGGGGCTCGCGGACGCCCAGCCATTTCGCGCTGACGGAACTTGGCCGCAGGAGCCTGCTAACGAAGTTGGCCGACACGCAAGATGAGAACATGCAAGTTTGGGAAAGTCTGCCTGGATTTCAGTGGCATGCTCCCGTCGTTCGGGCCAAGGCAGGTACGGACGTTTTATGTGTTCACCAAGAGTCGTCCAATGAATACGGTCGTGTTCCGCTGCTGGTGACCAGGACGTTTGGCGCCGGTAAAGTGCTCTTCATGGGCACGGACGGTGCCTGGAGATGGCGACGGGGCGTTGAGGATCTCTATCACTATCGTTTTTGGGGACAAGTGGTGCGCTGGATGGCCTATCAACGCAACATGGCCAAAGGCGAAATGATGCGTTTCTACTACTCTCCCGAGCAACCCCAAGTCCGTCAGACTGTCGCGCTGAGTGCGAATGTGATGGAAAAAAGTGGCGAACCGCTGAGCCAAGGCAATGTGTCGGTCCGCATTGTCGCCCCGTCAGGTCGGACAGAAACGGTTCAAATGACTAGTAGCGGCTCCGAATGGGGAGCCTTTGCCGGAGTGTTCACGGCCAGCGAGCCAGGGCCGCACGAGGTGACGCTGCGCTGTAAGGAGAACGGCAGCGAGCTGCAGACGTCTCTGTTTGTCCAGGGTTCCATGCTGGAGCAGCTCGGCAAGCCTGCCCGGCCGGAAGTGCTCGAAGAACTCGCTCGAGTTACTCGGGGGCAGGTCATCAGGAGCAACGATATTACCCAGATTATCAAGGCAGTTTCGCAGGTTCCGGAGCCACCGAGTGAGATTCGGCGGGTTCAACTATGGAGTCACCCGGCGATTGCCGCTACGTTAGTACTATTATTGGGTCTATTTTGGGTCGGACGAAAAATGGTGGGCCTTATTTAGTGAAGCCGTCGGGCACTAAGAACGTGTTTTAGACAGAGCCGTGCGGCGCTGTCAGCAACCAACGTTTGCAACGAATTTTTCGCAACCAGTCATAGAATTAGGAACACTTGAAATGAGTGATTCACCGTCGGCGATAAGCCGCGACCAGTTGCCGGACACTCTCGCCGTAGGCGGCTCGGAGCAGTTGGCCGTCCCTCAGTCACTGAAGGTTCAGTTGACGAACTTCCGCGGACGCGTCTGGACCAGCAAAATGCTGGAGGCTTTTGCGTTGGCGATCGTGGGGTTGCTATTGGCATTCCTCACGGTCTATGCGGCAGATCGATTCCTTGACACGCCCCGGCAAGCTCGTCTGGGAATCTTTCTTGGCTCGCTGGCTTTGTGGCTGGCCGTTCCCTGGGCTCTGCATCGATGGGTTTGGAGCAATCGTCGCCTGGACCAGCTGGCGCGTCTGCTGCGCGTACGAGAGCCCAACGTTGGCGATCAGTTGCTAAGCGTCATTGAGCTGGCCGATTGCGAATCCGAGCAGGCTCGTTCGCGAACGCTCTGCGCCGCTGCGATTGCCCAGGTCGCCGAATCGGCCAAGGGACGGAGCTTTGCTGGGGCAGCCCCCCCGACACGACTGCGCAGTCTCTCCGTGCTGCTCTGTGGAGCCGCTGCCGCCACAGCGCTGCTGGCGATTCTATTTCCCACAGCTGCCAGCAACGCCTGGTCCCGTTTTTCCGCTCCTTGGCGCGACACGCCTCGCTATACGTTTACGGCGGTCGAGCCTCTGCCTTCGAGCGTCGTCATTCCTCACGGTGAGTCCATGTTGCTGGACGTTGGATTGGCAAGCGAGAGTCGCTGGCGCCCCGAGTTGGCGAAGTTACAAATTGCCGACCTGCCGCCACTCGAAGCCAAACTCCAGGATGAAGGGTATCAGTTCGAGTTGCCACCGCAGACCGCGGCCGTTTCGGTCTCCCTCCGAGTTGGAGATTACATGCAGACGATCCAGCTGGAACCCAAACTACGGCCCGAACTGATCGGTGCGACCGCGATGGTGAAGCTGCCCGACTATTTGCAGCGACCGGAGCCATACGAACAAGATGTCCGTAGCGGTACGTTCAGTGCCGTCGAAGGTAGCCAGGCCACCGTGTTGGCGACGGCATCTCGCGAGCTTCGCCAGGCAACCATCAACCGGCAATCGGTGGAGGTCGATCAGGATTCATTTTCCACCGAGCAGCTGCACGTGGCAGGAGATCCGACCAAGCTGGCCATGTCCTGGCAAGACCATGATGGGCTGGCCGGGAGGGAGCCGTTCGAATTGTCAGTCAAACCAGCCGTGGACGAGTTTCCGTCGATCGTTTCTCAAGATCTGCCTCGACAAGCGGTTGTACTCGAAAGCGAACAGCTCAACTTCCAAGCACTTGCGGCGGATGACTTTGGTGTCCGCAAGATTGGCATCTCCTGGAAGGGGCTGGATGATCGACTGATTGCAGAGCCTGCCGAAGGCGAGAAGCTGTTGTCTGCAGGTGGTCCGGCAAAATCATCGATTCAAGCACCTGCCACCTTCTCGGCCAAGGCATTGGGCATCTCGGCTCAGCCGCTCGAAGTCCGCTTGTGGGCCGAGGACTACATGCCGGATCGTCCACGAGTCTACACGCCGCCGCATATCCTGTTCGTGCTGACAGCCGAAGAGCATGCGATTTGGATTACCAATCAACTGAGCAAATGGCATCGCGCATCGCTCGATGTTCGCGACAAAGAACTGCAATTGTACGAGGCCAACAAGCGGCTTCGCGCGATGACGCCGGAAGAATTGGCGGACGAGGAAATGCGAAAACAATTGCGCAGGCAGGCTGCCTCGGAAGCATCAAACGCCAGGCGTCTCTCCTCACTTGCTCGGACCGGCGAAGATTTGCTTCGCCAGGCGTCTCGCAATCCGGAGATCGGCGTAGGACACCTCGACCGCTGGGCCGAAATGCTGCAGATCCTCAACGACATCGGTACGAATCGGATGCCGTCGGTTTCCGACTTGCTGGACAAAGCGTCAACACAGAAGCAACTGACACGTGGCAATGGTAAGAAGCCGGCAGGTCCCATGGCCGGTAAAATCCGCTCGGCAGCTGGGGCCGGCGGGAAATCCGAAGAGGAAAAGACGGCTTCCAATAAGCCACCGCTGCCCAAAATTGCCGACATGGAATCCTCTCTGCAGCCTCAGGAAGGTGAGCCTGGAGAGCAGAAGAAGAAAAAGAAAAAGGGAGGTGGCAAGCTTGGTCTGCCCGTGACGACCCTGGCCGGCCCACCCAAGGCATCCGACGGCGAAGAGGAGCCCGACGAAGAGGAACAATCGGACGACGCTCCTGTTGATCAAGCGATCCAGGAACAAGCCGACCTGCTGGCCGAGTTCGAGCGGATCGCAGATGAATTGAATACCATTCTGGCGAACTTGGAGGGATCGACTCTAGTAAAACGGCTCAAGGCCGCGTCTAGGGAACAGGACCAGGTTGCCCAGCGTATCAGCTCGCGAATCGATGCCGTGTTCGGCCGATTGCCCAAGATCGATGACGACGACAAGGCGATGCTCCAAGATCTCGGATCGATCGAAGAGAAAAGCAGCCAGTTGATTTCGTACATCATGGATGACATGCAGAGCTACTTCGAGAGGCGACGGATGAACCAGTTCAAGCTGGTGCTTGAAGAAATGAAGACATCAGAGGTCCTGGTAGCGATCCAGACACTCGGTGAGGAAATTCCGAAAGAGCAAGGCATGTCCATCGCTCAGGCGGAATACTGGTCCGATACACTCGATCGCTGGGCCGAAGACCTGGTGGATCCCGCCTGCAGCGGGCAATGTCCGGGATGTAAAACTACCGACGCGCTACCTCCATCGCTTATTCTTGAGGTACTGAAAATACTCGAGGAGGAAGTCAATCTGCGAGAAGAAACGCGCGTTGCCGAACAGGCCAAACCCGGAGTCGAGCAGGCCGTGCATCAAACGGAAGCAACGCGGCTCAGCGGCACACAGGATGGCCTGCGCACCAGAACCGACGATGTGATCACACGCATCGAGGAATTGCCTGAAGGTGCAGCGAGATTTGGCAAGGAGATCAAATTGTTAACGGCGGTTAGTCGAGTGATGGACGAAGCGACCGGCATCTTGGCCTCTCCCAATACGGGCTCCGAAGCGATCGCCGCGGAAACAGAGGCGATTGAGTTGCTGCTACAGTGCAAGCGCATTAACCCCAAGGGAGGCGGCGGTGGCGGAACGAGCCCCGGGGGAGGTGGCACCGGCGACACCCAAGACTCGGCGCTCGCGCTGCTTGGCAGCGGTCTGAATCAGAACGAACGCCGGGAGGCGCGCGACGTAACCCAGGCCACGGGTGAGTCGGGGCGGATACTGCCTGAAGAGTATCGAGCCGGGTTGGATGAATACTTCCACCGACTCGAACAAGGGTTGTAGTTGTCACACATCGTTGGCAAGCGCCAGGGGAATGATTTTGAGTACGCGTCAGGTCAAACCGTTCGATTTTAGATTATGGCTGGGCTCCGCATGGTTGGTTGGCCTGTTGACCTCCCCCGTCGGAGCTCAGGACGTCGCGGTGGTGGTCGAAGCTGACGAGGAACCGGCCGAGCAACAAGTGGTAGAGCTTGCGGAAATCGAGTTCGAGGATTTCAAGGCCGTCGACCCGCAAGTCGAGTTGCTCCAGTCTTACGTTCGTGTGCGGAGTGCCTTGGCGCGGCGAGCCTGCAAGTTGTCGGACGAGCAGGAGGTGGAACTCGCCAAGCTGGATGACAAATGGCTGGCGGTTCAGATTGCCGAAAAGACCAATACGCCGGCCAAGGGTTTGGTCGCCGGCATTGCCAGGTTTTTGGGTGGGCAGCAGGCTGCAGCGGTGCAGCGTCAACAACCGGGAAACTTGATTGCCGGCGTTCGAAAGAAGATCGACTCGCACATCGCGAGCTTGCTCAATGAGCAACAGGCCGACGCGTACCAGAAGGAGAGGCAGCTCCAAGACAAGTTTCGGCGCGAGGCGGTGGCGGCAACGCTCATCTCGGTTTTGGACAAGCGAGTCTATCTCAGCGAAGACCAGAGGCAGGCACTGCAGCCCGCCATAGCCGATTGGTTGGTCGATCAAAATTTGTACTGGCAGTTCTACTTTCAGAACGAAAGCTACCTGCCCGACATACCGCATCGAATCCTGTCGGCTCATCTCGCCAAAGACCAGATAAAATCTCTGGCCGGTCTGACGAAATGGAACTACGAAATGGAGCAGTTGGAGCTGCAAATGGTCGGGCAGCAGGCGAATATCCTGATCGACAGGTAAGATACAATCCTTGGCATGGGTGTGCACATCGTGAATCGCGTTCCTCGATCCATATCCTGGCGATGCCTGCTCTGCTGGGGCATTGGGCTGGCGCTGGTCCAGTACGGTAGCCCGGCCAAGGCGCAGTTCGGATTTCCCGCTCAAGACATCGTTGCCATCTATCTGTTCAACGGAACCGATGAAGCCTCTTACCGGAAGCAGTTGGAAGCGCGCACCCAGTTGAAAATTGATTCGGTGATCCGAGTGGCGGGTTTGGGCAAAGTGCAATCGCAGAAGTTGCAGCTGGCTGCCAAAGGAGACCTGAATCGATTTTATCGGGACATCGATGTCGTCAGGAAAGAGACAAAAGGGCTGAACATACAGAACCAGCAAGACGCCCAGAAAGCCTGGGAGATAGTCTCACCACTTCAGCAGCGCCTCGCAAAAGGCCTTCTTCAAGAGGGCTCCCTGTTTCAAAAGGTACTCGATTCCGTCTTGCAGCCGGAGCAAGAAGAGCAATACGAAGAGTATCTTGAGAAACAGAATGCCGCCCGAAGGAGAGCTGTGATCCGCGTGACGATCGCGGATATTGAGAGAATGGCTCCGCTGCTCAATCAACAGCGCCAACAATTGATTCGCTTGTTGGACTCCAAAAAACCTCCGCAAAAAGTTCCCAACGGCTATACGCCTTATTTGGGTTACATCATGCTGACTCGAATCAAGCCAGAAGAGTTGGAGGAGATTATGGACGAAGCACAGCTAAAAGTGTTCAAGAAAGTCAAACAGCAATACGCGGCTTATGCGCGTAGCGTTACTTGGTAACTTCGCGTGGGAGCAGATATGACAGACAGCAAGTTCAGATGCTTCACCTGGTGGGACTTCGCAGGCTGCCTGTTGGCTGTCTGTCTGTTGGCCGGCCCATTGCAGGCCCAGCCCATATCGACTCCCCAGGGAGACGTGGTTCCGCGAGATGTCCGAGAGATTACTGACCGCGGTTTGCAGTTTCTGCTGAAAACTCAGACGGACAGCGGAGCTTGGTCCGACGGATACACCGGTCCGGGCACCACGGGCCTCGGTCTGATGGCTTTCCTGGCTTCGGGTGAAGATCCAAACTTTGGCCTATATAGCCAGCCCATTCGCAAGGCGATCCGATCGATCATTCGTACGCAGAACGGCTCCACTGGCTACATGGGCGACAGCATGTACCAGCACGGATTTGCCACCTTGGCGTTAGCCGAGGCTTATGGAGCCGTGGATGAAACGGACCTCTGGGAAACCGGGCAGCCGCGTCGGGGTAAAGAGCGTTCGATCGGCGAAGCTCTTGAGTTGGCCGTGCGCTGTGCCGTTACGTCTCAGGCCAAGAATCCTCACAGCGCATGGCGGTATTCTCCCGGCGCGCGGGATGCGGATACATCCGTTAGCGGGGCGGTGCTCATGGGGCTGCTGGCAGCCAGAAACGCCGGCATTGAGGTACCCGACAAATCGATTGATTCCGCCATCAAGTATTTCAGCAGCATGACCGGTAGTAGCGGTGCGGTTGGCTACTCGGGCGGTCTGGGCGGATTTGGCCAGTCCATCGCTCGCTCGTCGATCGCCTGTCTGGTGTACAGCATTGCCAAACGCAAGGATTTGAAGCAGTATGAAGCTTCGAAGAAGTATGTGGTGACTAACATGAAAGAGCAGTCGCACTACGAAGAGTACGCCAGATACTATCAGGCGCAGGCGCTGTTTCAGGCAGACCTGGATGCGTGGGAGAAATGGAATCGCTCCACAGTACGTCAACTGAAGGCGTCCCAGAATGACGACGGAAGCTTCAGCGGCCAATTCGGCAAACCAACAGCGACGTCTCTGAACTTGCTGTCCCTAGCCCTTAACTACCGATTTCTACCCATTTACGAGCGCTAGACCATGCGGAAGTATTTTACGGTTTGTTGTTGCGCCATTGCGGCAGTCCTACTGGCTTGCCCGGCGGTGGACGCGGAGCAACCCAACATGCGGCTGCGGCTCAAAGACGGAAGTTTTTCCAGAGGCATGCTGGTTCCGTCCGACGAGTCCGGCGTCCTCGGCTGGAAGGCAGATGGCTTGGAATCCCCATTGTATTTCGAGGCGAACGCCGTCCGGTCTGTGACGGCGATGATTGCCGAGGAAGAACCGCAGACGGTAGCTCTTAGCGGCCAGCTATTCGAAATGAAAAACGGCGGTATGCTCGCGGGCAACCTGTTGGCAATGGATTCCGACTGGATCACCGTCGACTCCGATACGCTTGGCACCGTCCATCTGGCCCGAAATCAAGTCGCCTCTCTGGTGGACGCCGGGTATGCTGGCGAAGTCGTCTACTCGGGACCGCTCGATGACGATCGCTGGAAACGACTTAGCAAAGCGGACGACTGGAGTTTCGAAGCGGGCGCGCTGGTCGCCACGCGGCAAGGGGCGACGATCACCGGTAACCTAGGACTACCCAGCCGGTCGCGAATCAATCTGGTGCTTACTTGGCGCGGAGCCCCAGACTTTGTGCTCTCGCTGGGCACTCAGCCTACCAACAAGGTCTCGCGTGCCGAAGAGGTTCCTTCCGCGGCCCGCTTGGAGGTTTGGGACAAGCAGCTGGCGCTGGTGCGGGAGGTCGATGGCGGTGCCGACATTGCGATGCTTTCTGACCTAACCGGTGCGAACCCTCGAATCGAATTGACGATCTACTTGGACCAGCATGAGGGCACGGTTATTGTCTGTGACTCGCATGGTCGGCCCCTGGAGGAATTGAGTGTACCGTCAAAGCGCAAGATCGTACGACCGGCCGTACATCTGTCCAACCACGGTCCGGCCCTGACGATCGAGCATTTCGAAGTGCGTCAGTGGGACGGGCATAGCGCGTCGCCGAATGGCGAGGGGAAGCAGTTCATCCTCAAACAAGACGGAACGCTACTCAGTGGCGCTTTCACGGGATTCAATTCCGAATCCAAGGAATTGTCGGTACAGCTGGAGTCGGGAGGTGAGGAAACTGTTCGGCTGCAGGACATCCGTCGAGGCGACTTCGCTGAAGAAAGCAGCGATGTCGAGGAGCCAGCCGAAGTCGAATCGCCAGCCGAGGTTAAAGATCCAGCCGAGGTTAAAGATCCCGCCGAAGTCAAAGATCCCGCTGAAGTCGAAGATCCAGCCAAATCCGAGGAGTCAGGCGAAGGCGAACCAACGATTCCACCGCCGGCGAAGCAGCCTCAACAACTCGGTGCGGACGACGAAGTTCAGGCGGCCGAGCCCAATGACGACAGTCCGCCGAAGAAGCTATCATCGACCCCCGAGTCGCTATTTAGCACGACCGAATCGCCGGCGGACAACGCCGCCCAAGAGCCGCCACCTGCGGTCGAACTTGAAATCATTTTTAATGACCGTAGTCGCCTTAGCGGACATTGGTTGCAGGCAAAATCATCCAAGTTACGCTTCCAATCCGTGGGGCTGCGAGAGGCAATCGAGTTTGAAGCGTCTGACCTGCGAGGAATCGTTGGGACATCCAGCCGGCATACCAATGATCTAACAAAACACAAGAACGGAACCCTGAAACTCGAACAAAGCCAACTCGCCGGATACTTAGAGGAGAATAGTCCCGCAGGCACGCTGACAGCCCTTCACTGGCATCCTCACGGCAGTCGAAATGCCAGCCAAATTAGTGATTCCGCATCTGGTGCCATCGTTTACCGGAAGTCGCTTCCGCGGGTATCAATTCCCAAGGACAACAAGGCGGGCGGCGGTGGTCGTCCAGCCGTGATGCCTATGGTTCAGATCTTCTTGGGCGGCGCCCAGCCAAATCCAGGTCGCAGAGCAAAAGGCAATCAGAAGCCGGCCCAAGGGACTGCTGACAGTCGCGAGATCATGTTTCGCACCGGAGACGCGATCGATGGCCGCGTAGAGCGAATCGATGAGCGGGGAATGACGTTCAGTTCGAAGCAAACCTCTACCAAACTCGCCCGTCACGACCAGATCCAAAGCGTCTGGCTCAACAAACTGCGGAAGTCGGCCGAGACCTCACCGGAAAAACTGCAGCGGTTGATGACGGTCCCACGTGCGATGAAAAAAGATCCGCCAACCCACTTATTCATCTCCGTGACCGGCGATTACCTGCGAGGTCGATTGGTCCGACTCGAGGACGACGTGATCACGGTCGAGGTGCGGCTGGAATTGCTCGAGATCCCCAAGGAGCAAGTCGCTCAAATCATTTGGCTGCACGATCGCGATTGGAAGGATAACAAGCAGCCGCAACAGGATCAGGATGGTAAGCCGCCGCCGGAGGATGTCGCTGTCGATCGGCCTTTCCGTATCCACGCGATTCGAGCAGGTGATCGCGGCCTGACGTTCGTACCGTCGAACATGACTGACGGCACCATTTCCGGCCATAGCGAGTTGCTGGGTGACTGTTCGGTCAACGTCAGCCAATTGAGCCAGATGCTGTTCGGACGCGACATCGGCGACCAGATTCGCCAGTTCCAGGAGGATCCTTGGACGCTGTCTCTGGCCCAATACCCCAAAGTTTATCTGGATGATGGTTCCGCTGACCTTGCCGGCGGGCAAGGAGTTCAATCGCCGCTAGTCGGCCAGAAAGCTCCAGATTTTGCTCTCGATACGATCGATGGCAGTTCGTTTCGGCTCAGCAAGACTCGCGATCGAGTGGTGGTACTGGACTTCTGGGCCAGCTGGTGTGGCCCTTGTATTCAAACCATGCCCAAAGTCGAGGAGGTGATTGACGAAATCGGCTCCGACCAAGTCCACTTGGTTGCCGTGAATATTCAGGAAACGGCCGCTAGAGCGCAGTTGGCTATCGAGCGTTTGAAAATCAGTGCAACCGTCCTGCTGGACATTGATGGCGAAGTCGCCGCGGCTTATGCGGCCAATGCCATTCCCCAAACGGTGATCATTGACCGCGATGGCAACGTGACGCACCTGTTTGTCGGTGGCGGTCCCAAGTTCGTAGCCCAGTTCCGAGCCGCCCTGCAGTCGGTCACCGGCACGGAGGTGGTCGGATCGCAGTAGGCAGGCGGGGCTCAGATCGCTGCGGGAGATAACTGTCCTGTTTCCCGGCAATCCGCGCGAAGCTTGCTTGGGAGAGGCGCCTACATTCCCGCGTAACTCTAGACAAACATCACAAATACATGCCCACGTAGCCACCGGCATCGTCGCTGGCTTGCTGGAGTTGCTCGATTCGCTCGACCGTTTTCGTCAGATCACCGGCTCGAATGTAACGGTTGAATTCGACCAGCACGCTTCGCTGAACCGTTTCGGCCAACCAATCCACAATCGCCTGATTGAGCCAACTGCAGGTTTCTTCGGCCAATTGAACGAGCAGGTCACAGCTGCGGGCATCGGTGTCGCTGGCATCAGTAAGGACAACGCCTTCGAATCGATAGCGCATCATGCCCTGCATCGGATCGTTGGTTAGATGATAAGTGCACGTCGCGTTGTGTAGGTAGTAGGTATTGAGCGCACCGTGCTTTTCGATGGCCGAACGGACCCTTAGCATCTTCTCCGCCAACTTGGGCGATGCGTCCATCGGCACATCGACCCTGGAAATGGTCCTCAGCGGAAGACAATCAAAAGCAACTTCCACCCACTGTCCGGTCGCACGATCTTTTGCGTCTGCACCACCCAATTTCCCCACTCCTTTCCCACTCCACAAATCTTGCCGACAACCCAGCAGAAGAGCCTCTCTGCCACGAGCAAGCAAGAACGCTCGCTTGGGGCCGTGGAGAGAACTCTTCTACGGTATCTTATAGCATGGCCGCTCTTTGTGGATAGGCAGCGCGAACCCGAGCCTCCAGTTCGCGATAGCCCCGTGCGGCTCGCACTAGCTAAAGATTGAAGTGAGTGCCTGAGCTTTGACCAGCTCGCGTGGTTGATTGAGATGGTTGTAGACGATCGTCTCCGGATCAATCCCGAAAGCATGATAGATCGACGCCAACAGTTCGATTGGATGCACTGGGTCTTCCAGGGGTGCCGACGCGGTCTTGTCGCTCTTTCCATGAACATAACCACGTTTGACTCCGGCGCCCGCGACTACCGCGGTATAGCAATACGGCCAGTGGTCCCGACCATCGGCCGAATTACTGTTGCCCGACGTACTGACTCCGCGCTGCGGCGAGCGACCAAATTCGCCAATGGCCACGACCAACGTCTCCTCGAGCATTCCACGATCATCCAGGTCGGAAATCAGGGCGCTCAACCCGGAATCCAGCATCGGAGCGGAACGATTCTTCATCCGATCGGTCAGCCCACTATGGTGGTCCCAAGAATGGTTGTCGGAATTAGCGACTTTAGGCCAAATCACTTCGACGACACGCGTGCCGGCTTCCACCAAACGCCGCGCCAGTAGACAGCTTTGGCCGAACGTATTGCGACCATACTTATCCCGCAGCTCACCCGCCTCTTGAGACAGGTTGAATGCCTCACGGGCGCGGCCTGAAACGATCAAGTTCAGCGCCTGGTCGTAGTAGCTGTCGAGCTGGAAATCCTTGACGGCATTGTTGATGTCCGGCATCTTCGCGTTGACCAATTCGCGCAGCTTGGCGCGACGCTCCAATCGCACGGCGAACACATCCGGACGCAACTGAAGATCATCGATCTTGATGCGTTCCATCTTGTTCATATCCATGTCATCCCCGTCTGGATAGAGCGTGTAGGGATCAAACGACTTGCCCAAGAAACCAGCCGATCCGCCTTTGCCGATGACGTTGCTTTCCTGCAGTGGCCGCGGCAGCATGACGAACGGCAGCATCGGTTCGTCCGTTGGCTTGAGGCGAATGATATTCGAACCGAAATTCGGGAAATCCTTGGGACTCGGCGGTTCGAGCTGCCCCGAGGGGCTGACTTTATCCGTCGTGTAGCCGGTCATCAGTTGGTAAATGGCCGCGGTATGATTGAACAATCCGTTGGGCGTATAGCTCATCGAGCGAATCATCGAGAAACGATCGTTGATTTGAGCCAAATTCGGTAAGTTCTCCGTGAACTGAACGCCGGGAATCTTTGTCGAGATGTTCTTGAATGGGCTCTTCACGTTGTCCGGCACATTCTCTTTGGGATCCCAGAGATCCAGGTGGCTTGGTCCGCCTTGCAGGTAGACCATGATGATACTCTTGGCCTTGCCCCACCCCGGCGCTTGCGGTGCCTCTGCGGCGTTTGCTCTCAGCTTGAGCATGTTGCCAAGTGACAGGCCAAGTAGCCCCGAGCCACCGACGCGTAGCACATCGCGACGACTGACGGTCAGGTGTGGATCGCACAAGTCTTTTCCAAGGCTGCCTTGTATGCGAAACATGGCACAGCTCCTATTGGTGTTGGATGTTAGAGTGTTCGGTCGTTACGAAAATCGTCTTCCATTCCTAGCCAGAGCCGACGTTTTGCGTCGCCTCTCCGTTGGCCCGGCCGCTCCGGTCCGCGAAGCAACCCATTTTTCGAAATCAGTGGTTGAACAAAAATGCCGGACTGTTGATCAAAGCCCATGTCAGGTCTTGAGCGAGTGTCAGTCGGCGGTTGGTGACCTGCTGTCCACTTGCGCCGAAGTCCGTTCTTAATTGTACGAGTTTTGGATCGTCAGGTGTCTCAACTTCTAGAGACTTTGCTTGCCCGCGAAGTGCAACCAGGGTCTCATCTTCAGGCAAGGGCTTTCGGGCATCGGCCACGGCCTGCTGGAGATTCGACCATTTCGTGTCACTGACTTTGAGATAGCCAATCAGGTCAGCCAGACTCTCGGTCGTGCGCTGAGCGTCAGCCAACGTCTGGAGTGAAGAAAACTCTTCCGGCAGTCCCAAC
Organism: Pirellulaceae bacterium; assembly: GCA_028281725.1. Taxonomy (GTDB): domain Bacteria; phylum Planctomycetota; class Planctomycetia; order Pirellulales; family Pirellulaceae; genus Aureliella. Next base: position 5,238 of record JANQJJ010000409.1, on the reverse strand, counting down.
ACGACATCCCCCTGGTCCGTCGTCACGGAGATACGGAAGTGTGCCAGGCGGTGATCCGCGGCGCCATGGTACTGGTGTATCGTAAACGTTAGCAGGCTACCTGCCTCGTGGTCGACCGCTTCCTTCGTCTGGAACGTCGCCCAGTGGACCATCCCGCCACGGGGACTGACCGCCCAACCACGTTGGTCCTGTGTCTTCCCATCAAAGACCTGCTCGACCGCAAATCCAGCTTGAGCAAAATCGACTTGGCCCTTGGCAATCCCGATCCGCTTTTTCTCTTTCGGTTTATCCAGCGGCGCTGCGTCGAGTTCGATTTCTGTGACGACGAAGTTGCCATTGGGAGGCAACCCCGGTCCATTTCCCTTGATACCTGGCTGAGGAAGTGCCTCCAGGCGAAAACCTCGAATACCGCGCAAAGGAGTCCGGTAGGTAATCGTATACGTTCCCTTGTCCGCGTTGCCACTGGCACGAATCGAGCGGTCCGCAAGCGTTACCAACGTCGCTTTGTTGGATGCCTTGAGTTCCGAAGGGGCTAAAGGGAACCAATTCGATTGTTTCTGATTGTCCGTCAGGTACTTGGTAGCGATTTCCACCGAGCCCTTGGCATACTCAGCAAGAGCCTTTTCAGCAGCGGCGATTTTCTCCTCACGCTCCTTCTCCATTCGCTGGCGCTGGGGAGCAATCTTGGCCTGGCGGTCGGCGATCATCTCCTGAGTTGTCTTCAGTTTCGCGAGACGTCTTTCTTCTCGCCTTTTTCGCTCGTCCACCCACCAAGCCTCTCTCTCGCCCAGTTGTTTCTCGAGCCGTAGATGGTCAGCAGCAATCTCGTCTGCCGAGTTCACGATGGCGGCTACCTCTTCTTCGGTGGCTTCGCGGCTCAGCACCCGCAGATAAATCTCGCGAATCATGGCCTCTTCATCTTGCTCGGACTTCGCCAGCTGGGGCAATGCGCACTTCGGGTCGCTGATGGCCTGACCAACCGTCGGTCCACTGACCAGTGCCATCACGGGTCCCAATTGCAACTCCTGCGAACGCTCGCACTCGCAAGCGCTCTCTCGCACCGGGCGACCGAGGTTGTTCAGAAAGCCGTCGGGCAACTGGATCGCCACGTCAGGCAGAGCTGCGGCTCGCGTGCCCGGTGCCACACCGGGAATCGCTGACTGGGCACCCGTCACATGATACACGGCATCGTAGAGTACCTCTGCCGGAAGACGTCGTGCCTTAGCGTGAGAATAGTTGATGGTATCGTCTGCATTCCACTTGTGTGTAGCCACCGATAACTGGTAGGTTCGCGAGTTGCAAATCAGCCGCATCACGTGTTCGACATCGAAGCCACTGCGCAAGAACTCGCTCGAGAGGTGCTCGAGTAACTCAGGATTCGTCGGAGGATTGCCGGCTCGGATATCGTCCAGCGGGGACATCAAGCCGGTCCCCGTGAGATATCCCCACAGCCGGTTCACAAAACTCTTCGCGAAGTAAGGGTTGTCTGGCGAAGTAATCCAGGCGGCTAGTTGTTCACGGCGGGTTGCGCCTTCTTTGGTTTCGAAGTCACAGTCGTAGGGAAACATCGGATCGACTGTCTTGTTGGTGCGCACGTGCGTCATTTCGCCGTCGGGCTTGTCATAGACTTCCTCGTAGAGTGGCTTGGCTCCTTCGACCGCGGTACCACCGATTCTCTTGTCTCCACTGGCCGGATCTCGCTTCAAACCAGTCTGCGCGAAATAGGCCGCTAGCTCGTAATATTGATCCTGCGTCCAGCGCTCGAACGGATGGTCGTGGCACTTGTTGCAATTGAAGCGAATCGCCAAAAACAGGTGTGTCGTATTCTCCATGATCACATCCGGATCACGGAGTATCTTGTAGTAAGACGCGGCGGGGTTCTCCTTGTTCGACCCCGAAGCCGTTAGAATGTCACGAGCGAACTGGTCGTAGGGGCGATTGTCGTCCAGCGCCGAGCGAATCCACTCTCGAAACGCCTTGGCACCGTCTCTACCGATGAACTTCGAGTTCACTTGGAGCAGGTCAGCCCATTTGTTCGTCCAATGCTCCAGGTAGTCAGCACTTCCGATCAACTCATCAACCTTCTCGCGCCGTTTCAGCTTCGAAGGTTTCGGATCGTCCGTGAACGCTTTCAGCTCTTCGACGGTCGGAGGCAAACCGGTAAGATCGAGTCGCACGCGGCGCAGAAACTCATGGTCGGAGCAGATATCCGACGGCAGAATTTTCATACGTTTCCATTTTTCGGCAACCAGGCGGTCAATCGAACTGTAGGTCTCAGGCTCCTCCCACTGAAAGCCGCTTCGATCCCCCATGACCGTGACGGTGGCAGCCGCGTAGGCACCTTCGTAACGAGCCAGTACCGGAGCTTCGCCGCGACGAATCGCCTGAACGCGTCCTCCGGGCATACTTTCGCATATCTCGGAGTTGCCACTTTCGATGAAGGCTTCGTGGGTCACATCGCGAGACGAACCATCGGGATAGTGGGCGACCACACGGAACTGCTGCCATGAGTTCTCGCTTTCAATGACCGGTTTGCCAGGCGACAGTTCGATACGTGCGACCTTTTGAGAGGAGAGGTCGAGCTGAGCACCGCCGGCGATCCAGCTGCGCAGGGTGTCGTAGTAAACGCTGTCCTTGGTAAGTAGGACTCCGCCTTCGTGCGGCACCGCTCCGATCGGTTTGAGCAACATAAGACTCGCGTCGGGCGCCGCCGCGTTCAAGCGCCGAGAGCTGAGGTCGTCACTGAGCGCGCGAATGTCCTCCAGTGGGTCGTAGCCGCGCAAAGACAGTTTGAATCCGTTCTTGCCCTTCTGCGAGCCGTGGCAGGTCCCTTGATTGCAGCCAAGTCGCGAAAGGACAGGATTCGCATCACGAACGAAGTCGACCGCATGAGGATCGGCCGAATCCGCAACTTCCGCCACGATGGCTGCCTTCTGAGAACCAAACGAAACGCCAAGCTTGACCGTACCGGACGCGACTGGACGCACGAGCCCCAACTGGGAAACGCTGACGACGGACTGGTCACCTGAAACGTGAATCAGTCGCGTCACATCGCATCGCTGGCCGCCCGCGTAGACTGCCGTGGCAACGAGTTGCGCGTAATGGCGATGGGACGTGAGATTGATTTGCTGAGGTTCTACTTCCAGTCCAACCAACTGATCCTGTGGCAGCTGCGTGACCTCGGCATCGGCCTGTGGCAGCGACTGGGAATCCAGTGCCACTCCATTGCCGGCCAGCAATGCCGCTGGGCTAGCGGTTTCGCTATCGTTATCTTGGCTGATGGGAACGGGTGAGAATTCAGAGGTTATCTTGCCCGAAGCGATGTCCAGCACTCGAATCAATCCGTCACTTCCGCCCAGGACGAGTTGACTGCCGGTGGGGTCGAACGCGATTGCGTAGAGGCGCGTGTCTTGGAGCTCGACTTTTACTACTGCTTCGGACGTTTTGCTGGTGTAATCGGCTACTAACTTTCTTTCTTTCTCATTTCGCGAAGCGACGCGTTTGGCCATGGCGGCTTTCACGTCGTCCGGCAAGGTGCCGTCGAAATCATAGGGATAGACATGAACCCAACTGGAACCATCGAGTGTGCTTGCCGCTGCAAAATGCTCGCCATTGCCAGCGACGTTCACACTAAAGATCCGCCCGGTCATGGCGGGAAAAGTGCGAATCAGGTTCGCGTCATCGCCAATCTGCCGTTTCGTCTCGCGAAAAATTCTGTAGACCTTGGGCGATCCATCGGCGCCGCCGACCAGGACCTCGTTCCGCTGCGGATGCATGGCGAGAGAATTGATACCGCCGCGAAGTGCGCCAGGCGTAATCGAGGTAATGTTGTCCACGAATCGTTCGGTTTCGACTTCGGTCAATTTAACCGTCATGTCGCGCCCAGCAGAAACTAGATGCGTACCGTCCGGACTAAAAACACAGGACAGAATCCAATCTTCGTGAGCACCTTGGTGCAGTTTCTTCTCGCCGGTTGCCGAGTCGATCGCGCGAACCACATTGTCAGAGCAGCCGAATGCAATCAACTTGCCGTCGGGCGAAAAACAGCCACCATAAACCGTGTCATAGGTGACTTGCCGGCTGAGCTGAAGCTCACCACTTTCGACGTCCCACACTTGGACTTCCCCGAGTCGACCTGGAGATCCACCTGTGACTGCCAAGCGGGTCGAATCGGGCGAAAAACTGATTGATTCGATGCGCTGGCTCAATCCAATCAATCGCTTCTCCGTTTCCTGCGTCTGGGCGTTGATTAAGAGCACTTCTTGAAAACCGCTGACAGCCAGCCACCGACCATCGGGCGAGTAGCTGATAGCCGTGATCACTGGTGGACGTGTGTACCGCGGAGGATTGTCTTCGCTGAACTGGGGCGCACTCGGTGGCGAGTCGTCGACGGCCCCCTCAGCGATCCACCGCCGAATCAGGTCGATTTCGGCAGTGCTAAGCGGCTTTGCTTTTTGAGGCATGGATGCTTCGCCATCGACGGGCGTGATCTGTTCGATCAAGTAGCTCTCATCCGGTTTGCCCGGCACGATGGAAGCTTCGCCACTTTCGCCGGCGGTCATTAACCGGGCAAAGTCCGTCAACACGAACTCACCCTGCGGTTTGGCAGGCTGGTGGCAGCCTCCGCAGTTGGCCCTGAAAATCGGTTCGATCTGACGGAAGTAGCTCACGCCACCGGACGTTTGGCCATCGTCGGCCGCCGCGGGCTCGGTGGCAATGGCTGCTAAAAGAATCAGGAACGGATAGAGGGTCTTCAGCTTCATCATGAGCGGTTCTTTGGTTTGAGTTGCCTGACACATCGATTCGTGCCGCATATCGAGAACTTCAGCAGGGGTGTGAAGATGGCCGCAAAGGTGGGATTGGGTAGGGGCAGCCAGCCTTTATAGGATACCAAGTCCCTAGCCTCTAGATCAAGCATTCCGGGGCAACTGCCGCAATCATGACACAGTCCCGGCAGCCAGGGCCCCATCCATGCCCCTTCTTTCCACCCAGTGTTTTCCTACCTCAAAGCGGTCTCGTCGCTTCACGGGGCGCCCTCCCAAGTCATCCGGCACGATTTCGGAAAATATTCGAGAGGACCGATCACGCCGGTTGCCCTGCCCGGCCATGCAACGTTCTGCTGATGAGCTTCTCTGAATCGCAGAGCCGAAATTGGAGCTGGTTTCTGGCTCGGATGATGCAATCGGTCGCCGAGTTGAGGAATGCCATGGCGGCCCACGACGCGCCCAGAGAAATATT
>JANQJJ010000387.1 GCA_028281725.1 Pirellulaceae bacterium | reverse complement strand
TGCTGCGTTGCTTTTCATCGAGGACGAACGATGGACTTGGCAAGTTCCCAGGGAGCCATGGTCGCGGCGGGCCTCTCCGCTGATGAAGTCCAACACTGGCTCAGCGGAATCGAAGACGAAGTCTCGCTGGCGGCCGTCAATGGCCCATCTTCGGTCACGATATCAGGGGCTCAGGATGCCATTGAACGGCTAGCCGCTCGGCTTGAGGATCAAGGCGTTTTCTGCCGTCGGCTGGCGGTGGAATATGCGTTCCACAGCCCTCAAATGGAGCCGGTACGCGAAGAGCTCTTGCATTCCTTGGCCCACATCCGGCCCCGTCCTACGCACTCGCAGTGGGTCTCGACCGTTACCGGCAAGCCGGTCGAGGGACTGGAAGGTGACGCTCAGTACTGGTGGAAGAACGTTCGTCAGTGCGTTCGGTTTAGTGAAGCGATGAGCTGTTTAGCCGAGGCAGGTCATGGCGTCGCCATTGAGGTGGGTCCTCATCCGGTTCTCGCATACTCGATCAACGAATGCTTCCAAGCGTCGGGGCGCAGCGTGCGAACGGTCGCCTCGCTGAATCGACAAAAAGACGATTTGCAGTGCATAACCGAGTCGCTCGGCAGTCTCTATTCGCTCGGGTCCGATATCCACTGGCCAGGCTTTTACAACGAACCGTCTCGGAAGATTCCCGTTCCAATCTATCCATTCCAGTTGCAACGCTGTTGGTCCGAATCGCATGAATCTCAAGTAACACGACTTGCGGCGCCCGTGCATCCTTTGCTTGGAGAGGCCGCTCCGAGCCCGCTACCGAAGTGGCAACAACGCGTGGATCTGAAACTGCATCGCTATCTGGCCGATCATCGTGTTCGCGGCGTCTGTGTTTATCCTGCCGCGGCCGTAATCGAAACGGCCCTGGCAGCCGCTACCGCTATCAACGAATCGGAGGTGGCCAGACTGCAGCGCGTGCAGTTGCATAATCCGTCGATCCTTTCAGAGGATCGCGCCCAATGGGTTGAGACTCTTTATGACCCGGACCGGCGTCAGATCCGACTGGCTTTTCGCCCCTGCGACGAAGAACCGTGGAGCCAACTGGCCACGATCGGAGTGAGTTCGCAGCCGCCGGCTGAGGCACCTCCGCTGGAAGGCACCTTCTCCCAAAGACTCCAGGAGGTTCGTTCGCGTTGTACCGAAGGGTTTGATCGGGAACGTCTGTACCAACACTGCCAGGCATTGGGGTTGGACTATGGTCGGGCTTTCCAGGGCATCACGAGCGGTCTGCGCTGTGACGGCGAAGCGCTGGTAGAAGTTTCCCTCCCAGGCGATTTAGCCCAACAGGATGCGTCGGGCAGTAACTACCGTTTTCATCCGGCGTTGCTCGACAGTTGTTTCCACGCCATCATCGCCGCGGATGCTGAATTCGACCATACGGTCGGCGGCCTCTATTTGCCCTCCGAAGTGCGGGAAGTGACCCTCTATGGCCGACCGACTGAGCGTATTACCGTTCACGCTCGCGTGCTCAGCAAGTCCAAGAAACTGTTGATCTGCGACCTGGATGTTTTCGATAGCCGGGGAAGTCTATGCCTCTCGCTCCGCCACTTCGAAAGCCAGAGGGTCGGTGGCCGCAAAGCGGACGAGTCAACCGAAGATCTGATCTATGGCTATACCTGGAGCGATCAGCCGCTGGCCGCCTCGGAAGCGGACCAGCTGGGCGATCCGGCTCTGTGGTTGGTCTTTATGGATCAAGGGGAAGTCGGTCGAGAATTGGGGCAGAGACTCAGGCGGCGCGGCGACCGGGTGGTCGAGGTCTATCAACAGGGCCACGCAGCACCGGTCGACGGGACGCCAGGCCTGGAAGTTGACCCTGAAGACGCAACCAGTTTTGACGCGATGCTTGGCAGCGTGTTCGCCGATGGCAACGCGCGCCCCGACGGAATCGTCTATCTGTGGGGATTAGACACACCGCACGCGGCCGAGCTCACGACGGAATCCCTTCAGCGGAGTACACATCTGACGGCGGTTGCCCCCATGTACCTGGTCCAAGCCTGGGAGCGATTGTCGGGTACAGCCCCATCGGATCTGACGATCGTTACCTCGGGTGCCCAGTCCGCCGATGGCCAGCCGGAGCAAACGCGTGTGGCTCAAGGGCCGCTTATCGGTTTCGGGCGGGTGATCATCAGCGAGTATGCGACCTTTCGAAGCAAGCTGGTCGATCTCCCGGCTGAAATCGCGGCCAGCGACTTGGACGACCTGGTATCGGAATTGGTCGGCAACGACGAAGAGGACGAGATCATGTGGCGTGACGGCCGCAGACAGGTCCACCGTTTCGTGCCCCTAGCGGGCAGGCCTGTTTCGATCGACGCTGCCCAGACACTGCCATGCCAACTGCGTATTGGCCAGACGTCGGGTATTGAAGAATTGTCCTATGCAACCCAACCTGTGCGGCCGCTGGCGGCAAAGGAACTCGAGATCGAGGTGCTGGCATCCGGTCTGAACTTCAGTGACGTGATGAAGGCTCTCGACCTGTATCCCGGATTGCCTGATGGTCCGGTTGACCTCGGGGCGGAATGTAGCGGGCGGGTCAGTCGTGTTGGTCCTGGCTGTACCTGGCAGGTGGGCGATGAAGTGCTCGCGGTGGCTCCCGGCGCGTTCGCAACGCACGTCACAGTCGACGAATCGCTGGTCGCGCGCAAGCCGAACCATCTGTCGCATGAACAGGCGGCAACGATTCCTATCGCCTTTCTGACCGCCGACTACGCGCTCAATGAGTGTGGCCGCCTGAAACGCGACGACTCGATTTTGATTCATTCGGCCAGCGGCGGTGTCGGACTGGCAGCCATGCAGCTGGCCAGGCTGGCGGGGTTGACTGTACTGGCCACAGCCGGAACGGATGAAAAGCGCCAGTACGTGCGGCAGCTCGGAGCCAAGCACGTCATGGATTCTCGTACGCTCGCTTTTGCCGATGAAACGCTGCGCGTGACCGCTGGCGAAGGCGTCGATGCGGTATTGAATTCATTGCCGGGTGAAGCCATCGCTAAAGGTCTTTCCGTACTCAAGGCGGGCGGACGCTTCCTGGAAATCGGTAAGCGGGACATCTATACAGATTCACCTTTGGGGCTGTATCCCTTCCGCAACAATTTGGCGATGTTTGCCATCGACCTGGATCAGCTGTTTAAGCGCCAGCCCAAACGGATGGGCGAGATGCTCCGCAGACTGGTTCGGAGATTCGATAGCGGCCAACTGCAGCCGCTGCCGACTAAAACTTATTCCGCAGAAGAGACCAAGGCTGCTTACCGCTTCATGCAGCAGGGCAAACATATTGGCAAAGTGGTCGTTAGCTACGATAAGAAGCCGACCGACATTTGCGCCGGCGAGTATGCCCCGATCGCCTTTGAGCCGGAGGCCACGTACTGGCTGGCCGGCGGACTAGGCGGCTTCGGACTTGAGATCGCTCGATGGATGGTTCAACACGGGGCTCGGGGACTGGTCCTCAGCGGCCGTAGCAAGACGGTTCGCCCCGAGGCTCAGAAAATGATTGCTGAACTGATTCGGCAGGGCGCGCGGGTTACCGTGCTGCCGGCGGATATCACTGAGCCCCAAGATGTCCGGCGCGTTCTGACGACCATCGACCACGAATTACCGCCGCTTCGCGGTATTATTCACACGGCCATGGTTCTCGAAGACAAACTGCTGGTCGATTTGGATCGGCAGACACTCGACCGAGTCCTGTATCCCAAAGTGCTCGGTGGATGGAATCTCCACCAGGAAACACTCGGTCGAGAGCTGGACTGCTTCATTGTCTTCTCGTCGCTGTCGAGTGTGTTTGGCCACGCCGGCCAGGCCAATTATTCGGCTGCCAATGCACTACTTGATAGTCTGGCGTACTTCCGCAGAGCGCAGGGCTTGCCCGCTACCGCGATGAACTGGGGGCACCTGGGAGAAGTTGGCTACCTGGCCGAACGCAGCCAACTGGGACAACGACTCAAACGCCAAGGAGTGTTGAGTTTCACAGTCAAACAAGCCACCGACTGCCTTGAGTACGCACTGCAAACTCGCGCGTTGCAGCAGAGTGTCCTGAGGATGGATTGGTCCGTGTGGCGCGGTTTGGGGATCACCAATCGAGTTTCACCACGTTTTGAGCACCTGCTGCGCAGTCAACGTGATTGCGACCCTGCGGGCGAAGATGAGTTGCCGTCGGCCCAGGGGCTGCGGGCTGCTTCGACCGGGCAGCGTCCGATGCTGATCGACCGCCTGCTGCGGACCAAAGCCGGCTCGCTGCTGGGGATTGCGAGCGAGCAGATCGAGACAGATCAAGCCTTGCTGGAAATGGGACTCGATTCGCTGATGGCCGTTGAAATGCGAAACTGGATTGAAAGCCGGATGGAAGTCAATCTCCCAATCTCGGCGCTGATGCGCAGCGAGAGTCTAGCACAGCTGACCAGTTCCATTTGCGAATTGCTCGGTGATGTCGTCAGGGTAGAGATAGCGGAGGCGGCTTCCACGGCCAACAGCGCCGATACCAGGGTCGCGGATCATGACGCTGAAACGCTGCTCGAACAGCTGCCGAATTTGGGTGCCGAAGAAGTAAGCCAACTCCTCGGCCAAATGCTTCGAGAGCAAGAGATAGAATAGACGCCGATGCCAATCATTTAGAGATGCCAGGCATTTAGGTCTGGCTTACTGGCTGGTTCGCAGAGATCGCAATGGTTCGGGAATCAAGAATGCCAAACGCCTACCCGCTCGCGCTACTCGCGACCCGCCAGAGGGAAGGTTGGTGAACAGCCGGCGAAACTTATGGTGAACCCCATGCTCATGCCTAGATGAGATTGAGACCACATGACGATACCATCGAGTGCGCCCACGACGACTAACCAAGCCAATTCGGCTCTGGCCGATCTCACGCCTGAGCAGCAACGTGAGCTGCTGGCTCGGTTGCTGCGTGAGAAGGCGGAGAGGGCCAAAACGTATCCGATGTCGGCGGGCCAGCAGGGACTCTGGCATGCGTTCCGCCGCGCGCCTGAAGCGACATCCTTCAACGTTTTTCTGCCATCGAGAATACGGTCGAGAATCGATTTGGCAGCTTTTCGTCGAGCCATCGACCTGGTCGCGATGCGACACTCTAGTCTCCGCGCCACCTTTTCCGATGCAGGCGGCAAACTAACTCAGCGAATCCACGACGACCTCCGGCCGGAATTCAGCGTCATCGACTTGCCGGGAACCGATGAAGAAGCGGTCCGCCGGATCGTTGCAGGCGAAACCTTGCGCCCCTTTGATCTCCAGTCCGGACCCCTGCTACGGATTGTCATCTACAAACTGGCCGACGATGACTGGATCATCTTGGCGCTGACGCACCACATCGTTGTCGATTTTTGGTCTCTTGTCTTGATCCTCAATGAACTGCGGCAAGCCTACCAGAGTTTTGCCGACGGACGTGAGCCCCGTCTGGAACCGGCCCCCAACAACTACTCGCAGTTTGTGCAGGAGCAGAAGAGTTTGCTCGACGGTCCCCGGGGCAGCCAGATGCGAGCCTACTGGCAGAAGACCATTGAAGGCGCTTCGCCCGTCGTGGAATTACCGTCGGATCGTATTCGGCCAGCCGGCTTCTCCGGTCGGGCTGCGAATGCGTCCATCGAATTTCCGCCTTCCCTGGTACCTCGAATCAGCCGATTTGCGGGTCAAAACAAGGCGACTTCGTTTGCCGTCGTCCAATCGGCGCTTCAGGTATTGATCAGTCGCTACTGCAATCAGAAGTCCTTTTTGATCGGCAGCCCTTTTTCCGGTCGTAGTCACCGTAAATTTGAATCCACGGTCGGATTCTTCATCAACATGCTGCCGCTCAAAGCGGACCTGGAGAGTAACCCCACTTTTTCTGAGTTGGTTGGCCGCACCTCGGCCAACCTCATGAACGCCCTGGAGAACGAAGCGTACCCCATTTCAGATATCGTGCACGACGCGAATATTCCGAGGGATCCTAGCCGCAGTCCCCTCTTTCAAGTTTCATGCACCTTCGAAAAAGCTCAGTTGCGAGAGGAAGCCGGCCGAGCTGGATTTCTGTTTCCTTCGGAACATCAGGTGTGGGAGTTTGGCGGTCTGCGGCAAGAGAGCTTCTACGTCCCGCATCAAACCTGCCATTATGATCTCGAGTTCATCTTCGAGCAGACGGCGACCAGCCTGAGCGGCGTGCTCTGCTACTGTCGTGACTTGATTGACGCGGATACGGCAGGACAAATTACGAAGAACTTTCCACTACTGCTCGATTCTCTGCTCGAATACGGTGGGATTCCGGTTTCTCAAGTGCCTTGGAACCGCTCACGGCCGAAACGCGCGAGCGAGAACTCTGCGATCAAGCCGGAACGCGCCGCCTTTGCCGGCACCACGGTCAGTGCGCTGTTGGAATCATCGGCCGGCGCCCATCGGTCTGTGGTGGCCATGCAGCAGGATGGCCAGAGCGTCACCTACGCTCAAGTATGGGAGCAAAGCGGCCGTATCGCGGCAGGCTTGACCCGGCAAGGCGTTGGTCCGGGCAGCCTAGTGCCCGTTTGCGGTGGGCGTGGCCCCAAGACTCTTACCGCGATGTTAGGCGTCCATCGTAGCGGTGCGGCGATCGTGCCTATCGATCTGGACGGCCCCGCCATGGATTGTCCGACGCTGTTGGCCGATACCAACGCTTCCCTGATTCTTACCGACCAGCCTCATGCCTGGTTGGCCGAGTCGGCTGAAGTGCTACTTATCGATGATCTGGTCCAGTCGGCCCCCGCCACCCAGACCACCTGGCGCGGCCCGAGCCCCGAGGACCTCGCCTATGTTGTCTACACGTCTGGATCGACCGGCAAGCCCAAGGGCGTGATGGTCGACCACTCCGCTGTCAGCAATACGCTCACCTGGCGCATGCGAGATGTGAGCTTAAACAGCGACGATCGCGTTCTGATGCTCTTGTCCCATCAGTTTGATGCGGGGCTCGGAATCGCGTGGACGACCCTCACGCAGGGTGCCACGTTGATCTGGGCCGATGACCAGGCCGGTAGCGATTCGGAGCATCTGGTAGAGCAAATCATTCGCGACAACGTGACGGTGCTGCCCGCCGTGCCGAGCTTGCTACGCATTCTGGTGGCTCATCCGCGGTTTGTTCAGTGCGAGAGTTTGCGAAGCATCTGGACTGGCGGGGAGGTCGTGCCGCCGGAATTGCCGGGACAGATTCGAGAATCCAGTCGAGCGGTCTTCTGGAACTTCTACGGCCCCACCGAAGCGGCCATCGAAGCAACGGCCTGCCAGATTCGCGAGCATCCATCGTCGCGAGCCGTTCCCATCGGAAAACCCATTGCCAATACCCAGGTCTTGATCCTCGATGAGCATCAGCGGCCCGTACCCGACACGGTACCGGGTGAGATAGCCGTTGCGGGAGCAGGGCTCGCGCGGGGCTATCTCAATCAACCCGAACTGACGCAGCAAAAGTTCATTCCGAACCCATCGGATCCCAGTGGCAAGTCGCGGGTCTACCTGACCGGCGACCGGGGACGCCGCCGCATGAGCGGTGAAATTGAGTTCTTCGGTCGCACCGACCATCAAGTTAAATTGAGGGGTTATCGTATTGAGCTAGGTGAAATCGAGTCGGTCATTGAGTCCCACCCGATGGTCGAGCGTGCTGCGGTCAAGCTGGTCGACGCAGGGTCTCCGGGAGCACGCATGCTGGCGTTTGCCAAGCTGGATCCTCTGATTGCCTCTTCCACCGAGCCGGCCGCGCGGCGGGCTGCCGCCATTCGGCGGTATGCTTCGGAGCAGCTGCCGGCCTACAAGCTGCCGGCGGCATTGATGATTGTGGACCACATGCCACTGACGACCAGCGGTAAGGTAGACCGCCGGCGTCTGCCCGACAGCGTCCCGAGCGAACTGCTGGAGCGGCAAATCGTGGCACCGAGTACACCGCTGGAAGAGGCTTTGGCCCGCGCTTGGTGCGAGATGCTGGATGTCGACGAGATCAGCGTCACGGAGAACTTCTTCGATGCGGGAGGCAGTTCCTTGCAAGCGGCCATGCTCACGGCGCAACTGAGTGACGATCTGGGAGTCCACGTTCCTACCGCCCTGCTGTTTGACCTGTCAGACATTTCTGGTATGGCGCTGCGATTGGTGCAGTTGCACGAAGCCGAGATGACCCAGCGTTTCGGCGCCGAGTGTGTCCGGGCGCAGCTTGACAATTCAGCCGTTGGTAATCGGTCGGCGGGCGATGCAATGCTCTGGGGCTCAGGTCACCCACTGATCGCTCCTCTGAAGCCAAGCGGGCTGCGCCGGCCAATTTTTATGGTGCATCCTCCGGGTGGCATTGTCGTCTGCTATCGAGAACTGGCACGTCACCTCGCAGGCGACCAGCCTCTGTTCGGGATTCGATCGCGCGGATTGCACGGTCAGGAGCAGTTGCCCGGCAGCGTCGAGCAGATGGCCGCAGAGTACGTCTCCGCGATGAAAACCGTCCAGCCCAGCGGTCCATACTGCGTGGGTGGATGGTCGCTCGGCGGGCTGGTGGCCTACGAAATGGCCCAACAGTTGCTCGCCTCAGGTCAGCAGGTAGCCCAGTTGACCTTGTTGGATACCACCATTCCCGAAGGCGCCAGCGACCTCGTGCCGGTCTCGGAGCAAGTCAACGTCGGCCTGGAGTATGGCATTGAGCTGACCTTGGATGAACTCGGCGAGCTGGAACCGGAGAATCAACTCCCTTTCCTATGGGAGCATGCCAAGCATCTGGGAGTGCTGGACGACGGCGCGCCGGCCGAAGTCGTTTCCCATGTGCTCAGCGATTTGCAAAGCCTGTTCCACCACCACGTGGAGCTTTCGCGTGCCTATCACCTGAAGCCGTTTGCCGGTCATATCACACTGCTTAGGCCAGCGGATGTTCCGTTTGAACTGCAGGTCTCCGACGACCGAGGCTGGCGGCACCTTGCCCAACAGGTCCACGTTCACTTCGTGCCCGGCCATCACCACAGCATGGTCCAGCCACCCCACGTACAAGCCCTGGCAGCGCAAATTCAGAAGTCGATGCGGTAACCCGATCCAGCCCGATGGAAAACCCTATCCCAGTAGAAAACTTAGCAAGTATGGCAACCAACCTGTCCTCAGGTCCGCTCAGTCGGGGGCACCTAGAAAGTGGACATCAGGCCAGTTCAAACGACCCTGCCGGCCAGATGGACGGCGATTGGAAGCTTAGCAGGAGTGCGATGCCAATCTTACTTTTTCAATCTGAGGGGCGTGTCCTCCTGCGGCAGATTCCGATACGGTTGGGATGCCGAGCTAACTATGAAGGAAGGGCCGTTAGGGCCGGCCAGTGCCGCCTGGAGTCACTTTAGAGACCAACCGCAGTTGGCCGCAGCCGCGATTTTCCGCTTCAGGCGGCCAGGGTATCGGATGATCGTCACCACAGGAGAATCTTGACGGCGTTATGCTGTATGCACGTTCGTAATCGATAACGTTTTCCAAGTCCGAATTAATCAGCCTTCCGGCAAGCTTTGGGTGCGCGGTTTAGCAAGACCGGCGTAGTACAGAATTCGTTTGGGTCCTCGTTGGATTTGCATTCCACCCGGTAGCGCGATGGTATGCTTGCTTGTCCAACGAATTGACCCACGCATCCACCGACCCCCAGAAGGACGCGCCAAAGTATGCTCATGCGACACCCGCATCCTGAGTTGCAGTTCGCCTATAAATTGCCTTACGGCGCCGTGGTTACTGACCGTGGCGTCCAGTTTGTCGTATTCAGTCGTAGTGCGACTGCTATGCGAGTTCTCTTGTACGACCATGCCGACGATCGCGAGCCGGCCGAAATCATCGACTTCGATCGGGATACCGATCGCTGGGGAGATGTCTGGAGTGCCTTTGTTCCAGGAATCGGACCAGGGCAACTCTACCATTTTCAGGCCAACGGACCTTTCGACCCGGAATCGGGCCAGTGGTTCGATGGCAATGCTCGCCTGATTGATCCTTATGCCAAAGCGTTAGTCGGTTGCTTTCAAAAAAGCACCGATGGCATTATCCGTCCTCCCAAATGTGTCGTCGTCGACGACTACTTCGATTGGGAAGGCGATCGACATATCCGGCGTCCCCTAGCCGAGACGGTTATCTACGAAACGCACGTTCGCGGTTTTACCAAAAGCAAGACGGCGCGGGTCAAGCATTCGGGTACCTATTTGGGATTGATCGAGAAGATCCCTTACCTGCAGGACTTGGGAATCACGGCGG
>JANQJJ010000384.1 GCA_028281725.1 Pirellulaceae bacterium | reverse complement strand
CGGTTCGCCCAAGCAATCATCAGCCCACCACCCGTGGCGCAGGCGCTGCGTAGAGCGATGAAGCACCGCGAACGGTTGCTGGACCTCTCATGAGCGCCGGACCATTTCGGCTCGAGCTACTGGCAAAGCAGGACCGTTCGGTGTTCGACTGTGGCGTGCCGGAGCTAAACAAGTACTTCCACACACGGGTCAGCCAGGACGTCAAACGGCACTACACCACATGCTTCATCGCTATCCATAAGCAGGATAAACGCATTGCAGGTTACTACACGCTCTCGATGGGGAGTGTCTCCCTGCAAGACTTGCCGGAAGCCTCAACCAAGAAACTTCCTCGCTATCCGCAGATTCCGGTTGTCAAACTGGGCCGACTTGCCGTCGACGTCGACTACCAAGGCCAGCAGTTGGGCGGAAGCCTATTGGCGGACGCCGTCTATCGGACCGCACAATCGGAGATTGCTGCCTACGCGATCGTTGTGGACGCCAAGGACGGAAACGCCGCGAAATTCTACGAGCATTTTGGGTTCGCGAAACTGACTCGTGGTCCAAGAACGCTATTCCTGCCGATCAGCAAGGCGATCAAGAAACTCGGGCGAAAAT
Organism: Pirellulaceae bacterium; assembly: GCA_028281725.1. Lineage (GTDB taxonomy): Bacteria > Planctomycetota > Planctomycetia > Pirellulales > Pirellulaceae > Aureliella. The sequence goes on along the minus strand of JANQJJ010000384.1, from coordinate 7,439 downwards.
AAGCGCAGTCGTACCGAATCGAGTTGCGAATCATCGCGAGCCCCCTCCTCCGTGATTCTTGGTCCGTGATTGTCCGAAACCCAGGTTTTGCGCTCCGAAATCAACTTGCAGGATGTACGCGCGTTAGGCATCGCCACCCCCGTCACAAATCTCCAGCAAGCCAAAGATCGTGTTGTGCAGTCGCAACTCCCCTCTTCCGGCCCGTTTGATCATTTCACGGAAGTAAGCAGGAGGGTTCCGCACCGCGTTTTCCGTCCGATCCCTGCCCCGGTCGGTCACGAGCACACAAATGGCCGCCCCGGTGCGCCCCATTGTTTGGCATGCTTCTGCCCAACTCCGATGACTGATGAACATCTCGGCCCGAAGCTGAGCAGCGGCCTCAATGATGTCATTCCAGTTCACGGCCCCTCTTGTCATTGGCAGATACGCCTTGAATCGATCACTGGCGATGAGCACCAGTTGTTCCAGTCGAACATGCTGCAAATCCTCCACCGGCGTATGCGGCATGGGCTCTGAGGAATCGACTACGCTTTCCTGGCAAGCAGAGTCCGCAGGACTACCGTTATATCTATTTATTACTGGATTGTTGTATTTGTAGAGGGCGAAGTTTTCTTCGCTCCTGAGCGAACATTGAGATGTTATTTCTTCGGTTGTCGTTGCCTCCTGAGTGGTCTTCGTTGTTTCGGTGGTACGATCCTCCACTAAATCCAACAAACGCTTGTGCAGTGAGATATGCCGCTCCAACAACTCTTCCATGGCCGGCAACGGAATATGGGTGCGAAGCTGGTAGGCGATCTGTTGATAGTCATGCTCCAGTGTTTGGATCAACACCTGATCCCTCCCCTCTTCCACCATTTCTCGGATCAGCGAGCGAATCTGGCCGCGCAGGTAGGAAATTTCCCGCCGCGTGGAGATCCAGGCCCGGTCATAGGCCATCTTCTCCTGCAGCTTGATCTTTAATTCCGTTTGGAGATAAGCGAGCGGCGTCAAATCAACCCCATACGCAAATACAATGCTGCCGGTTTCCGGGTCACGCGAGCCGTACCGTTTATTGTTGCCCGAGGCGTTCCAGGTTAAAGCCCCCACTTCAAACAGGCGCTTTTCCAGATGCTGTATTTGGCGCTCGGTGACCTCCAACGCCAACGCGATCCGGGCCACCGATTGATAGACAATGGGGCGATCTCCCTTGCGCCAGTCCTGATCCTGCGTATGCAGCATATAGTACTCGAGAAGTTCGATCATCCTGGGCGTGAATCCGGCCGCCCTGCCTGCTCTCTTGACCAGATGCAGAAGCTCGAAACGGTTAATGTCGTCTTCCAGTCCGGCAAAGTCCTCGCACTGTTGTAACGATTGCCGGTAAGCGGACGAGTGGATGCGTCCCCCTCCTCCCGGTTGCTGGATGCGATCGATTGAGTTGGAAACATGTTGCATGCGTGTCATGGCGTTCCCTCATCGGCCTTAGCCACTAGCGATACAACAGGCGTGCATAAGTCTTCTCGGACTCACATTTTGAGTTGATTCGCAAGGTAAAGAGCGGTAGATTCAAACTCAGGAGATTAAGAGCCCCGCTCTTTCAGATGATTGAAAGACCACCGTTGCCGCGGTGGTTTTTTCTTTTTTGGCTATTAGCTTCTTTCGGGTAGACGCCCTCCTCTTGAGTTTTGGTTGATGATTGGGCAACGCCAGAACAGCCTGCCCGGAAAGACTTCAGATGGCCACGATTCGGCCATCGTGGGAACCACTGTACACGATTCTTGCACAGGTTTCGACCAGAAACTGTGCATAACTTGTCTGGTCAGTGTCGACCAACCCGATCCCCTACTCCCGGCACTGTGGTGGACACCCCCTATTCCAAGCCGCGCTTATCAAGGTGTTCGCACCCAACCGGTGATGACCAGTCGGTGGTCAATGACCAACATCAGCGCCCCACTCCCCGTGAACACTCCGGCGCGAACACTGACCACGCTGGCCATCAACCACTGCACACTCCGACACACCAGATTGGGAGTAGGGTGGTCGTTTCTGCTTGCGCATCCCGTCGTGATCGTGCTACGGTGGCCAGAGATTCGTTCAACTGATCAACACTGTACGCCCATGACCACCACCAAATTCAACATCACCCAAGTCCATCGCATCACCGGCAAGAGCCGGACGACGATCAAGAAGCACATTAAACAAGGCAAGCTATCGGCCGAGCAAGACGACAAAGGCAACCCCGTAATCGATGCGGCCGAGTTGGTCCGGCTCTACGACGTGAGTACCGAAGATTTTGAGCGTGCCACTCCTATTGCCAAGAACAGCATCGGTGTGCAGCCCGGTGGTGACCAGTCGGGTGGCCAGCTGGTCAGCAGTATGCAGGAGCGATTGGACTCTGAAATCCGCATTCGCGAACGGCTGGAGCGGCAGTTCGATGAACTGAACGACGTGCTGAAACGGACGCAAGATAGCCACGATCGGGCGATGCGGCTCATCGAAGACCGTTCGCAACGAGTCCGCGATTGGGAGCAGCCACTCAAACAACTTCGGCAGCAGGTCGCCAACCACCAGCAAGAACATCAAGAATACAAAACGAAAGCCTCGAAGCGGATCGCCAAACTGCAACAAGCGATGGAGAATGAACGTACGAAATCATGGTTCGCGCGACTGATTGGTTAGATTGGCAGTAGGGGAGGTTGAATAATCATGGACCGTGACGCGGAACTGGACGCCTTCAAGGCCATCAATCTGAGCGTGATCGCCAGCGCGCATGGCTACGAAATCGATCGTAAGAAATCGACTCGGCACTCCGTGCTGATGGCCAGCGGCGCAGACAAGATCATTATCTCCCAAAATGGCGGGCATTATGTCTACTGCAGCGTCCACGACCCGGCGTCGAGCGGGACAGTGATCGATTTTGTGCAGCGCGCCATTGAACCTGGTTGCTCACTCGGTCGCGTACGCCAAATCTTGCGGCCATTCTTGGGCAATAGCCACCTCAAGAGCGTACAGCGGCAATACCAGGGGCGCTACCAATCCGAAATCCGTCCAAGCGAGCCGGACTTCGTTGGTGTGGCCGCACGATATGCTCGGTTCGAGCCAATGGACGAGCCGCATGCGTACCTCTGCGAGGCGCGTGGTATTCCGTTTGATCTACTGCAATCCAAACGTCTACACGGCCACATACGCCACTGTCCTCGTCGCGGCTCGATCGTCTTTCCCCATTGGATGATCTCGGCGGAAGATGACAGCGCTGAGCCATGTCTTACGGGCTATGAGATCAAAGGCCGTGGCGTGAACCTGTTCAGCCGGGGAGGGCGCAAGGGACTCTGGATTTCAGCCCGCTTTGAAGGCGATCGAGTATTGGCCGTCGCTGAGAGCGGTCTGGATGCGGTGTCGTACCTGGCGATGAGGAGAGAGGAGGGGGTTCGGGTATGCTCGATCAGCGGGCAGATGAATCCCGATCAACCAGCCATGCTTCGTGCGGCCATCCAAGAGATGCAAACAGGTTCGCAAATCGTCGCGGCATTCGATAACGATCGCGGCGGCGATGAGTTGACCAAGAAGCTTGGAGAATTGATGTCCGACACGGGAAGGTCTGACTTAGAATTCCGCGACCATCGCCCAGAAGTTCGTGGCCATGATTGGAATAGGGTGCTTGTTGATGAGGCGATTAAGGCGGGTCAAGTCGCGAATCCGAGCTTCCACATCAAACGGTAGGAAACGCTCATGAATGTCAATTGCACCATCAGCAAGTGGACGCTAGTGTCGTCACATTCCGAGCGCACTTTCGGCAGCTGTTTCAATGGCTTATCAGAAAAACCTTGACCTGCGTTTCAAAGACGGGCATTGTTTGCCCCGAAATGGCGAGACGACAACCGAAGCGAGACGTCTATCAGGAGGTCACCAATAAGATACTGGAGTTCCTGGACAAAGGGACACCACCCTGGCGTCAGCCGATCGTCGGCGGGGGTGGGGCTGGTTATCCGACCAGCCTGGCAACCGGCAAGCGCTACCGTGGAATCAATGTGTTCATGCTCGCGCTGACTGCCTGGTTTGAGGGGTACAGCTCGTCGTACTGGGTCACGTTCCATCAAGCCAAAAAGCTGGGCGGCTCGATCAAGAAGGGCGAGAAAAGCTCGCTGGCGGTATTTTGGAAATGGTACGACAAAGAGGACAAGGAAACCGGTCAGATTGATCGGCTGCCAGTGCTTCGCCACTATTGCCTTTTCAACGCGGACCAGTGCGAGGGCGTTAAGCCGCCCGACGCTCATGAAGACGACGGGCCGCGGAGCTTTTCTCCGATCGAAGCGTGCCGTGACATTGTCACAGGATACCGCGACCCGCCGGTGATCGAACATGGAGGCAAAGCCGCTTGCTACCTTCCGCGTGAAGACAAGATCAAGATCGCCGATCCCGAACGGTTTGTATCGGGAGAAGATTACTACGCCACGCTGTTTCATGAATGCGTCCATTCCACCGGGCACGCCAAGCGGCTTGATCGCGATAAGGATAACGACGCGGGTGGTCACATTTTTGGCTCACCCGAGTATGGGCGTGAAGAGTTGATCACCGAGATGGGCGCGGCGTTTCTTTGCGCTCACGGCTCGATCAGCCCACCTACGATCGAGAACTCGGCCGCCTACATCGATGGTTGGCGAAAGAAGATCCAAGGCGATAACAAGATGGTCGTGCAGGCAGCGGGCAAGGCGCAAGCGGCGGCCGACTACATCTTCGGTGTCACCTTTAGCGAACCATCCGCAAGCGTCTAGCGCTACGTACGAACGTCGATTGGGTTCGCTCAGTCGTCTGATTCAGAGTAGGGCAAAGGCGTGTCGTCAATTCGCTCCCACTCGAACATCTCTCCATCGCTGACCCGCTCAAGTGTAAGCGACGCTTCGGCCCAGGCGCGGATATGGAAACGAGTAGACTCTTCCAGCGCTACGGCCAGCAACCGCTCATAGGACGCCTGGGGGCGACCGCCGTGCAGAACAAACGTGACATCGTCTTCTTCGACCTCCCAAGTGGTGTCGATCACCACCTTCTCCGCGCCAACGATTAGGGCTGATATGGTAGGAAGGCTGATGACGAGCCTGCCGCGATTGTCCCCGTCGATCGACAGGAGGCGCTCGCCACTTTCGGCATTGGCTTGGCTGTAAACCCCAGGGGCGACGGCGTATTTGGGTTTTTCTGGAGTCAACTGTCCGGCGACGTGCGCTTGTCGTGTGGTCGATACGAACAAACTGGGGTCGAGCCACCATAGGACCGCTAAGCCCATTATCCCGGCGAGTGCTCCACAGGCAGCCACACGCCAAGGCCTCCCGCGCCGCGGCACGGCTTCGATTTGCACCTCAGACTGACGAGGGTTTGGCATCGTTCTGCTCCTCACTCTCCTGGACAGGTTGCGTAGACCCAACGCGCCATCGGGGGGAGCCGCGTGACGACATCCGCGGCCGTGTAGCCCGATCGGCCCTGCGCGGCGGCGACCACTCGACTCAAGTAAGAGCGGAGCACAAAAAACCAGACAACGAATACCGAAAAAACGAGCACCAGATAAATGCCGAGTAGGGGACCGATGACGGCGATGAAGGAGCCACCGTTGTCGATCAGTTCGACACCGGACAGCGTCGTGAGGTAGTAATACCAAAGCACGTTGCGCGGAAGGCTGAACGTGGTTACCAACATTAGAAAAGCGCCCATAATCAACATGCTGAACCGCCAGTCCTTCTCAATCAGGCGGCAGCGATCGTCAAAATGCGGTTCCCCATGGGCGCGTGTCTGGAGCAGGCGGATCGTGAACGCGCTGGTGCCAAACAGAATGGTGACGAACCCGAGCGTCTGCGACAGTGTGTGCAGCACAAGGAAGCCCATACCACCACCGTCAATCACTTGCCACGCCGTCAATTGGGGTTCTCCGAAGAGGACCGAGTAGAACGGGTTGTCGAGCAGACCTTCGGCCCGCACACCCACCGGCGAGAACTGCGCTGCGAGGACAATGAGGGTACAAGCCGCCAGCGAGAGCCATGCCGAGCGTCCGCTATCGAGAGAACTACGCACCGATCGCAGGCAGAGTTGAATGATAAATAGGCTGAGCGCCAGGCATACCAGTTCGACGCCCAACAGCGCCGGTGCCAAGAGTGGGAGCCGCGCACCGACCTCCGTCGTAGGCAAATCGGGTGGGGCGGCGCTCATTTTGTAGAGTTGCCAAAACCCAGCGAGGACTGTAAATGCTGCCGTAACGGCTACGGGCACCGTGAGCGCCATCTTCCAGAGTGAACGGGTTTCCAAGAATCGCAGCGCGTCTTTGCGGTAGAATTCGCTCGGAACGACGTCCGGAGTTCCAGCCGCACGTTCGCCCGGGTTGAGGTGTCGCCACTGGCGAGCGACGTCCGTATGGACGACGACCGTAGACATGCGGTGTTTCAGGGCGGCCACATACTTCTTGTCCTCAAAACTGGCAGGGCCTGTTCGCGGATCGCTTACGGCGCTATCCGACTCGTAGAGGGTGAGTGTCGCGGAAGCAGCCGCGTCTTGACGAAGCGCCCGCTTTCGCGCCGACGACTCAATTGCAGCCAGCACGGCAAGCTCCGCAGAGCGTCCCGACAACTGTTGTACGACGCTGGTCGCCGTCGGCTGGACGGAAAAACGTAGGAGGGTCGGTCCGTTATCAGCCTTACTGGAACGGACATACCGCCAAGCGGTGGCGACGCCGGCGAGAAACTCATCGGATACCACGAGCAGCCCGTTGTCGCGAAGGTCAGGAACGATGGCGCCGTCGAGATGGCGGTGGTCGTGATCCACCGGGAGAATAGCTGCGGTAACCACTCCGATGGCCGGGTTTTTGGTTACCGTGAGTTGTTCCAGCAAGATATGAGTCCGACCTACGCCGTCCACTGCAGCGGTGACATTCCTGGACATCGCGTCATCCAGGGCCAAAGTCGTCGCGTCGCTGACCATCGCGGCGGAGTATCCGAGGCATTCATTGACTCTTAGCCACTCTTCCCAACCTTGTTTGTGCTCAAGGAGCAGTTGCGATCGTTTGGCCGGACCGTGCGAGTCTCCGGCAGCTTCTGTAACGAAACTACGAGCCAATTCCCGGCCGAGAAGGTACTTGTGGTAGTGGGGCGGCTGCTCGTCCGTACCGCTGTATTCCCACGGATAGAGGTCAGGGTCGAAACACTCAAACCTCTCGTCGACTTCGCGCAAGACATCTCTCAGCGAGGGCGTGTGCCCCTTGCGAAATTGTTCGACGCACTTCCACCCGTCCGAATTCGTCTCTTCCAGGACGTTTGGTAGGTCAATATCGTTGGCAACCTGCGCCCAGCGCGCGACCTGCCAATAGGGCAGCGGCGCTTCCAGAAATAGTCTCCGCCAGAGTTCTTCTCTGGCGGGCGTCGTGACGAGAGCCGCTGCATCAATAAGCCCAATCACATCCAGAGGCTTGCCGACGACGCCTCGCTCAT
>JANQJJ010000378.1 GCA_028281725.1 Pirellulaceae bacterium | reverse complement strand
CATCGTGGCGGCCTCTCCGGCTACGGTCGAAGCCCGTTCGGCGTTCGTAGCAATCTCGGAGATGCAGGACGTCATTTCTGTCGTGGCTTCGACCACGGTCCGTAGGTTGGACGTCATCTGTTCGCTAGTAACGGCCATGCTGTTCATGTTGACAGACATCTCTTCTGCCGCGGAGGCCACCGAGACAGATTGGTCTGTCGTCTTCTCAGCTCCTTCGGTCAGTTGCGACGCGGTCAAGGACAACTCGTTGGAAGAGCTGCCTACCGAGGTGGCATTGCGCGCCAACTCGCCGATGATACCCTGCAGCTTTTCGATAAAGGTATTGAACCACAGGGACATCTGTCCCACTTCATCGGTGGTCGAGACCGGAAGCCGCTTTGTCAGATCCCCCTCGCCCTCAGCGATATCCTTCAGCATGCTCACTACCAGTCGCAACGGCTTGACAATCACGCTGGCCAGGAGAAAGTACGCACCCACGCCACAGATCACCGCTCCGCCGGCGACAAGCATGATAAACATGGTGGCCGACTCGCTGGACTGTTGGAGCCGAGGCCCAATCTCGTCCTGGTTCGATTTGATATCCAGCTTCACTTCCTCAATGCTTTTCGCAACCAGCGGGCCAATGGAGTCCAGCGTACCGGTGATAATCTTGTTCCGCTCGGAAATGGTTTCTGTTAGGTCCGCAAACGTTTTCGTGTAGGCGTCTTTTGCGTCCTGGACGTCGGCCAGCCACTGGCGACGCTGAGCGTTTTGAATTTCCTCGTCTAGTTTGTCCAACTGTTCTTGCATCTTACCGTACTCTTCATTCACACGGTTCGCTGCCGGGTCTTCGTTGGTCACCAGGTATTTTGCCGAATACAGTCGCGCCAACAGCAGGTGCTTCATGGCGAGGCCGGAGTAAAAGGCGGCCGACATGTCCTCGTCACGTTCGGCGCTGATCATAATTTCTGTCAGCGTATTTTCCATGAACGGACCTTTGACGTCCAACACGTTCTTGACGCTATGATTACGAGCGTCCATCAGAGTCGTGACTTGGCCGAACGCTTCGTCATACCGCTTTACTTCTTGGTCAACCAAATCGATTTTTGCGGCCCGTGTTGGGTCTTGGATCTCTTTCTGCGCTTCCTGCAGGAAGCCGTCCATTTCTTTGTAGTAATCCGCATAGCTTTCTTTGGCCTTGCTACTACCGCCGATTAAAAAATCCTTTACGTTCAAGCGGACCATTAGCATGGATGCCTGAAGTCGACCGGCCAGATTGGCATCACGAGCCATTCCCCGGTAATCGACGAATCCCTTCGACGCATCGTTTAGCGAATACCAACTGGCAACTGATACCGCTACTAGCAATAGCAGGACCATTCCGAAGCCCGAAGCAAGCTTCATTGATACAGACATATTCTTTAACACAGCACCCCTCCATTAAGGGTAGGTTCACGCAGCATGGAAATGCGATATTAGAGATGCCCTTATCAATATCGCCAGAATTTATTTGTGCTCCGCCCCCCGAGTTTTTTCAGAAGACGAACAAGGATTGCTCAAAAAATGCCAGCTGGCAAAACTATTCCAGCTTTTTCTGGGAACTTGAAGGAGACAGGACGGGGGATTGCTTTGGAAGACTAGTTCTAACATGCCGAAAAACCATCACAATCGACAGCACCGAGCCAAACGGTTTTTCACGTGAAGATAGAATGGCCTCGAAGGTTGACAGCTTCCGAGCGCCAATCACCATGAAAATTGGCAGGACAGTCACTTCCTCGCACTTAACAGTTTAGGTAGCTCCGGTCGGCAGCGTGCGTCCGTAGTCAGTGCGATTCTCTTCAAGAAGGTCATTCTCCCATGCGTAATGTGCTTGTTATCGCGATCGCCTTTCTCTTTTTCGCCGGTCCCATCGTCTCTGTCAGTGAAGCTGCGCAGCGCGGCAAACGCTTCTTGTCGCAACGCCGTATTCACAAGACTGTCAGCCAACGAAATGTCAGCTATGCACCGAAGAGCAAGGCGCGTACTTCCAGCTCTTGGTATCGCCAACGCGTCAATCCACGCACCGAGCGGCAAGCCTGGTTTTCAGACTATTCCTACTAAGCAGATCTGGTGACTCCGGGCTCGCGGAACATGCCGAACCTGCTGGAGCCGCCGTCCGTCCAGGTCGATCTTTTCGAAGAGCCAGTGCGTGTCACACTGGCTCGCGGGGGTGCGCCGCCGATGTTTTTGCGATGCCAGGCTAAGGCAACCAGCTGACGCACCAAGGAAAACCGCTCTAGAACGTGACTACGTACTGGGAATAGAAGAAATCGGCGTCACCGTCAAATACAGGCGGGCTGGGATTGGTGCGATACCAGTCGCCAGTAAAAAAGTGAGAGTACCCTAAGATCAAGTTGGAACGCTCCGTCAAGGTAATCTGCGTTACCAGATCCAACTCTTGTCCCAAGTCTCGATCGCCACCGGCGGTAGCTGCAAAGGGTGTCAAATTGATGTTGTAAGGAACGTCATTGGCGTTCTGGAGACTGAAGATATGCCACCACATCAAACACTTGACCCGATCAGCCGGCTTCATGGTCAGTTGGAAGTTCACATCCTGAAGGTTTCGACGGGCAAAGAAGTCCATGAAGCCCATGTATTTGTGCCCCAGAGGAAAAAGTTGATTGAAACCGTTTCCATCTGCGTCGCCGGTTGCATAGTCGAAATAAGCCCAAAGTGTTGGTGATCCGGGCATGCTGAAAGTTCGTGCTAGCCCCGTGCTGCAAGCCCACGCCGATTGGCTTGCCGCGCCGACGTCACCGAATTGGCCCGCCCCCCAGATCTCGCATGCCCAGGGCCCACGTTCGCCTTCGAAACGCCCACCGAATGTATTCACGTCAAACGTCGCACCGGAGTCTCTCACGAGTCGGTAAAAGAACAGATCGGTCGTGCTGTTTTCATAGGCATGCAGCGTCGAGTGGAAGCCCCAGAAATCGCGGCTTCTGTCAGGACCATTACCCGCAAATGGGTCCACCTCTACCGGGTTGGTCCAGAAAAAAGTCGAATCTACATTCTCTCCCTTCCAAGCCGCTGAGACACCTTGGAAGGTCCGTCCGACGTTTCCCCAGCGAAGCGGTGCAATCAACCGCCCAGCGCCAAAAATCATTTCTTGTCGCCCTACTCGAACCGACAAATCACCGCAATCGCAGGATAGCAACAAAAAGTCACCGAACAGATTCCACAACGCCGCTCGATCTTCTGCGTTCCCGCGGGGCGGTGTGTCTTCCAGCTCGCTGACCGCGTCCATCCCTTCGAAATAGAACCGGAACCAATCACGGAATTCCAGGTTGGCGTAGAGCCGCGTCCGATGCAAGATGAACTGGTCATCTAACCCGGTTAGCCCCAACTGGGCCATGTTGTGCTCGTTGTGATAACGCAGACGATAGGCACCGCCAATATCGAGCTTTGCCGATTCACCAATCGGAATCCGCTTCAGTGTCTCACCCAAGTGCCACTGACTGTACAGCGGGTCTTCCAGGTAGTCAAAGTCGTTGTTCCAGAACATAGTTTTGTACGGAGAGGCTGCCGCTTTGTGCAACGCGGCCAGCCGCTGTTCTCGCTCGGCATCCGCTTGGCTCGCGAAAACGGCGCCGTCCGCGTTGCCCTCACCTAATTCCGTATCGAGGAAATCCTGCGATGTTTCAGATTCCGGCTGAGAAGCCAGGATTAGATTCTCTTCGGCGTGGCTGGCGTCGTTAAAAAAAATCGACGTGATACCGAAGATTGCAGCGACGACCATGTCGCGAGTCACGAACCTCATGTTTGCCCCTTTTGCCTCTAAGCGAACTTCTCAACGGTGGCCTACTTTCGCTAATTGAAAGAAATACCCATCCGAAGAGCCAAACTCTTGTGGAATTAGGGGCTTTTATCCACCGTCGAGCGTCTCACTGATAGAAGTGGAATAGTACGCTGCATGCAGATAACCCATGTAACTGCTCCCAATGGAGCCCGTAACCAGGTTAACACTAGCGTTCCCACACCATGTAGTGGTCGGGAGTTTCAGTCGCTACCTGTAGCGCTTCGAAAAATGTGTTCTTCATGGAGCGCGTGCCCGACTGGTTGTAGAGTTCGTGAGGGTTGTCCTTTCGGCCGGGCACAGCATTCGCGCGGGAGTGACGGGTTAGAACTGGTTGTTCAGGTGGCGATGAACGCAGGTAATCGCCAGGGAACCGTCTCCGACAGCGAATCCACAGCGTTTGGTCGTGCCGGATCGGACGTCACCTGCGGCCATGATACCCGGTATGGTAGTTTCCAATTCGCAAGGAGAGCGGTCGAGCTCCCAGAATGGGTCTGCCTCCAGAGCAGTGCCGGTGAGTACGAATCCTCTCTCGTCGAGCCTGACGCGCTCAGGCAACCAATCGGTGTGCGGCTTGGCACCAATAAAAATGAACAATCCGCTACAGCTGATGTTTTGTTCTTCGTGCGTCAGGTTATTGTGCACTCGAATGGAACGCAGGCAATCGTCGCCTTCGACCTTGGTCACCTCGGAGTTTTTCAGCACTCGGATTTTGTCGTGATTGGCAATGCGATTGTGCAGATAAGCCGACATGCTCTTGGATAGGTCATCACCTCGAATGAGTAGGCAAACCTCGTTGGCGTGCTGAGCTAGATACATGGCAGCCTGGCCCGCCGAGTTGCCGCCTCCGATCACGACCGCAGTCGATTGTCGGCACACACGCGCCTCGACACTTGTGGCAGCGTAGTAAACTCCTGCCCCTTCAAACTCGCGGCATCCTGCCAAGTCCAGTTGTCGGTAGGAAACACCGGTTGCAACCAGCACGCATCGCGCTCGCACCGTCTGGCCGGTACATAAACTCAACAGATGCGTGCCGTCGGAATCGGTCTGCACCGACTGCACGGAAACAGGAGCCGTAAAATGGGCTCCAAACTTCAGTGCTTGCAAGTATCCTCGATTGGCTAGCTCCGCTCCACTGAGTCCCGAGGGAAATCCGATGAAGTTCTCTATTTTCGAACTACTTCCCGCCTGACCGCCGGGTCCGACGCGATCAACGACCAGAGTTGGCAGGCCCTCTGATGCCGCGTATACGGCCGCAGCCAAGCCGGCCGGACCGGCGCCCACGACAATCAAGTCATATACCGCGTCATCAACACTGCGCGAGATGCCCATGCACTCCGCGATCTTACTCAGAGACGGTTGACTTACGACATGGCCACCACAGGCGACAATAGGCGACTCGTCGGGGGACGCATCCAGTTTCCTCAGTTGTTCGATGCCGTCGGCTTCTTCAACATCAAAGAACGTATGAGGAACATGATTTTTGTAGAAGAACTCGCGCAGAGCCGCAGTGGCTTTGGAACGCGAACGGCCCACCACGCGTACGCCAAGGAACTCGGACGCCTCCAGCATGGCCCTCCGCATTTGGAAGGCGTCCAACAACAGGTCGCTCAGGTTGGGAACGTCATTGAGTAGATGCCGTACCTGACACGCCGTTACCACGTAGGCCTCGCAGCGGCCCCTCGCCTCGGCCGTAATCACGGCCGGCCGGCCCGTTAGTAGATCGACATCGCCGACGAACTGTCCTGGACCATGGGTAATCACTTCGCGCCGCTGGCCTGACGAGGTGTCGACAATAACAACCTCGCCTGTTTTGACAACACAGAATGGATAGTCCTTCTGGCCCGCCTGAATCAGCGGTACGCCGGAATCAAATGTACGTAGCTCTCCCAAACTAGCAACTTGTTCCATCTGTTCGTCGGAAAGCTGCGGGAATGCCGTTTTCTCGGGAGCGCTCGGTAGCACGCTATCACCTCTTCGCATGTCGGTTCGGGATGGATCCGGAGTTCCTAAGAAGTATACAGCACTGCCTTCCCAGAGAACTTTCTCTCAAGCAAGTCCGCAGCGATCTGGGGCGTTTCGTCCCAACTTGCTTCTCGGTCTACATGAGACCTCAGCCGTCCGTCGGCGACCAGAGGCAGCAGCCGAGATAAACCCTCGGAGATGGGAGCTAGTTCTCGTTCGGAGTAGAGATTCAGGCCGTAGACGCTTCGTTGGCCCGGACCTCCGAACAGATCCGGATGGATGGCGATCTGGGCGGATGCTCCTCCAGTGACCCCGTAGCTGACCAGGACACCCGCCTTGTCGACTAGCGGCAATAAGGCGCCGAACTGGTTTCCACCGACTCCGTCAACGATCAGCCGATACGGGCCATACTTCTCGCAGCCGCTGCCGTCTTCTGTAACGACGACGTTTTGAGCACCGCTGTCCCGAACCAGCTGCTCAGCCGCGGCGCTGCGTATTTGTGCGACAACGTGGGCGCCCATGAGAGAACCCAGTCGCAGGGCGAACAAACCGACACCACCATTGGCTCCAGTGACGAGTAGGGAGTTCCCTAGTAAACGGGTTCCTTTTTCCAGGCAGTACAGCGCCGTCAGCCCGGCGACAGGCAGTGTCGCTGCCATGCCCAGCTCCACGTTGTCCGGTACTTCGGCCAAGCAATCGACCGGGATCGCAACCTGTTCGGCCCAACCCTCCATCCGCGCAGAGAACGCGACGACTCGGGTACCTACCGGTGGTCCACCACTGGCGGCAGCAGTTTCAACCGTACCGGCAAGATCCCAACCGATGGGTGAGCCTTTGGGGCAGCCGCCAGCCATGGCGACCTCCCCACGGTTCAGCGAGAACGAATGAACGCGAACCAGGCACTCGTCAGGCCGGGCCGTAGGCTCAACCCCCTCATCGAACCGCATGCTGCCCAACGCATCACCGTCGCAAATAATTCTCTTCATGCCCTGCTCGTTCCTGATCGCGGATTCGGATCTTTTGCTCACCTGGAAACATCAGCCTGTCGTGATGCTAGACTGTTATGCCAGAACGGCAAGTACCGACATATTCGTGCGGTACTAACAGGAGTGTAAGTATGAAGAAGCTCAGCAGGGCCAAGCAGTTCAACTGTCCGGTTGAAGCGACCCTCCATGTCATTGGCGGCAAATGGAAGGTGGTCATCCTGTTTCATCTTTTTGACAGCGGTAAGCATCGGTTTTCAGAGTTACGTCGAAAGATTCAGGGAATCAGCGAACGCATGCTGACTCGGCAGCTTCGCGAGATGGAGTCGGATGACATCGTGCGGCGCGAAGTCTTCCCGGAAGTCCCTCCAAGGGTCGAGTATTCGGTTTCCGAGTACGGCCGCAGCCTCAAACCGACGATTCAGAAGATGTGTCAATGGGGGAAGGAACACCTCGATCGCGAGGCTTGAAGGTTAGGATCGCGGCGCTGCCCCAGTCTGACTAACCGGGGGGATGTAACGAGCAACCTCGCTCGCTTGCGGCGCTTCAGGATGCACGGTCCCGGTGGCCGGTGAAGTGGTTTCAGGTTGACCGGGCAGCCCTTCGTTCGTACCAATTATCTTGTGAACCGTAGCAGGACAGGGGCGCATGGATTCGGGGCAAAATGCAGCGCAGCAACGCGGCTCCATCCATCGAAACTACAGGGGAGAGCCATGAAAATCTTGGAGACGGACCACTCGGTCCTCTTGTCGGACGCTTCTTCCGACAGGCAGTCAGATGGTAAGGGGGCGCAACCAATTCGGCCCGACGCGAGTGATGCCGAGTTATTGGACGCTTATTCGCAGGCGGTGGTCCACGTGGTTGAAACCGTCGCGCCCGCAGTCATCAGCGTGACGGGCAAGCAGCAACAGGGAGGGAGCGGATCAGGATTCTTGATCAGCCCAGACGGATATGCGATCACGAACAGTCATGTGATTGATGGTCGCCAGCGGCTGATTGCCGAAACCGAAGATGGCGATCGCGTCGACGCCCACGTTGTCGGCGATGATCCGGCAACGGATATCGCGGTGTTGCACTTGGCAACCAGAGATCTGCCTTACGCTGAAATCGGAGATTCTCAGGCGCTGCGAGCCGGGCAGTTGGTCATCGCTATGGGCAATCCGCTGGGGTTGCAATCGACAGTCTCCACCGGAGTGGTGAGCGCTATGGGGCGGCAGATGCGTAGCCATGACGGCCGACTGATCGATAATATCATACAGCATGCCGCGCCCATTAACCCCGGCAACTCGGGTGGCCCACTGGTCGATTCACGAGGACGCGTGGTGGGAGTCAACACGGCGATTATTCAGTTCGCTCAAGGAATCGGTTTTGCCGTGCCCAGCGCTACGGTCAACTGGGTACTAGGTGAGGTTTTGCAGCACGGACGCGTTCGAAGGAGACAACTGGGAATCGCGGCCAACGTCAGTCGACTTTCCAGGGCGCTGGTGCGTGAACTCGATTTGCTTTCGGAGCAAGTAGTCGAAGTGGTTGAGGTGCAATCGAGAAGTGCTGCCGCTGCAGCCGGAATCTGTCCTGGCGACCTGATTGTTGCCATCAACGATCGTCTGGTGGCCAGCGTTGACGACGTCCATCGATTGCTTACCAAGTTTCCGGGCGCCACGTCATTGGAAGTCACTATTGTCCGTGACCGAGTCAAGCAAGATTTGCAGATTGCTTGGTGAGCATCGCGCGAAGGTGGATCTGTCCTCAGATCCACCCCGGCGAAGCACAGGTCGGGTTGCACGGGCTACTGGAGACTCCAAAACTAGAGGTGGACGCTGCGCTAGCGCCAAGATCGTCTGTTTCTCGCCGCTGTTTTCCTTTAAGTCCCTGACGACGATACCCGGCCAACCGCCTAAAGGATCCGCGCTAAGACGAAGATTCCGCTCGGATGGAACGACCTTGCCAGCGTCGCCATAACCACGTTCCGAACCAGCCTGCCGATGGATGTCCACAGTCATCATCTGCAATGACCAGTCTCGAAGATCCGATTGACCATCCGGCTTCGTCTAACAAGGTGAGCGTGGCTCGCTCGCGCCGTTCGGTTACGGCATCGTCAATCAACTCGATCGCGATTTGCACGCTATTCTGGCCGTCGGCAAAGTGGACGATCCGATCAACGCCAACAAAGTCTGAACCTGACTTGGCGCTGTGATCGTAGGTTTTCACGCGTACCTGAGCAGGTCCCGTCCCCGAGGTGCGGAGAATCGTTACCAGTACCTGGCCGTCCGACTCGCGGGCGCTGAAACGCCGGGATTGCCATGCAAACGTCGAAGGCGTCTGTGCCGGCTGGTCGTTGTCAACAATATTCAGACGTGCGGACTCAGCGATTTGTCCTTGATCATCAAACAGGGTCAGTGTGACGCGTTCGGCCTGTTCTTCCATGTCATCATCGATCAGCGTTATCGGAATCTGAGCCTGCGTCTGGTCGGCAGCAAAGACGATGTCTTGGTCGACGCCGACATAGTCCTCCCCTGCTACTGCGGAATGATCGTCGGTCTTGATGCGGACCGTTGCCGCGCCTTCGCCCGACGTGCGGACCACGGTGATCAGCGCCTGACCATCGGATTCGCCCGCTTCGAAGACGGGAGTCGAAAAGGCGAATGTCGAAGGTAGCGATTGCTGATCGTTGTCATGGATGATCAAACGGGCAGACTGAATGCTCCAGCCAGAATCGTCCAGTAGCGTGAGTGTAACCCGCTCGCTGTCTTCGACCAAAGCGTCATCCAGAATAGGAATCTCCACGTCGACCCTGTTTTCGTCGGTCGCGAAGGCCACCATGCGGTCGACGGCGACGTAGTCTTCACCAGCGGTCGCGGAATGATCGTAGGTCTTCAGCCAGACTTCCGCCGGACCGGTGCCCGATGTGCGGACAATAGTAACGCTGGCAAATGGCTCATCCTCGCTCACCTCAAAACGCGTGCTTTGCCACGCAAATGTGGATGGATCACCTGCGGGAGGTTCCGGGTCGGGCGGATCGACGACAGGATCGTCGTCGTCAACAATCGTCACGTCCGAGGTGGCCAGCGTCTGATCTCCGGTGACGTCGGATAGGATCAGCTGAAAGGACTCGTCTGTTTCGTCGATCGTGTCATCCAGGATCTCCACCGATACGACCTTGCTCGACTGGCCCACGGCAAAGCTGAGAATCTCATCGATGCTGGTAAAATCCTGCCCGCCCACTCCGGCGCCATCGAGCGTCTGCAAGCGGACGTCCTCGGCGAACTCCGAGTCAGATCTTGTGACGGTAATGTCCAGCGTCCCGACCGATTCCGAAGGCCGATAGGCGGTACGATCGAAGGCGTAGTGAACTCGTGGCGGATCGCCCGTTTGGCCCGCACCAGTGCCTACGGTGCCAGGCGGAGGCGGAATGATCAGTGCCTCTACCGAAGAGAACTCGTCCGCTCCAATATCCAGGTTTCCCTGGCGGCTGCTGCCATCGTAGTCGTCCACGATTTCTGCGATCAGACGCCCCGCATCGATCAACGCGCTCTGCGGTGACAAATGTAAGTTGTCATCCAGCCTCGGGTCGCCCTCCCGGCTGCCTTCGGCCCCGATGGTCGCCATCCACTCGTCGAGTGAAATGCGCCAGGCAGATGGATCGGTCAGCCTTGTCTGAAACTGTGGAGGGGCGTCGGGACGATGGTACCAGTTATGGCCAAACGTAAAGTCGCCTTCGATGCTGCCTGCTCTGAGATAGACGGCTGCTGTCGATGCGCCATCCGGTTGAACGACCAGGTTGTTGATCACAACCGGATCGACGTTGGCTTCCCGAGTGAACGTGGTGGCGCCCGTGTAATGATCAACATAGCTTGTCAGGATGCCGGCTTGTCCCGTCCGACCGACGTTGATCAATGTGTTGTTAAATACTCGCGGACTTTTTGAAGCGTACAATCCGACACCAGCATAGGTCGTGTCGAGAATCACGTTGTTGCGGACGATCGTATCGATGCTCTCGAAGTACTCCGGATTCACGTTCGTATCGAACCATTCGATGTCGGTATAGAACCCGACCATCACACCGCCGGAGCCGGTTTCACGGATCAGATTGCGCTCGATCACGCTGCCGATAGAGCCCCCTTTAGCGTATAGTCCGTTGGTTGCGATGTCGTGGATGTAGTTGTCCCTAACAATCATTCGGTCGCCATTGACATTGTCGATTCCATCCGCATTGCCTGCATGACGCAGTCCGGAATCATAGATCTCGTTGCGACGAATGATCACATCGTCGCTACCTGGCGTGAGTTTGATGACATCACGTCCGCTGCCATGAAGAATCGAGTCTTCGATGATGATATTCGAAGCGCCGCGGCGCTGATCGTCCGGTACGCCCCAATTCCAATTGCTTTCGGTTTTGACGGCGTAGTAGTATCCGCCTTGCAACTCCAGTCCACTTAGCCGGCCACCGTCGGCATCTATGTGAAAGCGGATGACCTGCTGGATGTTCGGGTCGTCTATGGGGGCCACAATCTTGGCGCGCTCTCCTTCGAACGAGCGAACGGTGATGTTGGGATCGCGAATCGTGACTCCACCGTCGTAAGTGCCTGCCCGCATGACGATCTCATCGCCGGGATCGGCTCGATCGACGGCCGCTTGGAGAGTGCGAAAGGCGCGCTCTGGCGAGCCATCCGCATTGCTATCATCCCCGGTGGTCGCCACCATGAGTGTGGTCAAGAGTGCACGGTTTTCTAGCGTTTCCAGTTTCAGTTGCCGCATGCGCATTGGGTTCCCTCACCATTTGCAACAGCGCCGGCAGAACAGGGTGTGCGCAAAGCGGTTTTGGTTTTGTTCGCTTTTGGCACCGGGCCCCACCAGCTCGGAGAATAGATCAAGACGAGATTCGTAGGCTAGATGCGCCGGGTGGCCAGTTTGTGACCGAAGAAATCCTCAGTTCCCAAGAATTGGCTCTTCGGGTTGGTTGGGGCATCAAGCTACGCCACCTCCAACCGTGTTTGACTGGTTGCTTGGCGCGGTGGCTCCCCCTCTGCCGGTGATCGCGCTGGAAGCAACCGCGCTCGGCCGATATCTCATCTGGGATGCTCACTTGGTCTGAACCCAGGGCAGCAGGCCGAGTTGCCGAAGTTCATCCATGATTTCAGCTTGGTCGCGGCAGCCGATATCCACGGCGACCTCGTCGATCAGAAACTGGGCGAACAGCCTTCGGGCGCGGCTGAGCTGTTTTCGAAACGCTGCTGACGAGAGACGCTTGCCATGCATTCGAAAGAGCTCATCTACCTTTTGAGCCGTTTCTGCCTTCGGCATCTCGGACGCAATTTTTAAGACGGAGTAGCAGTAGTTGTTGCGACGTGAGTGTTGGCGACGTTCCAGCGACCGCCACACCCGATCGAGCAGAGTCTGAGAATAGATGGCGTCCCACGGGTCCTGTTGCGGCCCAGTGACCTGCTGACTGCCGGGCAATGGGCCAAGACGTTTTTTTCGAACGTGCGCCATGGCCGCATTGCGAATCGAGCGTTTGAGATACCGCCGGAAGTTCTTCGGACGATCGGCGGCGTCCCACTTTTTGCCAAGCCAGCTGACCAGAAAGCTCTGGGCAACATCGTCCACGTCGTTTTCGTCTACCAGCAGACGACGAAGATACGCATGAATCGCAGGGCCGTACCGAAACGCGAAGCGAAGCGGATCTTGGATGGATTCCCACGAAGTGCTCAGATCATCAATCGAAGATGCGTTACTGCGAGCCATGTTCTCACCCTTCGTGGACTGCTTCGGCCGGGTTAGATGTCGACCAAGCGAATCGCCTCGGATAGATAACGGCTCCGTATCGTACCATCAAAACCAGCCGTCAATACTTCATCACCTCGCACGCAGATCGAAGAGATTCGGCCCCAGGGATGGCCCGGCAAGCAACTGATAGAAGTGGGGCGACACCGGTCAAACAACCATAGATTCCCATTCTCATCACCTACGCAAGCGATACCGGGCGCGCACTCGCAGACAGAAACCGGACGGATGTCCGTGTACCAAACAGCCTGCCAAGAGGTGGTTCCGGTTGCGCTGTCAATATCCTTAGCAAACAGACCGGCGCGGCCAACCGTCCATAGGGAAGACGGGCCCGAGTGGACCAGATGAGAGTCGGCAGCAGCCAGGTGTTGCGAAGGATCTGAGCGATGGAGCCAACTCAGCAGGCAGCACTGATCACGACATACCACTGCGAGCGTCGCCGAGTCGACAAACGCGACGTCGGTGGCGTCGAAGGGAAACGCGATGGATGTTGTCAACTGGGCAGTGCGGATGTTCCGCAGCTCGCACACGGTATCTCCTGTGGTCCAGCGTTTGACGAGAGCCGAGAAACACGTCGCATCCGGTGAGATCGCGATGCGGCGAAGCGTGCCATCGGCTAC
>JANQJJ010000330.1 GCA_028281725.1 Pirellulaceae bacterium | reverse complement strand
ACTGAAAGAACTTTGCAAAACTAATGTCCGCTTCCGTTCCTACGATAATGTTCGGAACGGAACTGATCAGCGTCAGCATCCCGCCAACGTTGGTCAGCAGGCCTTCGACCAACAGAAAGCCGAGCAACAGCTTCGATCGATGCAGTTTCTCTAGCGAGACGGCGGTAAGTGAACCGACGATGATCATGGCCGTCACGTTGTTGAGTACTGCGGAAAAGACAACCGTCATGATGCCGTAAGCGGCCAGCAGCCAGAGTGGGTCGCCACCGGTGGCTTTGGTGACCTTGATGGCGATCCAGGTAAACAGCCCCGATTTGCTGGTGATGTCCACGAATAGACTCGAGCCGAGAATGATCGCGATCACCCCCCAATCGATCGCGGGAATATAGACCGGCATGGAGATTTCATGTCCACCCAAATGGACCTCCTCGTCGGTCTCAATGGCTGCTAGCTCCCTATCTACTGGGCTTGCCTGGTCACCGGCGACGGCAACCTCCCCGGGTTCGTGGCTGCCGACGACCACTTGCTCGAACGGCAAAATCTCGAAGATCGTCCCGAGCAGCAGGCAGAGCATTGCGAATGTGCCCGCGATCACCGACTTTTTTGCGTGCAGCTTCTCTTCGAGTGCCAGGCACGCGATTAGGGCTACTAACAAACAGGCAAAAAGGAGAGTGACGCCTCCTGTGGCGGCATGGGATGAATCGGCTTGCTCGGCGGCGGCCAGCATAAGTGACATGAAAGCGTTCCTTCGTGTGGATCTCGATAGCTGGCCGGTGTTGCGGTTGGCGCGGCAAGGTAGCCGCCGGAATCAGTTGACACCATGACTTGCTGACACGTTACAACATCAAAATGGGCGTATCACGCAGCTCGACACATAGCGGATAGGCTAAGCCATGCATCGCCAATTGATCTTCTTGCTTTGTATTGAGAACCAGCAAGTCAACGTCATGTTGACTGATTAACCGCTGGTAATCCTTTAGACTATGTCCCACCGTCACGATCTCAGTGATCTCAATGGGCAGCCCAGCATCCGAGAGGACCTCTGCGCAGGAGCGGATATAGTCGTGTGGCTCTTTGAGCAGCTGCTCTAAAATCGCCTCACGGGCGGCATCGGTATCAATCGTTGGAATTTTGCCGATCGTTGCGATGTAGCGCTGGAAGACGGTTTGGTCTTCGACATGCGTCAACAACAGCCGCCCGTTTGCTGTTGTCAGTCGAGCGGCATAGCTAACCAGATGGTGGTCACCGGTTAGATGGTCGGCGATCGCCATCACGGTGCCGGTCGTCGTGGGAATCGCGGCCCTGCGATGGGGACTTGGCAACACCAGGACGGGGACGTCGGTCGCCTGAGAGAGCACTTCGAGGTAAACCCCCAAGCTATACGGATAGTCGGTAGCCGGCGCGTGCAGATTTCGGAAAGTGCATACCAGATTGGGGTTGAGTCGCTCGATGCGGGCGATCACGTCACTGACCGCTTGATGCTCGTGACCGCAGATGCGATGCCACTGAATCTCCTTCTCAAGCAACGTGGTATCCAGAAAGTCGACGACCTGGGCCATGAAACGTTCCGTCTGCGTTTCGTCGGCATCGGAGACAACCAACACCGTCTCCAGGTCCACGCTTTCCAGCTGGAACTTGGCCTTGTCCGCCTTCTTAAAAATGCTCTCGAACTGGTCAATGTTCGTCATCTAGGCCTCGATGCGTGCGTGGCACAACCGATCGCACGCAGGAAGTGAATCCGTGGTGAACCTGTGGCTGCGGTTTCGCGAAAGTGCCGGTACGGCTGTCGCCGGCGTCGCTGCGCTGGTTTGCCAGCGCGGCTTGGCTGCGTCTCTCATGGTGGCTTTACCGTGTCGCCGGTGGCTTCGCCATGTCGCCAAGGCTACAATCTAACGCACTTCGCCAACTCGCAAAACCTCCGCGCGCCTGGCTTCGCTGGCGCGTGGTGGTTAGACCAGGAAAGGATCGAGCTCGACCATGTTTCGCACCACGATTCTCAGTATCTGTCTGTTGTGTTGGGCAAACCCGGGCGCCGGGCAGGAAGTCGCCGACGAGCGAAACATGCTGTATGTGGCGACGCCAGGGGTCCGCAACTACCTCGAATATGGCGGCCATGGCTTGTTGGTATTCGATATGGATGACGATCATCGATTCGTACGAAGAATTCCACTCGGCGGACTCGCTGCCAACGGAAGACCACTGAATGTGAAAGGGATTTGCGGCAATGCCTCGACGGGGCGGATCTATGTGAGCACGCTCCAGACGTTGATGTGTGTCGACTTGCGGACAGACGCGTTGTTGTGGGAGAAAGCGTATGAAGGTGGTTGTGACCGCATGTCCATCTCGCCTGACGGCACGTTTATCTATCAGCCTTCACTTGAGGGGCCGCGCTGGCACATCATTGATGGTGAATCGGGCGCGGTCATCGCTCGCGTCGTACCCGATTCCGGCGCGCACAACACGGTGATCGGACTCGACGGTCGGTTTGCCTACTTAGCCGGACTCAAATCTCCGGTGCTTTCGGTTGCCGATACGCGCACCCATCAGCTGGCGCGATCTGTCGGTCCCTTTTCAGCCAGTATTCGGCCACTGACGATCAACGGACGTCAGACGCGTTGCTACGTGTGTGTCAATGACCTGCTGGGATTTGAAGTCGGCGATTTGGAAACGAACCAGCCGCTGTTCCGCGTGGAGGTCGAGGGGTTCAAGAAGGGCAAAGTCAAACGTCACGGCTGTCCTAGCCATGGTATCGGCTTGACGCCGGATGAGGACGAAGTCTGGGTCGTCGACGCCCACAATCGCCATTTGCACATCTTTGACAACACGGTGGAGCCGCCCAGGCAGGTCGCGGGCATCGCGTTGCGGGACGAACCCGGATGGATCACCTTCAGCTTGGACGGCAGGTGGGCTTATCCCTCTACCGGGCAGGTGATCGACACGGCGACAAGAAAAATCGTCGCGCAGCTGACCGACGAGCACGGGGCGGCAGTACAAAGTGAGAAAATGTTGCAGGTCGTTTTTCGGGCCGGCCAGCCCAGTCGCGTCGGAGATCAGTTTGGATTGGGCAGAAGACTTTAAATAGCCCCCGTTTATCAGGCGGCGTGACGACGGGAAGTGTTGTGAAATCGAGAGGATCGTAGCAAAATAGAAAGATTGCTTAGACGACCTCGTAACGCCGAAAAGGCTGTGGATATGCCCATCAAATTCAAATGTAGTTGTGGCCACATCTTGAAAGTACCAGACAAGCTGGCTGGCAAGAGCGGCAAGTGCCCCAAATGCCAGAAGGTACTCAAAGTACCCGTTCCTAAGGCGAAGCAACCACAGCCCAAGCAAGCCGCCGCAGTCGCCGCTACCGGTGGTACGGCGCCGAGTCCTGGAGGGAAACTCGATTCCCTTTTTGACGAGGCTGGCTTGGTTCAGAAATCGGGGCCGGTTTGTCCCAAGTGTGGCGCGGACATCAAGCCGGGAACGGTCGTGTGTACTAGTTGCGGATTCCACCTCGAAACCGGAGAGCAAATCTCTGGATTTAACGTGAATGTGGAGGGTCCCGAGTTCGACAATTTGTATCTGCAGGAAGCTGCGGACAATATGCGGCGGGATTCGCGGATGGACGATCGACGCTCCAAGGCAGCGATGCCTTGGTGGGTACTGATGTCTTTCTTGATCGGTGCTATCACACTCTGTGCCGCAGGCGTCGTGATTGTGGATGGACGATTTGGGACTCCCGCGGATGAAACCACGTTTATCGGCAAAGTTCAACGATTGCCGGTCTTCGTTGTCCTAGGGATGACGGCTGGTATCACCGGAATTGCAATCACGGCGTTCGCCCATTTGAGCATCTGTTTCTTTGCCTTCACCCGGCATGTCGGCCAAGGCTTGGCCTGTCTGTTCCTACCGCTGATTTTCTCGGTCGTCTACGGAATCATGCACTGGACCGACAATAAGGCTCCCGTCAAAGCGATCATCATGGCGCTGATATTTATCGGGCTGGGCATCGCCATGATCGTGAAAGGTGGCGGTTTCGGAGAGATCCAAGCCATCTTCTAATCCAGCCCTTCTCTGGCTGGTCCTTCTTCTATTCCACCGAAGGCTGCTCCGCCCCCCCAGCGGCTTTGCAGCGGCATGCTCGGCTTGAGTCCAACCCTGAGATAAAACGATTCGCCCATTGATTGCAGGTCAAGGCGCACCCCTATTTTCCTGTTCGCGAATTCCAAGAAACTCAGCTGCCGGACGAATAACCGCCGGCAGGTTGGTTTCACTTTGAAATCCAAGCCGTTAGATTACGGTACGGTCGGTCTGAAGCGGTGAGCGTGACACCGGTGCGCGCGGCACGTGTCTCTCTTCTCTTTTAAGGAATTCAAGGAACTCATGGATCCAGAACCCCAGCTATTGCCAACTTTCAAAAGTTCGCCAATCCGCGCATTCCAAGCCGTGTTCGATTCTCCCAATTGGGTCGGCAACTTGCTTTGGCTATCGCTCGCATTCGTCGCGCAGTGCGTATTCATAGGCCAGATCGGTCTGTTTGGTTATGGATCGGAGTTGCTGCTGACGCGGGCGGGACGTCCGGAGAATATGTCACCGGATATCGACTCCAATCGACTTGGCGATTACATATCCGCGGGTCTTTGGCCTTTTGTGGTTTCCCTGGTCGTGCAGTTCGCCATATCGTTTGTGATGATCGTGCCGATCCTGATCGTGGTGTTCGGCGGGTTGGCGATGGGAGCTGCCATCGGAGGTGAGGACGGAGCTGCGGCGTCATTTATTCTAACCCTTCCGATCATTTTTATGATCGCGATCTTTTTTTCCGTCCTCTCGGTACCGTTCCTGATTCGAGCGATGGTGTGTCAGGATTTTGTCAAGTCGCTGGATCTGGGATGGGCCATCGGGTTCGTCAAATTGATGTTCTGGGAGATTGTCGTTTCGTTCATTCTGTTCTGGTTGCTGGCCTTGGTAGTGATTGTGATGGGGCTGGCATTGTTGTGTGTCGGTTACATTCCGGCTGCCGGTCTGGCTGCCGGCGCGATGATGAATTTGCTAGCTCAGTGGTATGAGATCTACCTCAGTCGAGGCGGCGAGCCTGCGCCGGCGGCCGAAGAGGCTATCATTGATGCGACGGTCGTCTGAAGTTCAGGAGCGGCGGGCACGCGAATTGAAAAGACGCTAGAATAGATTGGCTTTTTGTTACGCTCCTCCCCGCTTGCAGTCTTCGTCTATGCCAGTCAATCGGCCGTGCCCATCTTGGCGCTCCCTTTCGAATCGCGTGAACCACAGGGGATGGGCCGTCACCTTGCCCTCTCTGATGATCCTCTTTACCGGATGTGACCTCGGTGGCCGCGCATCCTCAGTGCCAATGGACCTCAGCGGCGCGAAGTATGTCGGTCAGGCTAGTTGCGTTGCGTGTCATCAAGAGCAGGCCGAGGGGCACGCGGGATCTCATCACGATCAAGCGATGCAGCTGGCCACGGAAAAGACCGTCCTTGGGAACTTCGACGATGCCCAAATCGAGCATCACGGCGTAGTAAGCCGGCTGTTTCGCCAGGGCGACAAATTCATGGTTCACACCGAAGGTCCAGACGGACAGATGGCTGACTTTCAGGTGAAGTATGTTTTTGGCAAGGAGCCGCTTCAGCAATACATGGTTGAGTTTCCCGCCGATGATCGGACTTCCCAGGCCGGTTTGCCTCGGACGCAGGTGTTGCGTCTGTGCTGGGATACCAGCCGCGAGGAGTGGTTTTATCTACCGCCGCCGGACGTGCCGGAAAAGCTTCATCCGGACGACGATCTCCACTGGACCGGGATTGCACAGCGTTGGAACACCATGTGCGCGGAGTGCCATAGTACCGACTACCAGAAGCACTTCACGACGCCCGATTCCAGGCCGAGTGATGCGTCTCCGAATGCCCAGTCGCGGCGGGGCGTGTATCACTCGAGCTTTATGGAAATCAACGTTTCGTGTGAGGCCTGTCACGGTCCCGGCAGTATACACGTCGATCTCGCTAAACAGTGGTTTCCGGGATGGAACCGGCAACGCGGCTATGGCTTGGCGAATTTGAAGGCATCCGCCGAGGATCAGATTCAGGCTTGCGCGCCATGTCACAGCCGACGCGCGGTTGTTCGCGGAGGATTTCGGGCGGGAGACAACTACTATGACTTCTATACGAACGAGTTGTTGACCGAAGCGATCTATTATCCCGATGGCCAAATCTTGGACGAGGACTACGTCCATGGTTCATTCATTCAGAGCAAAATGTACCACAAAGGCATTCGCTGTACGGACTGCCATGATCCCCACACGGCCCGCTTAAAGCAGCGGGGCAATCAAGTCTGTACTTCCTGCCACCAGCATCCGGCGGCGAAATATGATTCTGTGGCCCATCATTTCCACAAGCCCGGCACGGAGGGAGCCCAGTGCGTTAACTGCCACATGCCCGCGACGACCTATATGGCCGTGGATGCTCGGCGCGACCACTCGCTGCGCATTCCTCGGCCGGATATCAGCTTAAAAATCAATACACCGAACGCGTGCACGGGCTGCCATTTGGACAAGGAGAAGGTGAGCGCTCCGCAGCGCGACCGTCTGAAACTGTATCAGGACTGGATGTTGGCCGCGCGAGAAGGCGACGAGGAGGTTCAAGCGGAACTCGATCGCGTGAATCGCTGGTGTGATGAGGCATGCGACCGGTGGTATGGTCCGGAGCGCCGCCGCGATGAGCACTTTGGCCTGGCGATCGCCGCCGGTAGGTCAGGCGCTGAGGACGCGCGGGATCTGCTACTTCGGCTGCTGCGTCGCCGTGGGGCCGAAGCTCCAGCGATTGCTCGCGCGACGGCCCTTCAATTGTTGATTACTGTCGACTCCCAAGCGGCCGCTGCCGAGGCGATTCGGTTGGCTAGTGATCCTCACCCGCTAGTTCGAACGGCCTGCATGTCTGCATTGGTGGGCAATCCCAGTCCAACACAAAGCGTAGGGTTACTGGAAAAAGCACTTGCAGATCCAGTGAGAAGCGTCCGAACCGCGGCGGCTCGCAACTTGCTAGAGTACCCGCGCTCGCTCTGGAGTGACACCGCTGCTTCGGCCTTTCGCAAGGGACTGACGGAACTGGAGGAGGGCCTGGAGTACAACAATGATCGTGGCGGTGCGCATCTGGAACTGGGGATTTTGGCCGAGCAGCAACAGCGTGACCAGCAGGCCATCCGGCACTATGAAAACGCCATCGCCGTGGAACCTCGGGTGGCCGGACCGCGATCCAATCTAGCGGCTCTGCTGGAGCGGAACATGGGCGGTTCGTCGCAGCCCGCTTCTGAAGTGCAGAGCCGGCTCGAAGAAGAAATTGCTCGGCTCAGAAAAGAAGAACTGCAGCTACTCGCCCGAGATGCAGAGCTGCTGCCCGATGCAGCGGCGATCCGGTATCGCTATGGTCTGGCGCTCTACGTCGATGGTCAAAAGGAGGCCGCCGCGGAACATCTGGTAGCCGCTGCCGAGCTGGAACCGCGCCAGGCGGCCTACGCGCAAGCCGCGGCCTTGCTCTACGAGGCCCTCAAGCAATGGGACGAGGCCATGTTTTGGGCTCAGGAGGCCCTGGATAGATCGGGAAACGATCCGTCCTACGTCTTGCTCCTGGAGCGAATCCGCAAGGCAGCTCCTCGCTAGGTGGACAGTTTCGACCGCTGTAAGCACTATGGATAAGCGTGAGTTGCTACACTAGGCTCTGCGCTCGCCAGGGAACTTGGTAGCAAAGGGTTTTGTGCAACCTGGTTGGACAGCGCCACGTTCATTTACGAATTAGCATATTTTTGAGGTAGCAGTCGCGCTCCCCCACGCCGTCCGGTTCAACTCGTCGTGCTCCGCTACTTGGAACTTCCTACCATTGTTTTCCTTCCCGATCTTGTTAGGAATCTCTCGTCATGATGAATCTACTAAATCCTTTCGTCAGGCTCGTCTCTTTGCTGGGCTGTCTATGGATCGTACAGGACGTGTGCGCGCAGCCGCTACGGATCGTTTTCTTGGCCGGCAATCCGAGCCACGGTTACGGTTCTCATGAACATCTGGCCGGTTCGAGAATTCTGGCCGAGGCGATCGAGAACGCAACTGACAATATCCGATGTGAAGTCTATGGCGGCGGTTGGCCTGAGGACGAAAGTGTGCTCGAAGGTGCCGATGCGATCGTCATGTACTGTGACGGTGGGGGCAGGCATCCAGCGCTTCAACACCTCGACACGCTTTCCAAGCACATGCAGCGCGGTGCCGGTTTCGCGTGTCTCCACTACGCGGTGGAAGTTCCCAAGGACAGCGGCGGCCGTGAGTTCCTGGATTGGCTCGGCGGCTACTTCGAAATCCACTGGTCGGTGAATCCTCATTGGACGGCGAACTTCACGTCCCTGCCCAAACACCCGGCGACGCGAGGTGTCCAGCCGTTTGAGGCGAACGACGAGTGGTACTTTCACATGCGTTTTCAGCCGGAGATGAAGGGAGTCACACCGCTTCTGACCGCCGTGCCGCCCGCGGAGACGATGCGTCGTCCCGACGGAGCGCACAGCGGCAATCCGGCG
>JANQJJ010000307.1 GCA_028281725.1 Pirellulaceae bacterium | reverse complement strand
CGAGAACTGGTTCAGATACCGACCGTGAAGTCCTGCATCGGGAACCTACTTGGGGATCACGCGGGAATTGTGCGCGGCCTGCTGTTTGACAAACCGCCTGAGAGATCGTGGACACTGCCCTGGCATCGAGATCGTACGATTGCCGTGCGCGACATACCGGCGGGCCTACGCGACTTTACCAATCCGACTTGCAAGGCCGGTACTCCCCATCTCATCGCGCCGAATTGGCTGCTTTCGGATATGTTGACCTTGCGGTTTTCACTCGATCCGATGACCGTTGAAAACGGTCCTCTGGTGGTACTGCCGGGATCCCACCGCCGTGCCGATGCGGGTGATGATGATCTGGTAGCGATGGGCTCGGTGGATATCCATACCGTGCTGTGCCATGCCGGCGATCTGTTGGTGATGCGCCCGCTGCTGGCTCACAGCAGCCTGATCTCGAGTGAAAAGACGCGGATGCGACGGCGAGTTGTGCATTTGGAGCTTTGCAGTCGGCGTACACTTCCGGAGGGTCTCCAGTGGCACCAATTTGTCGCGATGGATCGCCGCTAGGCCACGATCGGCTGGGGCAAACCGGACCAGTCGGCGCCCGCTAGCGTGGATCGTTCAAAGGGCGATAATCTGACAAGCCTAAGTACCATGTTTGACGGAGATTGAAGAGGCGGTGGCTGGCGGTTACAAGGTGGCAACCTCCCAGAACCGATCTCGGCCCAGTTCTGTCAAGAGTTGATGTGAGCAATAGCCAAGGTAACTACTTTTGAGGATAGGGACCGAATGAGCCATCCCAGCAAGGCTTCCCCAGGCGATGATTCGACCAAGGAAAAGGGCGAGAAGCTGAACTTCATCGAGCAGGAGGTTGAGAAGGACCTGAAACTGCCCAAGTTAGCCGGCCGGACCCTCAGTACTCGGTTTCCGCCCGAGCCCAACGGTTATCTGCATATCGGCCATGCCAAGAGCATCTGCCTGAATTTTGGGCTGGCCAAGAAATACGGCGGTTCCTGTAATCTGCGCTTCGACGATACCAATCCCAGCAAGGAAGAGCAGGAGTACGTGGACTCGATTCAAGAAGACGTGCGGTGGCTGGGATTTGAGTGGGACGAGCTGCATTACGCGTCGGATTACTTCGAACAACTTTACCAGTGGGCCGTCCAGTTGATCAAGGATGGCAGGGCGTACGTGTGTGATCTGACTGGCGAGCAGACTCGCGAGTACCGCGGCACGCTGACTGCGCCGGGTAAAGACAGTCCGTATCGAAATCGCTCCGTGGAGGAAAACCTGAAGCTATTTGAGCAGATGAAGGCTGGAGCGTTTCCGAACGGTGCTCGAACGCTGCGCGCCAAGATCGATATGGCTGCGCCGAACCTCAATCTTCGCGATCCGGTGATGTATCGGGTTCTCCACGCGGATCATCACCGCACGGGAGACACATGGTGCATTTACCCCATGTACGACTGGGCACATGGCCAAAGTGATTCACTTGAGGGCATCACGCATTCTATTTGCACGCTGGAGTTTGAGGATCATCGTCCGCTCTACAACTGGTTCTGCGAAAATCTTGGTATTTACCATCCGCGGCAGATCGAGTTCGCACGTCTGAATCTGTCCTACACCGTGATGAGCAAAAGAAAGCTCTTGCAACTGGTCCAGGACGGGCATGTGAGTGCCTGGGACGATCCACGCATGCCGACCATTAGCGGTTTGCGCCGCCGCGGGTATACGCCGGAAAGCATACGCAGCTTCTGTGATCGAATCGGCGTTGCCAAGTTCTACAGCACGATTGACGTGACCGTGCTGGAGAACTGCGTACGCGAACACTTGAACTTGGTTGCCAACCGAGTGATGGCCGTGCTCCGACCTCTCAAGGTGGTGCTCACGAAT
Source organism: Pirellulaceae bacterium (assembly GCA_028281725.1). Classification (GTDB taxonomy): domain Bacteria; phylum Planctomycetota; class Planctomycetia; order Pirellulales; family Pirellulaceae; genus Aureliella. The sequence goes on along the minus strand of JANQJJ010000307.1, from coordinate 8,802 downwards.
TATCCCGAAGGGCAAGTCGAGATGATGGAGGCGGTGAACAATCCTGAAGATGAGTCAGCCGGTTCACGCGAGGTGCCGTTTACCCGGGAGCTGTTCATCGAGCAGAGTGATTTCCTGGAAGACGCGCCGCGCAAATTCTTTCGACTCAAGCCAGGCGGTGAAGTCCGGTTACGTTACGGATACATTATCGAGTGCGAAGAGGTGGTTAAAGATCCGGCCACAGGGGAAGTTGTGGAAATCCATTGCCGCTATGATCCGGAGACGCGCAGCGGGAGCGCCGAAGGCAGTCAGCGCAAAGTCAAAGGAACCATCCATTGGGTCAGTGCGACGGAAGCCATCGATGCCGAAGTGCGATTGTACGACCGCCTGTTTCTCAGTGAGGCTCCAGAAGATGTGCCGGATGGCAAGACATTTATCGAAAACATGAATCCCAACAGTCTGGAAGTGCTGGCTGCTAAAGTAGAGCCGTCGCTAGCCAATGCCGTCGTCGGAGAGCGTTTCCAATTTGAGAGAAACGGTTACTTTTGCCTCGATTCGGCCGACTCCCAGCCTAACCGGCCGGTCTTCAATCGGACCGTGCCGCTGCGCGATACCTGGGCCAAAATGCAGGCCAAAGGGAAGACCAACTGAGTCACCGGGAATGAAAAACTTCACCCGAGTTGCACTCCGATTTCACCGAATCTACTCACGGTGCGCAAGGCTCCGTTAAGATAGGAGGGGTGTTCGCCTTCCCGCAGACGGAGAATCTGAATATGCGATTTGCCATATGCTGTTTGATTGCCTGCAGCCTCGCTCCGGGCATGGCGAGGAAATCGAGCGCAGACCTACTGCTGCAAAACTATGCTCCGAACAAACACGATCGCTTTGCCAACAGCTCAGACTTTATCGGCAAAGACTACGATTGGTCGGGGGTGGGCAGATCGGACACCGCTCGCTGGGGAACGCTTATCAGTCCGTCTTTCGCGTTGACGGCAACCCACGCTCCGACATCAGGAGATCTGCGTTTCTACAAAACAAATAATGCGGCAGATGGATTCGAGGAACGCGCCGTCGTTTCGACGACCGCCATGTTCGGCGCGAACACTGCGTCCGATCTGTCGTTGGTTCAGCTCGCCTCGCCGGTCGTTGATGCGACCTATTATCCCATCGTTGACCTGCCGTCGCCCGCGAGCTACCAGAATCTTGAGATCTTTACATTTGGCTTGTCGAATACGTCGCCCGTGCAAACCAACATGAGGCTTGGCAGAAACAATGTAGACCAGTTGCTGCCGGAGTTTTCAAGCCCCTCTCTGGGTTCAGCGCGCGGGGATGTGTTTACTTTTGATTTTGATGAGATTGGCGGACTCGGCGATGATGAATCGAAGGTGCAGGGTGGAGATTCGGGCGCGCCGAGTTTTGCGATCATCGGAAGCCAGCCAGCCGTGATTGGCATCCATTGGTTCCGGTTTGAAGCAGGAGCTTTTCCCGGATTTGAGACTGGATCGGGAGATACGTTCGTCCCGAGTTTTATCGATCAACTGAACACCGCCATGGCAGCGACTGGAAGTAGCGAGCGCGTGACCGCGATCTCCTCAGTGCCGGAGCCTTCGTCTCTATTGTTTGCGTTCTTGATACTTGCTGCGCTGGGCGGCTATCGAACGCGTTCCAACAGCGTGTGAGCTTGGATAGTAGGTGGTTTACCAAACGGGGAACGGAATCTGGCGAGCTGAACTTCTAGTGGAGTGTCTGAACGTGCTACGCATGGCCCTATTCGCGGTTGTCTTCATCAGTGCTCTCATTCAGGCTGGCCTGGGCCAAGCTGGGCCACCCAACATCCTAATCATTACCGTGGATGATATGAACTGCGATTCCGTCGGTGTCTATGGCTGCAAGCTCGATCACACGACGCCGCATATGGATCGTCTGGCACGGTCGGCAATGCGGTTTGAGTACGCTCACGTGCAGGTTGGCAACTGCATGCCGTCGCGCAACGTGATGTGGTCAGGTCGGTATCCGCATCGCAACGGTGTCGAAGGCTTTTATCAAGTCAAGAATCCTGGCTATCCGGTGCTCTGTGATCTGGCTCAGCGTGCCGGTTACTTTACCGCGATTCGGCACAAGGTCTCGCACTCGACGCCTTACTCACCGTACCCATGGAATTTGGTGCTCGATACGTTGCCCAGTGGCAAAAAGATGCACATCAAACATGCTGGTAGCTACGGGACGTCGACTCGACAAGGAATTGAAGCTGCCCGGGCGGCCGGAAAGCCATTTTGCCTGGTGGTGAATATCTCGGATCCGCACAAGCCGTTCTATTCCGAGGTCAAGCAGGGCACCGACCCGCACAGCCCGTCTCGAGTGTTTACGGCGGACGAGGTCCCCGTGCCTGGCTTCCTGCCTGATGACCCGATCGTGCGTGAAGAGTTAGCTCGGTACTACTCGTCTGTTCGCCGCGCCGATGACTGCGTCGGTGAGATTCTGTCAGCGCTCGACGGCTCGGGGGCGGCCGGCGAAACAGTCGTTCTGTTTCTTTCGGATCACGGAATGCCGCTGCCCTTTGCCAAGACTCAGCTCTATCATCACAGTACGCGCACGCCATTGATGATTCGCTGGCCGGGTGTGACCGAGCCCGGAACGGTAGATAGGACGCATATGGTTTCTGCCGTGGATCTGTTGCCAACCTTGCTAAGCGTTATGGGGCACGCCCAGCCCGACGGCTTGGACGGGCGATCATTCGAACCCGTATTGCGTGGACAACAGCAAAAGGACCGCAATTTCGTGATCAAGGAATACAACGAGAATTCCGGGAGCAAACGCAATCCGATGCGGGCCATCGAGACCCGTGAATATCTTTACATTTTCAATCCTTGGTCCGATGGCTCACGTCTGATGGCGACGGCAACCAACGGAACCGACACGTATCGTCGCATGAAGCGCCTGGCTCAGGATAACCCCCAGATAGCGGCGCGATTGGAACTAGCCGATCATCGGGTACTCGAGGAGCTATATCACGTCGCCAGCGATCCAGATTGCCTTCACAACTTGATTGGCGATCCAGCGCACACTGAAGTATTAACCACGCTTCGATCGCGTCTGGCGGCCTGGATGGAACAGACGAAGGATCCGCTGCGATCTGTTTTTGACCAGCGCGATTCTTCAGAGGCCCTGGCGGCTTACATGACACGGGTCCAAGCCCAAGCCGACGCGCGTCGCGCCAAGTCTCGCAACAAAAGAAAGCGGACCAAACCTCGGCAAAGTAGAGGACTGATAACGTTCGATTCCGTTAGCGTTCGCGCGAATGCTCAGCGGATTGACGTCAAAATTGCGCACGCTCTTAAGTCCAGTCACGGCCAACAAAAGCTACATATCACGCTTAAGGGGGCTCAAATGCGGAGAATCGAGCGTCAGGAAATCTTGGTAGGAAAAGAAGGAATCGCCAAGGTCACATTCAGCCTGCCGCGTGATGTCGACCCACAGTCGATGCACCTGGCGGCGTTTGTGGGCGACGACTTTCAGACCTGCCTCGAGCACATTCAGGCCCAAGTCAGTCAGATCGGGACCGAGCGGTAGGCAATCGCAGCCGCGCTAGTGCAGTTCGAAACACATCAGTTGCCCTTCGCTGGGGCCCGCCGTATTGCGGACAACCAGACGGTTGCCGGAAAGCGCGGGCAGGGCGCGGTAGGTTCCGGCTGGCAGCTGAGTATCCGCCAAAGCTTTGTAGGCATCGGCTGTCGCGTCGAGCAGATGGAGCTGGCCTCCGAGCGAGAGCGTTAGAATTTGCGAGCCGATCCCAATCAGATGGGACGTGCCGAAGTCGGGTTTTTCCCAAATCACGTTCTGTTGCTTGAGGTCGATGGCCCGCAAGCTGGCGAGTCCTACGTCTTCGCGTCCGTTGATACCCACCAGCCGCTCTCGGACGTAAACAGGCGTGTTGTACTGGCTACTGAGAAGATCCTGGCCGCGAAAAATCTCAGTTAAGCCCGCTTCGTTGACTTCGAGCAGCGTGGTGCCGACTCCATAGCTGGCCGTTAGCAAGAATCGGTTCTCCCCGACCGCAATCGGAGTGGCCGCGTTGACTGTTGGGCCGCGACTACCGAATTTGACTTCCGATAGCACGTCGCCTGTCGCCGCGTCGAGCAGTACGGTCACCAGTCGCGTGATGACGAGTGCCATTGGGCGATCGGCTTGTTCGATGTTGATCGGGGCAGCGTAGCTGGCATCATAGTCCGTCGCCGTCCAACGCGTTTTGCCGGTTGCCAGTTCGACCGCAATGATTCCTGCTTGTTTACCACCGAGGCAGACGATGACCAAATCCTGGATGACCAGAGGCGACGAGCCTGCGCCGAAATAGCCGTCGTCGGCATCATATTGTTTGCGAAGCGACCGCGACCACAGAAGTTCTCCGTCGGCAATGCGAATGCAGGTCAAATCGCCCGCGGCCCCATAGCAAATGGCCTTGCCGCCATGAACGGTGGGGACGCAGCGGGGACCATTGTCGGGATTGATGCGCGTCTGGTAGACGGCCGGCCAGCCGGTACTCCATAACGGACCACCGCTACGGAGGTCGAAGGCGCCGAGCTGCTCGGTATTCCCGACGCGATGCATGACCAGCACTTGGTTGCCCACGACGGCCGCACCCCCGTAACCGCTACCCAACTTAGCGGTCCATACTGGCCGGAGCTGGGCGGGCCAATCGCTACCGAGCGACGGCTGCGCCGAGGAGATGCCGTTTCGGTTGGGTCCAAGGATCTGAGGCCAGTCCTGCGAGTCAGCGGGGCGGGCGAGGCCGACCAGAAGCAGCGCCGCGATGACGCAACCCCTAGCATGGAACACCGTGCCGATGAATGATAGTCTGCTAAGAAACGAGTTGATAAGCGTCCGGTTGAGAAACGTCCGGTTGAGAAACGTCCGGTTGAGAAACGTCCGGTTGAGAAACATCGTAGAGGAGCCTGTGGGTGGCGAAGTGGGTACGACTTTGGGGGAAGAAACGTGGAACGCGAATGAGCGGCTGGTGGGTCGTTGGCAGTGTCAGCGAAGCGGCGTTCTTCGGTTCGCTATTTCTCCTGGGTATTGTATCACTGACGACGGTTGTTTCCTGGCAGGTGTTTTGGCCGGAGTCGACGATTTTACGAATTGGTTTTGGCTTCTGGTTAATGGTGATTGCCTCCAGCTCGTTCATCGTGATCGGCTTGACAGCCTTTGTTTGGCAAGTGTCCCAGACGTTGGCCTCGCCGGAGATGCGATCCGCTTTGGCCGAAAGGGCAAAACGTGAGCATCAGCGGAGAGCCGTCGGTTCGGCGAGAACTGACGATTTGGCGAATTTGCCAAGTTTGACCGCACTGACCGACAGCCCGGGCGTGCGACTGGCCTACCGCTTGGCCGTCCAGCGCGGCGAAGCGACACCGCTGATTCTCAGTGCGTTGTTTACCACGGCCTGGAATGGCGTATTGGCCGCATTGGCCGTGATTTCCATGCAAAAACACCTGGTTGGCGACCCCGACTGGTTCCTGACTGTCTTGCTAATCACGTTTCTGGTTGTCAGTTTTTTTGCGACCCGGTGGTTTTTCCGTTTGTTCCGCCGGCAGAGTGGAATTGGCCCAACTGCGGTGGAGATAAGCGAATTGCCACTGTTGCCAGGCTGTGAGTATCAGCTATATCTTTGCCAATATGGTCGGGCAACATTCGAAAAACTAACGGTTTCCCTGGTGGCCTATGAAGAGTCTACCTACCAGCAAGGCACGGATGTTCGCACCGAAAGGCGGGAAACGAGCCGTGTCAACGCTGTCGCCCTCGGCAGTCCGTCGTCGTCGAAGCTGGTGGCCGAGCCCGAGAAGCCTTTGGAAATGGACTGCCAAATCCGGCTCCCGATTGATATCATGCATTCTTTCCAAGGGCAGCACAACGCTGTCGTTTGGAGGATTGTGGTCGAAGGAGACGCAATAAAGTGGCCATCGTTCTGCCGAAGTTTTCCAGTCGTCGTGTATCCTCGGGACGCAAATTAGCGTGTCGAGCCGAGCCGGCGCTGGGACTACGCTTGCTTTCCCTGCAGCCGGGATTGGAGCCGCGCGAAACGTTGGAGTTCGAGTATTGCATTCAGCGAGTGTCTGCTGAACTGATCGACCATCTCGAGGTATCGGTCATGTGGTACACCGAAGGGAAGGGAAGCGAGGACATTGGCATTCATCTCTTCGAGAGCCATTCGCGCGAGGAACTGCAGCGGCAACCCCTGGAACAGCCTTGGCAGACTAGCTGTGTCCTTCCGGTCGCTCCGCTGAGCTACGAAGGGCATCTACTGAAGATTCGCTGGTGCGTTCGGCTGCGGCTGTATCTGAATGACGGTCGAGATATCACCGCCGAACAAGCTTTTTACCTCGGTCATTTGACGGTTGAAGTCTAACCCGTTTGCTACGCGTTTCGTCAGGCCGGGCGGCCTGCCTTGGGTCGAGTCCAACGACTCGTCCTCACCGGATTATCTCGTCACGCGTTTTCGCCATCAGCTCAACTACAGAGCGGCCATCGTCGGGCCGCATGGAACCGGCAAATCGACTTTGCTGGAACATCTGGTTCCCAAGCTGGGTGAAGTCCACTTCAAGAAGCATGCCGCTTCCTCAGTCGCGGAACGATCTGATCTCGGTAATGTCGTTTGGCTAACCCTGAGAAGGGGACCGCAGTTGGATCGGTTGATAGCCGGCAGCCAAGTGCATTGGCGGGAGGGGGGACTATTGGTACTCGATGGCTTCGAGCAATTGTCTTGGCTACGTCGAAGGTGGGTCTTGAGTAGGACAAGAGCGCAAAAGGTGGGGCTCCTGGTGACCTGTCACGAGCCGATTCACCTGCCTGTCCTGCACGCGACGAGCAGTTCCGTTGCGGTACTGCGACGGATTGTGGAGCTGGCGTTGACCGCTCACTCGGCTAGCCGGTGCCTCGCCAATGTGAGCGGCACGGCGCTAGCCGCCGGCCAGTTCCCCGACACGCCGGTGGCTAGCGCCATTCCACTCACGAACTTGGCTACGAATTCACCTGCGAGCGCAGTGCCTGGTCCGTCGGAAGAAGTTCGGCGGCTCACCCGCCCGGAGTTGCTGAGCCGGTTGTTTGTGGAGGAACGGGGCAATATTCGCGAGATACTGATGCGGCTGTACGACTCATACGAACAAAACCTTCAGAGCAAGGCCCAGAAACCGCCGCCTAGCCAGGTTCCGTGACTTGCCAAATCGCGGCCGAGTGCGCAAAGTAACATAGTCGTTACCCCAGGTCGGTAACCCCGTTTCACACTTTATCCGGTGATGGATTCGCAGTGGCAGCTCGATTGACAGTGGTGATCTCGCAGGCGTCCATTCGTGACGGACGAGCCGCGGATTTGGAGGAGAGCCTCGTTACCCGGCTGATGCTGACGTCTGGAATGGACGCGACGCTTGTCGGCCCGCTCGAACACCTGGAACCCAATAGCACCGATTTCTTATGCCTGAGTAGCTTTGGCCAGGCGATTGCACTCCTGTCTTGGCTGGACCGCGAGCAGGTCGCTCACCACTGGCAGCGTCTGGGGCTCGAAGGAGAGGTCTTCGAGCTGGGTGAGCATGGTCAACCGCGAGCTGAAGGGGCAAAGCGTGTCTATCACCTACCGCTCACAGCCGGAACGGGAGTGGAGACTGCGGTAGAACAGTTGGAAACGTTGCTCAAAGATCGCAATGTCAAAACTGTCGGTATCGCGGTGCCACCGAACGGCGCGAGCAGCGCTAGCACGGAACCGGACAATCCGATCTCGAGCGCGCGGCCGACCGCTGTTCCGCAGGCCAAGGTGCCGCCGGCTGGTGCCCAACTCGAGAAGCCACCGGCCACGGCGGAGCGGGCGCCTTCAGCCAGCCAAGATTCCCTCGCCGACGACGAGGAATGGGCAGAACTGGACCGGTTGGTCGATGACTTCGAAGCGCTCGACCTCTAGTTAGGATTTCGATAGAACGTGGAAGAGCAAGCCCATGACGGAACCCGGGATCCATCCAGCCCCAAAGATCAAAAACATCTTTGGCTGGCCTATGAGTTGCACGATGGCTTGCTGCAGTGGATCGTCGGCGCTCGAATGCAGATCGAGGTTGCCTTGGATCGAATCCATGACGCGGACGATTGCCGCAATGAAAAGCGACTTCAGGGGGCCTTGGGCTACTTGGAATCAGCGCTCGACGAGGGTAAGGAGTTAATTGCCTTCTTGGAGCAGGCGTCGGAATCCGCCTCCTCCGACTTGGAAGCTGCCGTGCAGAGTTTTCTAGATTCGGTCGAGCCAGAGCTAGCTGCGAACGAGCAGCAAGCCGTTTTTCTTCCCGCCCTTCCCGTCTGGCCCGACCTCTCGCACCAGGTAACGTGGAACTTGCTACGGCTGACGCAGCAAGCCATACGAAATGCGATTCAACACGCCGGCAAGACGCAGGTCGTCGTGCGTGCCGGTTGGCAAGGCGATCGGACATTGCGGCTGGAGATTCGCGACCAAGGCTCGGGATTTGATCTGGCTCAGCATAAACTGGCGTCAACCGGCGGGCTTCATTTTGGACTATCCAGCATGCAGCATCGAGCCAAACTGGTCGGCGGCACCCTGGAGATTCAATCGAGCGTAGGCCAGGGGTGTGGAGTGATCCTGACGCTGCCGGCTCCCGCCCACTAAGCGGAAAGCGAATTTATTTGCCTAGTGCTTTGTCAACACTAAAGATTTGGGTAAAGGGGTCAGGAGTCAATTGTGCACAGCACCCGAAGGGCCGTCCCGGCAATTGACTCCTGACCCCTTTACCCGACCCGAGCTTGGCTACTGGCCGCTTTCGGCGCCGATCTCTTTGAGAG
>JANQJJ010000305.1 GCA_028281725.1 Pirellulaceae bacterium | reverse complement strand
GATTGCAGCCGCATTTTTCGCTCTGGGATTCGGTAAGTTTGACTGGATGGTCAGTGACATGATTACCAAAGTCACCAAGAGCGGAAGTGCCGAGGAGTTGTTGACGATCACCGGACGAACAGAAATCTGGGCATACGGCATGGAGCGAATCCAGGAATCCCCGATCACTGGATACGGATATTGTTCGGCGAGATTCGTGATGGAAGACTTCAGCTATCACTGCCACAACATTGTGCTCAATGCCGCCCTGTTTTCAGGTCTCCCCGGCGGGCTCTTGTTGCTCGCCATCATCGGTTACCATCTCGCCTGCGTTTTTTTTCGGCCCTACTATCTCACGGATGGGCTGTTCATCTGCATGCTGGTTGGGGGCTCCGTTGATGGGCTGTTCCCAAGTCCGTCTCCGGCCGCATCGACTTTGATTTGGATTGTCTTGTTGTTCTGGCGGCAACTAGCGATGCGGCTGGAAGAACCGAATTCCGATTCCCAGGGCCTTGTCGCCGCACCCTCCGCGGTCCGTGCAAGCTGACACAGACAATGTCACCGACCGCCTTGTCGGTCCTCGCGTCTTCCGCGAATCGGAGCCTGCGAACACCAAGTGTCTGTCGGCGGTGACGGGCGGTAGCCCGGCTTTTTGTGGTTTCCGGAGCCAATTTCTCAAGAGTCGTCCCGTATCCTACGAATACTCGACCATCGCAAAGTCTAGAACCTGGAGCGAGAATGGGATACGGTTATCTTGGCCGGGATGAAGTGTTGGAGGACGATCCAGTCGATCCGAATCGGGGAGTCAGTTAGTTGGCTAAAGGCGATCACATCTACGTTTTCAGCGTGACGGGCGGAATACCCTATCAGCACCATGGAATCGACATGGGCGACGGCACGGTCATCCACCTAGCACCGGCGAAAGGCACTCGTCTCACGTTGCGCGACGACCGGCGGGAATTCACCATACGGCGGGACCCACTAGAAAATTTTTGTGGCGGCACAAACCCCACCGTGGTGTCCCATCAGGATGCCAGAGACGCTGAGGAAGTGACGAGCACAGCCAAAGCGTATCTGGGGAAAACCGGCTACAGTCTGCTCGAAGGCAACTGCGAGCACTTTGCCACCTTGTGCGCCACGGGACGTTCGGAGAGCCATCAAATCGAGATGGCCGAAGCGACCGTTTCCGCGCTGGCGTCGATGGCGGTCAAAGCGATCGGTTCCGTATCCAAGCGAATCGGTGCCAAACTGGCCGTCAGTAGCGCGATGAAAGTCCACCCCGCCGCGATGCTGGCCGATGGCGTTGAAGTGGCTGCGCTGGCGGCGAGCTGCCATGGTGGTCTGAGTTCCGGTCGAGCGCGACGCATCGCTCGGGTGAGCGGCTCGCTGGCTGCGGCGGGGATTGGAGGACTGTTAGGAGGTCCTGCCGGTGCGGCCGCCTGTTTGGCGACGCATACAAGTTCTACCGCGGTAGCGGATCGCGTTTGCAAGATGGTTCGCCAAGCGCTATCGTAGGGAGCCGGTAGCCTTTGGCCCGTCGATGGCTACTTCTCGGCTTGGCTACTTCTCAAATTCTCTGCGAAGATAGCGCAGGCGGAGTCGATTGCCGGCTTCTTGCGGGCTGGGTTGATGCGTCAGCGCCTCGGCAGCCCCCTCGATATCACCGGCTTGCTGGTGGATCCGAGCCAGCATGTACCAGGCAGAAGCATGCCACTTCACGGCCTCTGGTCGACTATCACCCAACACTCGTTTGGCAAACCATTTTTCGGCCGCTGAGTTGTTGCCACGATCGAAGTGAAGCTGGGCCAACAAGAAGGCGGCATCCACTTTGGCGCGACTAAAAGTATACTGGGATTGTTGGATCCGCCTTCGATATTGCTGGTCATCCTCGCCGGGTTCACGCGGGACTCCCAGCATCTTTTGCACTTCAGGATCGTATTCCAGCTTGGCGATCGAACCGTCATCGACACGGCAGTCCATGTACATCGACAGGGCCCCCTGCTTTTCCAGCGTATTCTCAAAGTTTCCATAGAGATGGTTCAGTCGCCCCGTGCCGGCAGGATTATCTCGCAGCCAAACGCCGTGCATGGCCATGTACTGCATCGTGTAAGGCGAGAGGGTTCCCAGCCTCTCACGGACGCTAGCGGCCTGAATCTGTGCCAACAGTGGCAGCTGCCAAAGGCTGACTTGGTCGTCGGGTGCGATCGAATTCAGCTTGCCCTGGATGGCTGCCACGTCCTCGTACAGTACCATGCGTTCGTCGCTCAACAGGGTTTTTTCGAGCATCTTCATCCTAGCACTGGTGGCAACCGGCGGTACGTCGATCAGGAGCTCGACCCGTTTCAGCTGCCCCGGGTCGAGCGCGTAGTCAAACTGTCCCGGCAAATCGAGACGGCGCAGGATGCGTTGATTTTTTTTCGCATCGGCGAGTGTCGCCAGCTCCACGGCATCTGGATCGAGAATCGGCATGCCCAATTTGGGTTCGAACAACAGCAACGCATCTCCGATGACAACACCAATGCTCCAGAGATTCCCCGGTTGTCCGCCTTCGCTCTCGACTGAGACCCACACGGTGTCGATCCCTCGCTGGCTGGCCAGGGCACAGAAGACACGCCCACGTTCGATGAAATCTCCAGAGGAAAACAGCAGTGTTTCCCAGGGTAGGTATCCGTAGCCCGTGCCATCGTCACGAATCGGCCCGCGCGGGTCAGGCGACATCTGCTCCACCGATGAGGCGTCGTCTTCCAATGCGATGTTTCGAATCGTCCAATCAAACAGCTTGTAGGCTTCTTGGAGCTTGGCAGCGTCGTCGTCGCCGAGCTGCTGGCTGTACCGGTCAATCACGCGGACCATCAGAGTGTCCCGAATCGGAAACTCCACGATCCAGTCGGACAGTTTGCGCATCATGCGGCGCTCGAATAAGTAGTCGATGTCCCAGTAACCGAACTGCTGCGCCAGGGCATTTTCACATCCGACGAACTGGAGCATGTCTGCCGGCAGTTGGTCCAACAGTTGCGTCGGCGGGGAATAGTTGACCTGAGTGCGATCGGCATCCTGGATCCATGTGTTCAGTTCCAACAGGACTTCTTTGGCTGCCTGCTTGCGGTTCACCGGGGTCATCTGCGTCAGATAACGCATGGCATTTCGCAAGTTGTCGGTCTTCAGTTTCTGTTCCGACAATTGCTGTGAGAGCGCTTCGGATTGATCGCGGTGGGACTTCGAAAAGCACCCTGGCAAACCGAACGAGAGGGCCAACAGGCCGGCGGCCACAACAATCGAAAAGCCACTTTTAGAAGAGGTCATCAGCATCACTGTTTGGATCGAATATCCCATAGCGGAGTGGTCAGGCTTCGGCATTACCAGTCTTGAGCCAGTTCGGAAATCGCGCGCAGCTGGGTCAGTAACTGGTGTACGTTTTCCAGCGGCACCATGTTCGGACCGTCACTGGGCGACTTGTCCGGATCGGGGTGCGTCTCCAGGAAGACGCCGTCCACTCCGACCGCCACGGCCGCACGAGCCAGTGGCCCAACCATGTTGCGATTGCCCCCGGTCGCCCCCTGCAGACCTCCCGGCTGTTGCACTGAGTGGGTTGCATCAAAAACGACCGGAGCGCCCAGTTGTCTCATGGTGGGCAACGCCTGCATGTCGTTGACCAGCCGGCCGTAGCCAAAGAACGTGCCACGCTCGCATAACAGCACACCGCCTGCCTGAGCCAGCCGCAGTTTCTCCAGCACATAGCGCATGTCGCCAGGCGCCATGAACTGTCCCTTTTTGACGTTGATGGCTTTGCCGGTCGCTGCGGCGGCCAACAGGAGATCGGTTTGCCTGGAGAGAAAAGCTGGAATTTGAAGCAGCTCGCATACTTCGGCGACCGCCGCGGCCTGCTCCGGCAGGTGAATGTCCGTGACGGTCGGCAGGCTAAATTCCGAACCCACTGTTTCCAGGACTCTCAAGCCTTCGTCCATCCCAACGCCTCGGAATGCGCCGGCACTGGTGCGATTCGCTTTGTCAAAGGAGGCTTTGAACACCAGTGGCAGCCCCAGCTGACTGGTCGTCGTTTTCAGTCGCTCGGCGATCGTCAGTGTGAGATCCCGGGATTCGATCACGCAGGGACCGGCGATGATGGTCAGTGGCCCTTGGGCAGTTCCACACCAGACGTTACCGATTCGAACTGGCTCAATGGTTGCGCTCATGGTGTCGCCGGCGTGAGTAGAGTCAGTCGATGGGGAAGCACTTCAATCTCCAGGGGGAGAACGCCGCCCGGATCTCCATCGATTTGGTACGGAATGTCGTGCAACGGGTTTCCTAGCCGATCTGTGGGAGCAGCGATGGTCAGTTTGCGGCAGCGTCGATGCTGGAACCCGCGCATCGACTGATGGGATCCGAACCAGAGCCGCGAGAGGTACCCCACTCCCCAGCCGATTCCGGACTTTGCAAACGTACACAGGTCCAGTGCGCCATCGGTGGGATCGGCCTGGGGACAGAAGTCGAGTTGTGCAGCATAACGAGGAACATTGAAGACGAACAGCCAAGCGGCAGCCTCGGCGCCGGGCGTCTCGTCGTCTACGGCAAACGGCAGCTGAGGAAACGAATACCTGCCAAGTGACGATAGAATGGGGCGCGTGTAAGACCAGCGATTGATGTGCCCGGTGCGCATCGAGTGCATGCTTCGGACCACTTCGGCATCAAAACCGCAGCTGAGCATCACGAGAAAAAGCTGTCCATTGGCTTTTCCCACATCCAGAGCCAATCGCCTGCCCGCTTGGATCGTTTCGCAGGCATCCCGTACGTCGCCGGTCAGTCCCAGGTGTTTGGCAAGCAGATTCTCGGTACCTAGCGGGAAAATCAGAAGCGGAATGTCCGGGGGCAGCAGATTCGCCAAGGCATCGGCCGTGCCGTCGCCGCCGGCGGATATGACGGCCCGCAAGTTGCCGCCGTGGTGTAGGCGGACCGACTGCTGCCGGACTTGCTCAAGTGAGGTGATGATTTCGCAGCAATACCCCTGGGCAACCAACGCCTCCTTGAGGTCCGTCACTTGGTTGCGAGACGAAGCAGCACCGGATTTGGGATTCGCCGCGATCAGCAGGTGCTCTTCAGATGCATTCATCTTGTTATCGAATGCGACGCGGTGTGAAGGTCGTCCCGGGACGGCCCAAGAGCAACTTCAGGCTCAGTATCGAGATCAGGGTCAGCAGCCATAGCGCGGCACCATGTTCGGGCTGAAGCAGGGAATGCCAAACCGAGTCAGCCGGTACGATTTCATTGCCGTGCCCTGGATGGGCATGCAGGCGGTGTGCCAGGACGACCCACAACAGCGAACTGGCGAGCACAGCGGGTAAATTCAGTAACCAACGCATCTGGCATTTCCAACTTGAACGAAAACGGAAAAGGCATCCGACCGGAGTAGAACGATCGGCCTGCGCGAAAACTAATCCTTGGTTTCGGCCGCCTTAGCCAACTGAGAACTGACCAATTCAACGGGAATAGGAATCCCCTTCAAAATACCTTCGACTGCCAGTGCCTCGCGAACGAACCCTTGAAACTTAGTCACGACGATTCGGCCGCGACGCAACTTCGTCATCTCACACATCACCACCAGGCGGTCACCCGGAATGACGGGATCGCGAAATCTCACTTCTTCAAGACCACCAAAGCCAACCATCGCCGCGCCGAGCAAATCGTATTTCTGCGAGAAGTAGCTACACATCTGAGCGGCAGCCTCGAGCATCATCACGCCCGGCATGAGTGGCATGTTGGGCATGTGCCCTCGCACCCAGAACTCGTCATGGGTGACGTCTTTGTATCCAACGCACACGTGCCGCTTGAGGTCTTCGTAGATGATCGCCGTCAGTTGCTCCATCTCGAACCGTTGCGGATTGTACTTGCGGATTTCCTCCACATCAGCGACCACATTATCAAAGTCCAAGGCGGCTGGATCGTGGATCAGTTCTCGTACGGCCAATGCGACGAAACTCCTACGCTCTACAGTAGACTGTCAACCACGCTTCCCTCTCGGAAATCGCCATTCGAAAGTCAACCTAAGTTCGGACCTTCTTGGCCTTGGCCTTACGCGCCTTTGCATTGGCTGGGCGAGCGCCGTGATTTGCTTTCTTCAGTTTTCGACGTGGTTTCGTCATTTTCGGATACTTCTCTCAGATGGATAATGGAAGACAATCGGTCGTCAGAGCTCAAGCATTGGACCCAGCCCCACAGGCGCCGGTTCCAAGCTCGGCTTCGCCGCATCCGAAGTAGCCCGCTCAACCTGGAAGCTACTTGAGCCAGCTCGCAGGCCCTCGGTTCCCAACGTTCTCGGGGCGGACAACCGGGCGTAATAGACTATCAGCTAAATTGTATAGCGAAAAGGCTTGTTTTACATGCGAAACCAGTGTGATTTTGCGTCAGAGACGCATGGGGGGGCCATTTCGCAGCTCAATCCAATCCCCAAATGGGCGTGCGGCTGGCAAGTTGCTGGCAATTTTGAACAATCTAGCCGTTTGACGTAGAATACCAGTAGACGTTTGTCGAGGCTGCGTCGCTATAGATAAGGCCTATTCGCCTGGGAACAGTACGCCGTCCAGCTTGGCGTCCACTCTCCTCACCAAACTCATCCCCGGCTCACCGCGAGCAGCGGAAGCTAATCGATTGGATGTTACGAGTATGGAACATCGTGACGCAAACAAGCCACGCGCCCCAGCAACTGGATCGCGATCCGCACGCGGCAGGGCGGACGACGCGCCAGGCCCCGGGCCAGAAGAGGGGCTGCAATTCCAGCCTCTTGATGAAGAGATGGTGGACGGCGAACTCCAGTTGCAGCCGCTCGATGATGGGGCGTTGCCGAGTGCCAGTTTGGCCGAAAACGCGGCTGATGAGTCGCCGATTGATTTTGCGGAAATCGATCTTTCCGAGGAATTGCCGGCCTTAGAGACTCTGGCTCCTGTCGGTGCTGGTGTTTTGCCCGGCGAGCCCATGGTGGCCCATACCAATTCGACGGAACCTGATTTGCCTACGGAAGAGGCTCCGGCTGGTGAAGAAATAGTCGGCAGGAGGGGGCGGCGCAAGTTCCTGATGACGGCGGCTCCCAGTTGGCTGATTAGCCTGATGGTCCACTTGGCCCTCATTCTGATCCTGGCTGCGGTCACGCTAGAGCCACTTCAACAGGTGATCAGCGTTTTGCAAGCCAGCGCCAGCGAAGCAGTGGCCGACGTCGAGCAGTTTGACATCCAGGGGCCGACGCTCGACGTGAACTCGCTCGCCCTGGACGAGCCTCTCTCGGTTCCATCACCGAAGCTCAATCAGGTGGTCGCCATGCCGGAGCTGACCTCGCCAATCGCTCCGAAACTCGAGTCGAGTGTGGACACGATGGCCATGAACAGGTTGACCGAAAGCATCATGCCCTCAGCCATGCTCAGCAGCTCTGCCATGGCCCAGATGTCAGTCGCCCTCAACAGCCGCTCGAGTTCGACCCGAAGTCAACTGCTCGAACGCTACGGAGGCAATGCGGCTAGCGAAAAAGCTGTTGCCATGGCCCTGAAATGGATCGCCGATCATCAGGCGAACGACGGTGGATGGACTTTCGCTCATTCGTCCGTCTGCGGCAATCAATGCAAAGATCCCGGCGAGCTGGCGCTGGCACGCAATGGCGCCACGGCCATGGCCATTCTGCCCTTTCTAGGCGCCGGTCAAACACACGTCGAAGGGCAATACCAAGACAACGTGAAGAAGGGACTCGCCTTCCTGATCAATCGCATGAAAGTCTCGTTAGGCGATTTGCCACGCGGCTCTTGGCACGAACCCGGCGGACGCATGTACTCGCACGGTTTGGCTGCAATCACTGTCTGCGAAGCCTACGCGATGACGCAAGACCCCGACCTGTTGCAGCCGGCTCAACTGTCGCTGAACTACTTGATTTATGCTCAAGATCCCCAGGGCGGCGGCTGGAGGTATGAACCACGACGCCCGGGAGATACGTCGGTCGTGGGCTGGTGCGTGATGGCACTGAAAAGCGGAAAAATGGGCAATCTCGTTGTTCCGCCAATTAGCTTTCAAGGAGCCAGTCAGTTTCTGGACTTTGTCAGCGCCAACCAGGGTGCCTATTACGGCTACGATCGACCTACGTCAAAAATCGAAGGGCGCCACGCAACGACCGCCGTCGGTTTATTGTGCCGCATGTATATGGGATGGGACAAAGAGCATCCAGGCATTCAAGAAGGCGTTCGGTATCTGAGTAAACACGGGCCCCGGAGCAACGACTTGTACTACAGCTACTACGCGACCCAAGTCCTGCGCCACCATGGAGGCCCCGAATGGGATAGCTGGAATGCCAAGATGCGAGATGAGTTGATTCAGCTGCAGGAGCAGAGGGGGCACGCGGCCGGCAGTTGGTTTACTGGGGGCAGCCACTCCGGGCAAGGCGGACGCCTGTATGCCACGTCGCTGGCGACGATGATTCTGGAAGTCTACTATCGTCACATGCCCCTTTACAGTGAGAAGTCGTCCGATGACGACTTCGAAATCTAGCAGCCTGCCCACCTGAGTTCTCGACCGCTGACGAGACGCCGACCGACAAGTGATTGGGGCTTACTGCGTGAGCAATAGGGTACGCTCACCCACAGCTCTTGCATCCCAGTTGCGAAGCTCCTGCCTGGCTAACCGTGCCAGAGTCACAACCACAATTTATGTTCCAGCACGCGCTGCCATGCCTCAAATTTCCTATAAAATAGGTGTACGTTTCTGAGGGGCCGAGGTTTCAGCAAAGTTCCTTGTCCGCGATCTACGCAGATCCGAACGTGGCAGATTCGTTGTCTTCGCCGGTAATCACGTTCGCGAGACCAGTCAGGAGCAGCGTGTGGATAGATTCTTAGAGGCAGCTATTGAACAGGCTCGCCTGGGACGGGACGAAGGTGGAATCCCGATCGGTTCGGTGCTCGTCATCGAAGGGCGGATCGTCGGGCGAGGTCACAATCGCCGTGTTCAACAGGGGAGCGCTATTCTCCACGCAGAAATGGACTGCCTGGAAAATGCCGGACGCCTGACCGCAGTCGACTACGCCAGGTCGGTCCTCTACTCGACTCTTTCACCGTGCGACATGTGTAGCGGTGCAGCACTGCTGTATAAGATCCCGAGAATCATCGTCGGCGAAAACGTCACTTTTCGGGGACCAGAGGACTTCGTCAGGGAAAGGGGATGCTCGGTCACGGTGGTCAACAGCCAAGCTTGCATCGACCTGATGACCGAATTCATTTCCACCCATCCGCAACTCTGGAACGAAGACATTGGCGAACCCTAGATCAACGAACCAATGACCCCTTGCAGCAGCGAAGCAACGCCGGCTGCGCGATCTCAACACCGAGCATAAACGATGTACCAAGCACCAGCCAAACTTACCATGGTCCCTAGTCTGTCGAGCTGGCTGCCTGGCCTGGCCGCGGTTTGCTTGACTTGGTGCTTGTTGGGATGCCGGAAGACAGAGGCTCCACCCGTCGCGGCGGACGCTTCGGAGGATACCGCCGAACGATCTGAAGAGACCGCGCCGGCGGCAGTCGAGCAGATTTCTCTGGAAAAGCTCAAGGCGTCCAATCGATACGTTCAATCGGGCGCTTGTCAAGAATGCCATGCCGATCAGTACAACTCGTGGCACGCGACTTATCATCGCACGATGACTCAGGAAGCATCGCCGGAAACGATCTTAGGCAACTTTGATGGTGAAGTGATTACGCTCAGCGGCTACCCTTGCCAACCGGTTCGGCAAGGAGATCGATTTTTCATGACGCTGGTGCATCCAGGCTGGGATGAGCAGGAAATCCAGGCCGGACGCGATCCCAAACGAACGGCCCAGCCGCCGGCGATTACCTACGCGGTTGATCGAGTCATCGGCTCCCATCACCAGCAGGTCTATCTATCTCGTGGGCCAGATGGTTCGTACCACACGCTCCCGTTGGTCTGGCATATCCATCAGAAACGGTGGATTACTCGCAGGGCCAGTTTTTTGGCAGAACCTCGGGAAGGCTTCTTCCATAAGACCAAGCTTTGGAACAATGGATGCGTGTTTTGCCACAATACGGGGCCGGTTCCTGGTCTTCAGCAGGTCGCCTCCTCCAGCGGTGGTACCCAGTATGTGTGGAATACTCGGGTCGAGGAACTCGGGATCGCATGCGAAGCCTGCCATGGCCCCGGAGGTGCGCATGTGCAGTTACAGCAAACGCTTGCCAAAATTCAGCAGGATGGAGCGAAAGCACCCGAACAGCTGATTGTCAATCCACTGAAGTTGTCCCAGGAAGAATCGGTGCTCACCTGCGCACGATGTCATGGCAAGATGATCGCGAAACAGGAATTCGATCGGCAGTGCCTAGTCGAGGGCGATTTCTTCCAACCCGGGCAATGGGATTTTCCTGATCGATATGACTACCCATCGCATCGTCCCGGCGAGGACTATCACGAAAGCGAGGAAGGAGTCTACTTCTGGAGCGACGGAACGCCACGCACCACGGCGATGGAGTACCAGGGCATCCTGCTATCTCCTTGCTACCAGCAGGGCGAGATGACCTGCCTCTCGTGCCACGGCATGCATGGTACCCCCGCGAACGATCAACTTCTCTTCGGAGATGGTCGCGACGTGTCGCAGCACAATCGCGCGTGCACTCAGTGCCATGCCGAGTTGGATACGGGAGATCAACTCGCGCAGCACACACACCATTCGGCCACGTCGTCAGGCAGCCTGTGCTACAACTGCCATATGCCTTACCAGGCCTACTCTTTGCTCAAGCGAGTCAGGAGTCACCGAATCACGAACCCGACGGCAAAGGCGACCGTGGAGTCAGGAATTCCCAACGCTTGTAATCAGTGTCATGTCGATCAGTCGCTCGAATGGACAAACCAGTGGCTGGCAAATTGGGCAGGGAAGCAGCCCGAGTCCCTGGAGGCTCCTTATGCCGGCAGCTCGTCAACCGTGGGCGATGCGTTGGCCGGACATGCTCTTCAACGTGCTCTGGCCGTGGAGCAACTCGGGGCGACGGAGAACTTTGCCGTTGCCGGGCAAACGTGGCGTGCCAGGATCCTGATCGAGTCACTGGAAGACGAATACGATGCGACGCGCTTGCTCGCCTACCAGGCGCTGCTGAAGATGCCAGGGTTTGATGATTTCCAGTTTGACTACATCGGTACCGAAGAAGAGCGGGCGGTTCAAATTCAGGATGCCCGGCAACGGTGGCGCGCTATCGTGTCCGACCCAGCCCGCCAGAAGCTCGCCGAGGTGCTCGGCGGATCCTCCGAAACAGACCCTGACACACTCATCGACCGCCTGAAGAGCCGGCGCAACAAAGTCAGCATTGATGTCTTGGAGTGATCGGCTTGGCATACCGGTGGGAATCCGGCCGCTGAGACTCAGCCAGGCCGTTTCTGGTGAGCTCCGCGCTGTCCAAGCCACCGGCTGGGATAGCCCGCGCTTTTCACTGCTTTGACGTGCCGGACACATCAAAAATAGTGAATGCGAATGCTTCGAACCTCCTGTCTGAAGGTGCCAGTCCGAACAAACGCTACAGACGGCACGAGCGGCAGGATGAAACGCAAAAGCTCGGCATGAGCAAGGGCGCGTCGAACGTAGCCATGCAAGTCCGTAACCTATGATTGGCACCGAAGTACCAACGTCCACCTTTAGCAGATGCGTCCCCTTTTTGTGTCTGGGATGAGTCCATGTCAACGACCACCAATCAATTGATGGAATTTCGCTGTAATCACTGCTGGCAATCTAACTATGTCGAAACGACGGCCAGCGGCACGAAGGCGCCTTGCAGCACTTGCGGAGAGGAGTTGCTTGTTCCAGCCGCGAGCGCGGAGCGCATTGAGCGGGCGGCAGGCGTCGACCTGAAAGAGCAAGCGGAAAAGGCGCGTACTTCCGAGTTCGATCCGGTCGACGAGTTCATGAGCGACGCGGACGCCATGCGCTTGGTTCAAGCCGAAAACTCGGGCCCCGACTCTGGCTCAGACTTCTCAGGGTATCCGGACGCGACCTGTATGTCCCGTCTGCTGGCTGCCATCATCGACGTGTGTGCAATGTGCGTCGCGGTGGTGTTGGGCACGTTGGCAGCCATCGGAGCCGACAACTTGGGGCTGATGGGACCACTGACTTCGAGTTCCGGCGAATTGGATCTGGTGGCTCTCATGTTGATCTATTTCTTCCCACTGATAGCGATCATCCTGCAGTGGAATCTGATTGCGACACGGGGCCAAACCATCGGCAAGTTTCTAACCTGCATTCGGATCGTTACCACCGCCGGTAGGTTGCCGGGTTTCATCAGAGGCGTGGTGGTCCGCAATTGGCTGCGGAACTTGCTCAGCGTGATCCCCTTCTTTTCCCTGCTGGATATCCTCTTCATCTTGGGAGCGTCTCGCCGCTGCTTGCATGACTACATGGCGGACACCCGCGTTGTGCAGACGTAGAGAGGGCCCCTTTCCGGCGCTCCCCCACGCGGTCGTACCGCGCGATTCTTGCCGGGACGTGTTCCAGCTCTCAGGGACCGAAGCACGTTCGCGGGTGGTTGTATTCGTTAGCGCAAGCGACCGTTATCCCCGATCCGTAGAAGCCTGGGTCTCGCCACACGTAGCCGATGGCAGGATCCATGGCGCGAAGCTGCCGAAATTCGGGGTCGACCCAAACCACATTGGCATGGGGGCCGCCGACACGCTTGTCTTTGTAGCCAATAAGCATCGGAATCATGTCCACCATCTCCAAACACTCCAGATGGTCATGGGCGTAGTCGCTGTCACTGGAGGCGATTAGGCCCGTGGTTCGCGACAACACGAAGTCGCGCGTCAGCGTACTCAGTTTGCTGATCGAAGTCCTCCATCGCGTATCGCCCCAAACCGAGCCGAGTTTATTCAAAGGCAAGCCTCCAAATTCTTCCATGTTACCGGAGTAATTCCAGAGTCCGTAGTATTCATCCATGATTCGCTCTTCGCTCATCCGAGTCCGCCCTTTGGCACGCCTGGACCACCAGGAAAGCGCGGCCGCCCAACAAGACTGGGGATGGGTCTGTTTGCCTGGCGGCAAGATCGGTTGCGATGGGTCAGGTCGATGCGATGGAATCGTGGCAAACGGTGGTATGTAGATCAGCCCGCTTGTTTCAGTGCCCGAAAAACTGTAATTCTTCTGGTCGGGCGTCGTCGTATTGCAACCAACATAGTTTTCCAGATACCAGTTGGTCTGTTTCGCGTCCCGCGTACGGAAATTGTATTCAATCAGATCCCACGGATCGGCCAGTTGATAGCGACGGGCCAGGCTCCACCAGTTGTCTGTGGCGCTGACGCGGTGTACGTGAATATGGTCTGCCGGCGGAAAAGGTGCCCGCACGGGTGGAGGGTCGATGTAGTCGGGTAGAACCTTACCAATCATCGTTGGTTCCTTTCTGCTAGTTAGTCTGAAGTGGCGACGCGACTGTCGGCGCGCACCTCTAGCGCATTGCAGTCGCGACGAAAATTTCGTCACCTGAGACGCTCTACGAAGAGTTCGCGAGCGTGGTGGCGCGGGAGCCGGCGTCCGTGGAGTTGCTTCCTATTGCCGCTGTCCTATTTTCGTTTTCGCTCCTACCAGCCACGAAGTTGCGTGCTTTCTTTCGCGATTTGCGGTTCCAAGCAGACCGATGGAGCGCGGGAAGCCGCTCTCACGTTTGAAAGCACCCGCGGGTGAACACGGCGCGGCGGAGGTACGACCTCCGGCAGGCCTACTGCGCAGGGGGAGCGGTGCTCGACCTGAGCGCACCCGGGCAAGCGCAAGTCGAAGAAAGTTATCGATCCGGATGAACGTTGGTGGTTCGCTCAACTCTCCAGCAGGCCTGCCAGCGTTTGGGCGAGGCCGCGCAAATCTGCTGAAGCTGCTTCGAACGCCTCGACTGGAGCGTGAGCGTGGCGATGGCCAATTGGCCGGGAACGTCCGGGTCACGTATCCGCAGTCGATAAAGATCGCCACCAAGGAAGGTGTCTTCTTCGCCTTCAATCTGGAACGTCTGGCCGCCCTTTCGGATCAACTCGGCCCCGCCTTCGCCGAGCAACTGACAAGCTTGGTAATACGTCAACTGGGCCAAACGCTGATGGAACGCGTTGATTGATGCCCTTTTCCTCGACGACTTGGTTTTCGTTGCCATACGAATAGCCTCCAATGCGGTAATCCGAAAGAGCCTATTGGAGTGGACTTGGCAGATATTGAAAAGACACGATGAGCCGTGTTCTTCCCACAGATCGGTGGAGAAAGCGTCAGCTTCCAGAACGAATCGCTCCAGGTATCCCCCTGGCCAATCGGAGCCCGCACGCTTTTCCGACAGGTTTCTTGCTGGTACGTCGGCCAGTTTTTCGTCTCAGGACGGGCCAGAGCGAGCCGCGACAGGCCTCAGCAAGCGCCGAGCCGCTCAAATGGTACCCGAGCGTCGCCAGCGCGTATTCCGGACCGAAGCGCTACCACCAAGTGGAATCACGACGATCTCGTCTGGATCGATGAATCCCAGACGCGCCTCGGTATAGCGGTATTGTCTTAACTCTCCAGTTCGCGAGTCGACTTCCTTGTACAACTCTCGCAATCGGTAGGCCAACAATCGGCTGGATGTAAAGCCTTTCCATTTCAGGTCGCCAATGACCCAGCCGTATCGTCGCATCGCTGGCGGGACATAAGTGATCTGTCCCTGCAACCCATGTTCGGTCTCCTTGACCAAAACAACACACCCAGCGAAGTGGTCATCGACGCGTTCCCAGAGTCCGGCTACCTGAGTTCGCTTGCCGGAAAGACCGTATGCAAAACTACGAATTTGGTCAAACATCGACGTTACCCTCTCAGCATACCGTACCTCAGTCTCCGGTGCCTTGCTGGCGGGCCCCCAAGGCCGCTCCTAATCATCTTGCCCGTTGCTTTGCGGTCGCAGGCAACAAAACCAGCTCGTCCGTACCTTGAGTTTTTTCCCCCGGCGTCCAGCCCGGCGAGAACCCGAAACAAACGGAAGTCGCAGCAGTCTGGGTTCATCACCTCGCGTCCCGTGATGCCTCTCGCGACGACCTGGCCAGCTGCAAGACCTCAACCCATTGTGTTGCCCCGCCTTTGTCCGACAAGTAGGCCCAACTCGCTTGGTTTTGGGTACGACAGTGAATTGAGTTGTTTTGGGTGAGCTGCCGGCAGTGAGACAAACTGGGGTGGCAGCTGGCCCAGGATTGCTCGTCTGAGTTGACGTATCCCAGGCGTCATGGTGGCGTCTCGCAGGGAAGAATTCGCCTTGAAACGACTTGAAGAACTAGATATTACCGGCCTATCAAGTGAAGGATGCGCTAACGAACGATTTATGCGCTAACGAACGATTCAGTGGAGTGCACGCGAATGTACACGGAAGCGACTTGCTGCAGGATATGCAAGAGTACGGACCTCATTCCGATCCTCGATCTGGGAACCCAGGCTCTAACAGGCGTTTTTCCCAAGTCGAAAGACGAACAGATCCTCAGCGGCCCCCTGGAACTGGTCAAATGTTCCGGCGAAAACGGTTGCGGGTTGGTTCAGATGCGCCACTCCTATCCCCTGGCGGATATGTACGGCGACAACTACGGCTATC
>JANQJJ010000301.1 GCA_028281725.1 Pirellulaceae bacterium | reverse complement strand
GATTGCAGCCGCCTTCCCAGGGTAGCTGCAATCGAGGGCAACGGTCGGCAGTATTGTCCGGCCGGTAACGAGGCGTATATGAAGCAGTACGGCCCCATGTTTCGCGTACGCTACGGCACCATTCCCACCGAGTTGCTCGATGGCCCCGGGCTCGGTTTTGACTGGAAGCCACTCGGAAGCAACTAGCGCGTTTTCGCTTTGGATGCAACTAGTTCGTGGCGAGGAACGCGCCAGAAACCGTGGATACACCAGGCTATATGGGTGGGCAACGGCGCTAGGTGGCCGAGATTGGCGTTCGCCGAGCCGATGAATACTGGTATGCTGCTTCGTCTGGAATGTACCTCGGCTCGACTGTCGACAGCCGGAGTGCATGCTTTGGGAGCGCCGGCGGCCAGCTCACCCTGGCGCGCCAGTGAGAACAGCACTTGCGCACCAGAGTGTGTTGCTGCGGCGAATCTTCCGTCGTTCTTCGGCGCCAGGCAAACTTCGTAGCGGATGCTAGCAGGATGCTCTATCAACTTCGTTATGCCGTCGCGGCCACCAGGGTTTGGGCCTGGTTTGGGGTTTGTGCCTCGACGGCCATCGCTCAATCGACGCAGCCAGGCTCATTGCCAACTCCGCCATGGCCGAGCAAGCAAGCTCAGACCATTCCAGCTCAGATTGTGGCTCTTCCGTCGACTCCACCGGCCGCCACAGACGCGTCAGCTTCCAAACCGATTGCGACGCCGCAGTTGGTCGCTTGGCTCACGAGCTTGATTCACGAAAACCTGCCTCCGTCCTATGAAGATGACCGAAAATGGGGCAAGCAGAAGGAGGTCTGGGATGGAGTCAAGATCTGGCGAGAAGGCGCTCGAATTGAAACCAAACGCAGAAAGAAAATGGTCAATGCCGGCACCTGGACACGCTATCGCATCCGTATCGTGGAACCTGACAAGCGGCTGCATGTCCAGTTCAATCGATTGGAAGCACTTCCCGATGGTCGCATTGCATTTGGCGTAACGGTCGAGTGCCCGCTGGACGTCTTCGGTCGACTGAGTCATTGGGTGCGCGACGTGCAACTGATCAGCCTGAGCGCCAATGCCGATGCCGCCTGTCGTCTGACGCTTGAAGGCACTGTCAAGTTTCAGTTGAACCCATTGAAGCTGCCTCCCGACGTTTCGATTCGGCCGCGCGTGGATCGAGCCCACATTGAGCTCACCTACTATCGGGTGCGCCGCATCAGTCAGATCGGCGGCGACTTCGCGAAACACCTAGGCAACGGTTTGCGAGACGCGGTGGACAACAAACTGGAGGACATGAACGCGAAACTGGTCGACAAGATCAACAGGCAGTTGGAAAAGCGCAGCGACCGACTCAACTTTTCCGTTCAAGACTGGCTGCGTTCCAAGTTGCCTCTGCCGGAAGCTTCAGGCCCCTAGCCGGCTGCTAGGCGTGTCTTAGCGCCGGATCTCTACTTGGCTGCCTCGCGCGAGAATATGGTACACGTCTGACGCATCCAGCGGTGCGAGGCTGATGCAACCGGCATCTTCCAAATCGCTACTAGCCATCTCCGGCGTGCCATGAATGCACAGATCCCCCAGGCTGAGCCAATAGCCACCGTACGGGTTCCTCGGATCCTCGGCTCCCAAGACCTTGCCACCGGCGCCGTAGTACGTTCGATCGCGACGGCGATCCACGATTTCGAATGCCCCTTCGGTCGGCGTCGGATCTTTGCCGACGGAAATGGGAAATCGACCGGCGTATAGAGAATCCAAGAACAACGTCAGCTCTCCACGCGTCAGACTCACGGTGGCGCGAAACGGGCCTTGGACCACTTTCAATTCCGTACCGGGCGGCAGTGCTTTGGATTCTCCCAGTTGGTTGATCGATGCGAGCAGCTCTTGGGTGATATTGTGTTTTTCAGCTACCGAAGCCAGCGTATCGGTTGGGGTCGCGATATACGGTCTGGCAACCAGATGACGCTTGGAATAAATGACTTCCCGCGAAAGTGCATCCAGGATATCGATCAGATCGGCGTGTTCCGCATGCGCCAGTTCAGGACTGTCGTAGTAGGGGCTTAGTTGTTCCAAAGCCTCTTTGAGCTGGCCGGACGCAGCCTTCTGCAGCGCCTGCTCGCGGGCCACCGTGAACGTCTGCGTCGGCAGCCCACTACTGTCCGGCATGCTCCCAGTCGCTGCCGCTGCCGCACTTGCCTCTTCGGGCAGCGGCAAGCCGACACCCGGGTCTTTGGATGCACTTACCAGTTTGTTTTTCGCTTCAAGCGTCGCCGCGCCCAGCGATGGCAACTCCGGGGTCCCGCCGAGCGCGACGGCTGGGAAGCCTGGCACTTGATCAGCTGTGGCCGTCATGCTTGGCAGCGGAGGCGTCGTTGGTGGTGCTAGGGAATTCGGAGCATCCACGTTGGCCGGTGTCGTCACGCCCAGCGAAGGCAGCGCGGGCACGCTGGGTGGCTGAGCGGGCATTGTCGCTACGTCACCTGCCCCACCTAAGTCCAAGACAGGTAGACTGGGAACATCCACACTGGATTCGCCAGGCGCTGAGTCGAAATTCGACATGTTGGCCAGCGCATCGCCCGATATGGGAACGGAATCTCCCATCGACACCATCGGTTCCCCCGTTGGCATCTCGATCCCCATCAGGCTTTCCACATCGGCGTCACCCGAGGCCCATCTTTCGAGCTCTTCAGGCAACTCCGGTTCCGGCGCGTTGAGCGCTACGAAAGCGCCATAACAGACGGCGAGTAAGAGAGCGACGACAACACCTGTCTTGATCGTCTGCACAACAGACCTCCTTGCCAAACAACGCGGCAGATGTTCTAAGTCGCCCGAACTCGCTTCAGCTGATCAAGTTCAAGTCGGCGATGCGAACCATCTCCAACACACCACTTCCTAGGCACGCGACGAAGATCGCGACTTTCCTGCCGATACTAGCCTCCGTAGCCTGCCACCACCAGTCCAATCGGAAAACCAGCCGATTCGACGCCACTTTTTCCGCGAAGCTAGCACGGCTCTGCTGCACCGCGACGACAGTCGGTGTGAGCGGCAGTCGATGCCGCCCAGCGCGGTCGCGAGGGCGCCGACTATCCTTGCTGCTGTGCGGGTACGCCGCTTCCCAGCTGTGCTAGCACTTGAAGAACACCGTTGAGATGTGCCAGACGAGGTCCAAAGCGATCCACGAATTCATTAAGCATATACTCGCCTTCGAGCAAGTGCTCTTCGTTTTCATCAATCTCGTCAGTCAACGACTCGAGAAACTCCGTTTGGACCTTCGATAGCGTCTCGGCAGCGCGACGACACGACTTGGCAAGTCTTGGATTGGCGTCTTTCCACTGCTGCAGTTCGCTGCTGCGTTGCTTCTGCATGTTAACGGTCGATTGCACGAGCTGTTCAAGCAGTTGGTTTTGCTTTTGCTGGGCAACCAACATTTGCTGTAACAAGACGACCGTTGCCGCCGCCGGATCCGACGGATTGCTAGCACCTGGTTCGGCAGAAACATCGATGCGAAACATTGGCGAAAACTGGGATGGTTCGTTCCCCACAGTGATAATCTCCATAATGGCTGAGCAGCGAATTTTGTCTCACTTAGTA
Source organism: Pirellulaceae bacterium (assembly GCA_028281725.1). Taxonomy (GTDB): domain Bacteria; phylum Planctomycetota; class Planctomycetia; order Pirellulales; family Pirellulaceae; genus Aureliella. The sequence goes on along the minus strand of JANQJJ010000301.1, from coordinate 7,721 downwards.
TAGTCGGATGCGAAGATGAGTCGAGCAACTTGTTCCAGGCAAGGTAGCTAATACCGGCAATTTGGCTTGATGGGTGCGTGACCGCCAAGGTCACTAAAGTCGCTACAACCGGACTTCCGACAACTGATGTACCAGCTGCGCTCCCAGTCTCGAGTGCTCCGCTTCCGAGAGAATTGGCTGAAATGTCAGCCTAAGCACGTGGTCGAAGCTGCAGCGAGACTCGGACCGGAGAGGTAAGGACTCGTCTCCGGGTGGGTAGAAACGCTAACTCGAACATAATGGCAACGCATGACCGAAACGCTTGGATTTTTGTCGGTAAGGCATCATTCAGAACATGGCTACTTTGGCGGTTACCTAATTGTGAACCACATCGCTCGCCCGCTTGAGTTTCATTGCACATTACCGGTCAAGCCCAGTCGCGCTCAAGAGTTGCTCTACGGTCCAACAATCGATGACTTTGTGTGCGGTGAACAGATTGCAAAAGCCCTAACGGTCAAGGCGAAACTCCAACCGGAAATGCTCATCACCGACTGCTCGTCCGTGCTGGCGGTTTCCTTGGTCAGTCAGATCACCCCAGCCAAACTGGAATTTAGCGAATCACCTTCAGACGCCGCTTGCCATCTGCGAATCCCTGGAACTTCCACGATCAGTTTACAAAGGCGGGTTTGCGACAAGCATCAGTTCTCGGTGCCCGACGGATCGACGTTGACCGAAGAAAGGCTGCAAGAGTTGCTGACGGGGCTATCACCGAACTTCGAACTGACCGAGCCGTTTCAGCGCATTCGGGAAGCACTCTTGGAGGCACATCCGATCGCCAAAGCGGCGTGACGAATCGCCTCGGGTTGAGACCCATGTTTCTGCGGGCGCGCTGTTCGCTTGGCAGGTGCGCTGTTTGCGATGCGCATCGGGTGCGTCCGGCGAGTACGAGAGATCTAGAGCATTTTTTTCGTTGGGTGTAGCCAGTTTGCCGCGAGTTCACGCCAGAAACCGCCGGATAGTACAGGCTATGTGAGTGTGCAACTTGCACTATGAGATAGACGCCGCCGTGAGCCAGAAAAGTCCAGACAGTCCTGATGCGCAGTGGGCAGGTATCGAATTCTCCGAACAGCTGCGAGTGTCCGATCGGGGACTGGCCGCAGATTGTTACGCCACAGGTTGGCAAGGCCAGCTGGAACGCAAGTTAGAAATTGATGTGCAGTCACGGTTTACCGACGAGTTGCCCATCTCGGTCGTTCCTATTCGCTTGCAGTCCAAACTGCCCAAAACGGTCGGTTTCGAGTTCCCGGAGGCCCTGGACTTCCGCCAGGAGGCTGCGCCCGAGCAACCCCCACAGAATTCGGATCGACCGGAACGAGGACGGCTGACCGATGCCAAGCGGCGAACGCGTATCGAACCGCCGGCAGACCTGGTCAAGCTGGAAGATCGCCTGTATTTTGTGTTGCAGCCGCCGCTGGAAACGATGGTGGCTTCGGCAAGACTCGATTTTCCGTTTCAGCCATTCCCATACCAGCTCGAGGGCATCGCCTTTCTCTTTCCCCGCGAGACCGCAATCTTGGCCGATGAGATGGGACTGGGCAAAACGATGCAGGCCATCACGACGGTTCGGATGCTGCTGCTCGCAGGCCAGCTGCGCAACGTGCTGCTGGTCTGCCCTAAGCCGTTGGTCACGAACTGGGTCCGCGAGTTTCGGTTGTGGTCTCCGGAGATCCCGGTGACGGTCATCGAAGGCGACTCCACCAAACGCAGCTGGATCTGGCGACAGCCCAGTGTACCGGTGCGCATCGCGAACTACGAACTCTTGATGCGCGACCGGGCCGTTCTAGACGACCCCAACACGCACTTCGATTTGGTCATCCTGGATGAAGCGCAGCGCATCAAGAATCGCAACAGCACGACGGCGCAAATCGTGCGTTCGCTACCGCGTGGGCGCTCGTGGGCGCTGACCGGCACTCCCATCGAAAACTCGGTAGAAGATCTGGTCAGCATCTTCGAATTCCTCTCGCCGGGATACTTGCGAGATGACATGCATCTGAAGAGTATTGGCAAAGCGACGCGCGACACCATCTTGCGAAGGACGAAAGATAAAGTGCTCTCGGAGATGCCGCCGAAGATGTTCCGCGACGAGGACCTGGACCTTACTCCCGCCCAATACGATAGCTATCGCGCGGCCGAGGACGACGGAATCGTCAGGCTGACCGACTTGGGGGAGACACTCACGATTCAGCATGTATTCGAACTGGTCTTGCGTCTGAAGCAGATCTGCAACTTTGATCCCGCGACCGGCTCCAGTTGCAAGCTCGAGCGTCTGGCGGCTGATATGGAGGAAATTGCCGCCAGTGGCCAGAAGGCCATTGTCTTTAGCCAGTGGGTGGAGACACTAGAAAAGATTGCCGAGCCGCTAGGGCGATTTGGGCCCATGCACTACCACGGACGCGTTCCACCGAAGAAACGAGAAAAGGTAATCGAGCAGTTCCGGGAGGATCCCTCCAGGCATTTGATCTTGATGAGCTACGGTGCCGGTAGCGTCGGTCTGAACCTGCAGTTCTGTCAGTACGTCTTCCTGTTTGATCGCTGGTGGAATCCGGCAGTCGAAGACCAGGCGATTAACCGCGCTCACCGCATCGGTGCCGCCGGTCCGGTAACCGTGACACGGATGATGGCAGCGGGGACCATCGAACAACGTATCCACGAAGTCCTCGAGCAGAAACGCGGGCTCTTCAACCAACTCTTCGCCGAAGCTGGCGCGCCGCGATCGGCCGGCTTGAGCCAAGACGAGATCTTCGGTCTATTCAATCTGGCCACGCCCAAGGCAACGAAGAAAAGTGCCGCGTAGCCAGCCTGTCATGCATTGCGTCCGGCCGCCTGCGCCGAAGCGGCAGGCCGTTCTCTCCTGACTGAGGACGCCATCGACGTGGACTACGGTTTTTCGAAATCGGTCGCGTTGACCCAACCTGCCCGAACCTGCTCACCGGCCCGATAACGCTCGTAAAAGCCCTTGCCGCCCGGATCGGCATACGAGTAGTTATCGAATACCGGACCGCTGCCGGACATGCGTGGGTCCTGCTGCTCCCTGAGCCTGTCCATCATCCGCTGTGCCATCGACGTTTGGCGAGACCGCAAATCGGTTTGGCCAGCTAGATTGTTCAAGCATTCCGGGTCGTCCGCCAGATTGTAGAGTTCTTCGCTTGGGCGTTTGCCGAAACAGAGTTCCCAGAAGTGATTGGATTCGCCACGACGCCGCATACTTAGAATCTCAGTCTTGGTGGGGCTGCCATCGCAGTTCAGATATCCCGTTTCCGGGTTTCCCGCTGGCCAGCGCGTCGTCTCGAAGTTCTTAACGTAGAGCCAGCCATCCTGCACAATTCCGCGAATGGGATAGCCTGCGTCGCCCGGCCGACCGATATCGTGGCGTTCCTTGCCGATCAAGACATGATCGCGCGACGCGTCGCCGCCGACAGTCTGCAATAGGTTAGTCAGGCTCTTACCCGGTGAAGGTTGCATTCCTGACTGAGCCCAATCGACGCCTGCCAATTCCAGAAAAGTTGGCGCCAGGTCGATGAAGCTGACATAGGCGCTGATCTTCCGGCCCGGATTTTTGATACCGGCTGGCCACATGATGGCCAGCGGCAGATGATTGGAGACGCCGTATGCCTGCCCCTTGCATCGGGGAAAGGGCATCCCGTTGTCTGCAGTCACGACCACCAGCGTGTTGTCGAGTTGGCCACTGCGCTCGAGCGTCCGCAGCATTCTGCCCAGGTGGTCATCGAAGTACTTCAACTCGAACGCGTAGTCGAGCATGTCGGTTCTCACGGTTTCGTTGTCCGGCCAGTAGCCAGGCACCCGGTCGATGTCGGACGGCTTTCGCCAGGCATCGCGCAAGCCGACTCCGAATTCGTAGGCTCGGTGCGGTTCCGTCGACCCGTACCAAAAGCACCAGGGCGTATCGCTGGGGACATGGTCCAGGAAATCGTCGAAGTTGCCCGCGTAATCATTTCCCGAGATGTGCTTGGCTGGTGGTTTTATCTTCCGCGCTTCGAACGGCTTGCCAGCCATCTGCCGTTTGGCTCCCGACCGGTCCAAAGCGACGCCGGGAGCCCAATCCTTGCCCGTTTCACCGACAAAGTATCCGTGCTCGCCAAGAGACTCCGCGTACGTCTTGAACTCCGGCGGAAAAAAGCACCAGTGGTTGCCCGCCTCTTTCAACTGCCACGAATTGCGGCCCGTTAGGATGCAAGCTCGAGACGGCGCACACTTGGCATTGGGCGTGAACGCGTTGGTAAACAACAGACCGTCGCGAGCCACGCGGTCGAACGATGGCGTCTGGACCCAATCACATCCATAGGCCCCGCAATAGGGCCATGACGCATCGTCGGCGATGCAAAAGAGGATATTGGGTCGAGCCGGCGGCGAATTCTCCGCAAACGTGGCTCCCGAGAGGCTCAGCAACAGGAGCAAACCTGGCAAGAGGGATCTTCTACCCATGATATTGTTGAGGCCCCGGTACTGGTTGGGTTATGATTGTGTGGCCATACAAATCTTATTCGTCAATTCCATACTAGGATGATCGATGCCCACCTCGCTTTCAAGCTGCCTACTCGCCGCGCTCTGGTTGGCCGTGAGCAGTTCAGCAATCGTTGCGCAGGACAATCGGCCCAACTTCATTCTGATGATTGCCGACGACATGGCCTTCGACGACTGTGGGGCGGCGGGACATCCGCATATTCGCACTCCGAATCTAGACAAGCTGGCCCAATCGGGAATGGTATTCGAACAGGCCTTCCTGACCTGCAGCTCCTGTAGCCCGAGTCGCTCGAGTATCATCACGTGTCGTTACCCGCATATGACCGACGCAGAGCAATTGCACTGGCCGCTTCCGGCAGATCAGGAAACGTTTGTACGACTGCTCAAAGAGGCCGGTTACTATACTGCGGCATCAGGCAAGTGGCATTTAGGCAGCGACGCGAAGAAACATTTTGATCGCGTGAATGAAACGCCGACAGCCGGCTTTCGGTTGCGGTCGGACGCCCAAGGTGGAGCGATTACCAAGTCAGACAAGAACAACGCCAGCGGCTGCGCGAATTGGGTTGCGACACTCGCAGCCCGCCCCAAGGACCGACCGTTTTTTCTTTGGCTGGCGGCAATCGATCCCCACCGGAACTACGCCCCCAATACGATCAGCCGGCCGCATCAACCGGCGGACGCGGTGTTGCCTCCCTACATCCCCGATACCCCCGAGGTTCGCCGGGATTTCGCCTTGTACTACGACGAGATCGCGAGGCTGGACTACTACGTTGGCTCCGTGTTGGAAGCTTTGGAGGTGCAGGGAGTATCCGACAACACGGTCGTTATTTTTATCAGTGACAACGGTCGCCCTTTCCCTCGCTGCAAGACCACCGTCTTTGACAGCGGCATTCAGACCCCTTTGTTTGTTCGCTGGCCCGGCAAGATTGCACCGAACTCACGAACGCAATCGCTGGTCAGTAGCATCGATATTGGGACAACCATTCTGGACCTGGCAGGTATCCCGAAATCGAATTCGATGCTGGGCGAATCATTTGGGAGCGTGCTGAGCGATCCCGCCACGCCACATCGCAACTACATCTTCGCGGAACACAACTGGCATGACTACGATGCCAACCAACGGGGAGTCCGCTCTGCGCAGTTCAAGTACATTCGCAACTTCGATAGCGAACTGACGCTTTCTCCACCGGCTGACGCGGTACGCAGTCCAACCTTTCGTGCCATGCAGCAGGCACGCGATGAAGGCGTGCTGGGACCTGATCAGCGGCAGTGTTTTGTCGCACCCCGAGCTCAAGAAGAGTTTTACGATTTGGAATCCGATCCTCACGAACTAACCAACGTGGCAACCGTTCCAAAGTATGCCAAACAGTTACAACGGCACCAAGAGATCTTGCGCCACTGGCGCTCGACGACCGACGATGCCGAACGTACGGTACGATCCGACGACGAGTTTGATCGTGAGACAGGCGATCCCCTTCCCAACCGTCGACCCAGGGGCTCCAAAGCGGAAATGCGCAAATCAAGTTAGCCCCAATTCCTGTGCGCTAGATTAAGTCTCGGTGCAGTGCGAACTGCACGTGTTTTGAACTCATGAATAAGATCTCCATGAACCACCTCCCCACCCCCTACCTTGCCATATCAACGCTTTTCCTCTCACTGAGTTTCACTCATAGCCTGTTGGCCCAGGACGCGGTGTATGTCGGCGCGCCCGAGCCCCGAACGGCACCGGCAGTGTACGGCCAAGGAGTGCGCGAGTCGTCTTGGCTATCGGCCGAACAAGAGCAGGCTGGATTTCACCTGCCTCCCGGTTTCAAAGCGGAGTTGTTCGCTAGCGAGCCGCAGATTGCCAAACCGCTCAATATGGCCTGGGACACGCGGGGACGTATGTGGGTTTCGAGCACCGTCGAGTATCCTTACCCGGTCGCCGACCCCGCCACGTCAGGAGACACCATCAAGATTCTCGAAGACACCGACGGCGATGGGCGTGCCGACCGGACGACCACCTTCGCAGATCGCTTGAATATCCCCATGGGCTTGCTACCGGTCGCCGACGGCGTGATCTGTTTTAGCATTCCCAATATCTGGTACTTGCGCGACACCGATGGCGACGACCGCGTTGACGAGCGGATCAAGCTGTTGGGGCCGTTCGATACGACCCGCGACACGCACGGCATGATCAACGCTCTGCGACGCGGTGACGACGGATGGATCTACGCGTGCCATGGCTTCAACAATCAGTCGCAAGTGACCGCGGCGGACGGTTCCCAGGTGCAACTGTTTTCCGGCAATACCTTCCGCTTTCGAGAAGATGGTTCTCGCATTGAACAGTTTACGCAAGGTCAGGTGAATCCGTTTGGTATGACGCGGGACCAGTGGGGTAACTGGTACACGGCGGACTGCCACAGTAAACCTCTGACGGCGCTCGTCCACGGCGCTTGTTATCCCAGCTTCGGCCGGCCCCATGATGGACTTGGGTTTGCGCCGGAGATGATGGAGCACTTGCATGGAAGCACCGCCATTAGTGGCGTGGCTCTCTACCAGGCCCAGCACTTTCCAGCCGCCTATCGCAACCGGTTCTACAGCGGTAATGTGATGACCAGTCGCATCAATTGCAACGCCATCGATTGGAACGGAACCACTGCTCGGGCCCGCGAGTTGCCCGACTTCTTAACCAGTGACGATCCCTGGTTTCGGCCAGTCGACATCCAAGTTGGACCTGACGGAGCACTTTACGTCGCTGACTTCTACAACAAAATCATCGGTCACTACGAAGTGCCTTTGGAACATCCCGGGCGTGATCGAAAAAGCGGTCGCATCTGGCGGATTATCTATGTTGGCGAGCAAGAACATGAGCCAGCTCAGCCGCTCGGCCGATGGTCAGACAACCTAGCAACCAGCGAGCAAGTGTTGCTCGAACGGCTTTCCAGCAAGAATCTCACGACCCGCCGTCTGGCGATCGAAGCCGCCCTGCATACGGACCGGCCGTCTAGCGACGAACTCTCGCGCCTGCTGGCCCAGACCGGCCTGTCGGCGGAGCTGCGTCTGAGCGCCCTTGAAATTTGCCATCGGCGCGGTCAGCTGCCGAGCACCGCGCGTCAGTCTCTGACGCATGCCGCGGAAGAACGGCTGAGGGCGGCCACGCTTCGCCTAGCCAGCGAGCTGCCCAGGGAGGAGCAAGAGCCGCTTCTCAGTGCGGCCCG
>JANQJJ010000300.1 GCA_028281725.1 Pirellulaceae bacterium | reverse complement strand
ACATTCGCAGGGCGACTACTCGCCGACCGGCCGCGATCCTACTCGCTGGATGGCCGTATTGGTAGGGCTCGGGTTGCACACGTTGATGGACGGCGTGGCTCTGGCGGCAGGAGTCGCGGCGGAAGGCGAACACAATCACTCAGGGTTCTTGCCCGGGTTCGGCATCTTTATCGCCGTTTTACTTCACAAACCGCTCGATGCCGTTTCCATTACTTCGTTGATGCATCCGGTAACCACGCCGCGCAAGCGGATCATGGTTAACATCGGATTTGCACTCATGTGTCCGATCGGAGCATTCCTTTTCTTGTTCGGCGCCAACTGGAGCGGCGATTGGTCGGTTAGTCTGGTCGGATGGGGGCTTGCCTTCTCGGCCGGCGTCTTTCTGTGCATTGCCCTGAGCGATCTATTGCCGGAAATGGAGTTCCACTCGCACAACCGAATTCCACTTTCAGCCGCATTGTTGGTCGGCATCGCCTTAGCCTGGGCCATTGGGCTGGCCGAGGGCGAACATGCTCACCACCATCCTGGCACGGACCAGCAATCAGGCAACAGCGCGGGGCACTCTCACACCGACGAAAACGATCACTCAGGACACGCTCACGATTAACGGCGACCGGCGGTCTTCCGGCGAGCGCGGCTTATCATCGTTACTCGTAGTCCCATTTCATGATCCATGGATCTTTGGTCTTGGCCTGGAATGCTTTGAGTTCTGCTTTCATGGTGGTCAGCAAGTCGGCATGCTGGGGCATGTCCGCCAGGTTGGTCGTCTCGTCAGGATCATATTCGAGATCAAAGAGTTCGAACTGTGGGCGGTGAATGTAACGTCCGACCGTTCGGCGACCGTACATCGCGTCCGGGCCTTGTTCGTATTGAGCTTGCCATGTCGGCGCCGCCCACAGATCCGAGGCGAACGGGTAGGGCAGTGGATAGGCGATGTTCCATATGAGTTTGTAACGACGGCCGTGTACGACTTTCATGGGATAGTACATTTGGATCTCGTGAAACGTGTGCGAAGCATATACTTTGTCCCAGCCGACGGGAGCTTCTTGTCCGACGATCTTGGCCCAGCTTCTTCCGTGGAAATCTTTCGGGCGGCTGGTGGAGCCACCTAAAGAGTCCGCCATGTCGAGAATGGTAGGTGTCAAATCGACGTGACTGATCATGGCGTTGTTCGTGATGCCGCGGTTTTTAAGTCGTGGATCGCGAACGATCATCGGTACTCGCATGCCGGGTTCGTACACGGTCGTCTTGCCACCGGGAAACGCCATGCCATGGTCGCTAGTAAAGATGACGACCGTATTGTCGTAGACTCCGAGCTCTTTCAAGTTTTGAATCAGCCGCCCGAGCCCCTGGTCGATGCGAGAAATACTTTCGTAGTACATCGCCAGCTCTGCTCGGCAGGTCGGAGTGTCCGGCAGGAAATTTGGCACTTCGACCTGATCCGGATCGTAGTGCACGGACTTGACGCCATCATACCCCGAGAGCTTATTGCCAAACGCGTTGGGGGCACCTGGTAAATCCGTTCGCTGGCCGCCACCCCGATGGGGATCCGCGGTACAGAAATAGAGAAAGAACGGCGAGTCCTCATCACGCTGCATCAGATGCGCCTTGACACGGTCGGCCATCGCGACGGGGTTTCGCGCGTTTCCGCCGAGCGCCTCGTCAAACTGATAGACCGATTCAGGTGCGACATGGTACTTTCCGATACGCACCGTATGGTAGCCCGCTTCCGTCATGCGAACCGGCAGACTACGGATGCGGTCGAAAGAGCTGAAGTGGTGATAGGAGTGCTGGTGGCCGTAGTGTCCGTTGAAATGGTTGTGTAGCCCGGTCAGGATCACCGAGCGCGAAGCACTGCAGCTGGCCGTGGTGCAGAACGCGTGTTTGAAGATCACACCGTCAGCGGCCAAGGCGTCCATGTTCGGTGTTTGGATTGCCTGGTTGCCAAGTGCCCCGATATCGGGACTTTGATCGTCGGTCACAAACAGGACGATGTTCCGCCGGGCGGCCTCCAGGGTGAGTTGGCTTGATAAGACCACGGCCACTAGAACGGCCAGGCTGGCGAGAGAGTTTAGAGCGCGGTGCGGTTGGACCATGGCTGGGCTTCCGAGGATGCGGAGAGTAGGAGGATGGTTAGCCGCGATTATTGCTGAGCGACTGACGATTTACAAATCGTGTGCGCCGGTTTCTCGCTCAGCGCGTTGCTTGCGGTGGAAATGGGACGCCCCAGGCTGGCCACCCTGCCTGCTGCCGAATCGGTTGTAGCGAATATTCGAATCAGTCGCATTGGAATTGCTCGGCAGGCTCATGGGTGTGAACTGGCGAGCACCGCCGCGCTCCGCGAGGTCTCACCGGAGGTCTCCTGGGAACCGGCCGGATAGGAAAGGTAGCGGCAACACCGAATCGAAATGGTAGGATATCATGGTACGTGGGGCGATTGCTTATCATACTGCTGTTGGAAGCAAATCTCGCGCGATGGCCTGCAGCTGGGTAAAGCACCTGAAAACAGTCCACGCAGATGCTTTCCGCCAAGCCTATTTTGGAACTATCTAGCGAATTGGGGCGTCTTTCCCCTCTGTCAACCGATGCTGAGTGAAGATCAACAAACAATTGATCGCGTCCTGTCTGGCGAGTCGTCAGCCTACGCGGAATTGGTAGATCGGTACCAAAGTCGTTTGCTGGGCCTGTTAGCCCACGCATGTGGTGACCGAGAGTTGGCTGAAGATATGGCGCAGGAGACATTCGCGCGTGCCTTTCGGAAACTCAATTTGTTTTCCGGCCAATCGCAGTTCTACACTTGGTTGGCGCGGATTGCGATGAATTTGCTCGCCAGCGACCAACGTCGCAAACGTATCGAAAACCAGGTAACTCGAGAGGGGTTCGAGATGGCCATGGACTCGGTTGGATCGGAAGACCAGCCGGATCAGTTGCTCGAACAGAGCGAGACGCAGCAGTGCGTGCGGCACGCGGTTCAGATGCTGGACGAGGAGCGACGGTCTGTGCTGCTCCTGAGAGATTTTGATGGCATGGACTATGGAGCCATTGCGGAAACCTTGGAGATACCGGTTGGAACGGTACGGAGTCGATTGCATCGAGCGCGACTGGAACTGAAGACGATCCTGCAACGGAAAGCAGTTCAGCTCGGATTAAGTGGAACATGAACACGTCAGATACTGAGTTTGATAGCGACCAGAGGGAATTCCAGGAAGAATGGCTATCGGCCTACCTGGACAATGAACTCACTGAACCACAACGTCAGATTGTTGAGCAGCGTCTGAGTTCTGACCCCGCTGCGCAACTGCTGTTGGCGGATTTACGAAAGATCCGCAACTTGGTTGCAGAATTGCCCGAGTGGACGGGCGGCAAGATTCAAGTCGACGTCGACGCGAGCATGCTCGAGGAAGCAGACGAAGAAAATTTTGATCGCATCATGGAGAGCGATGACCAAGAAGCCTCCACGTTGGTAGCTCCATCAAAATTGGTGGCTCCCGAAAAAACGCGGCGCCGCTCCCATTTCGGCGGGCTGAAACTGCTGGCCGCTGCGGCCAGTCTCCTGGCGATGTTGGGCGTCGGATTGTTTTTATTCCGGAAAGACATTCCGTTGCAAACGTTAGCGACTCATTTAGGCGTGAATGAGCAGGCGACCGCTCCGCAGGGAACGTCATCGGCCGATGGTGATTTAGATCAGCAGCTTAAGCCTGCGCCAAAGGAATTTGACTTCAGTAGCGAAGGACTCGCAGCTGGCCGTTTACAGATGGAACCCAGTGCGGCCCCAGCCAGCGAGTCTGCAGCCAGCGAAGAACCGGCAGCTCTCCCCAAAGCAGGCAGCGGCCGCGACAGAGCAATGAGTCTTAGTCCAAGTGCCGTCCCTCCACTAGACGCAGTGGCGGACGGCCGCGTGCCCGAGCAAACATCCTCCTTGCGAGGTGTCGTGCCGATGGATGCCGGTAACAGCTACCAATCGGGCGGGGCAGCCTTCGGCGACATCGACGCGATGGAATTGGAGAGCCCGCTCGCCGAGACACCCGCGCTGGACGCCAACGCATTGCTGCAACAGATCGCGAGCAACACGTCAGTTCGTATTGGGCGCAGCCAGACCTGGAGCGAGCAAGACTTCGCCAAGGGACTGCTCCAGGCGGCGCCCATGTTGGGTGTGCGCAGTTTGTTTAGGAGGGCAGCCGAGGCAGAATCGAGGAATCAGGAGAACGGTCGTTCCGGAGCACGGGCCCAGCGGTCCAGTGAACGGTTTTATAAACAGGTCGCCCCTAGACAGCTGGCGGCACCTATTCCTGTCGTGGTTGCCCGCCTTGAGGAAACCAGGAGTGTCGACGAGGTTTTTGCTGAGCTGCTAAGTAGCAACGACGACTTGCAATCGGTGACTGTTGCGCCGAAGTTCGCGCTGGGGGCCGGCGGTTACGGAGGAAGTGCCGAGGCTGCGGCTGTAGTCGAACCGGCTCCAGACACAACTCTAAACCGAACCGCCGATGATGCTGGAGAGGAGAAGCCAAGGGAGGAGGCCGAAGACAAGGCCCGTGCGATTCAGGCGCTGGAGAGCTTAGCTGAGCCGGCCTCCCAGATGGGCCCGGATGCTCTCGCTCGGCAAGAGGAAGCCGAAGACACCCGAGACAGTTTGAGGGCAGACTCGGCTCAGCCGGATGTCATCGCGTTGTTTGTCGTTCGGCAGGAAGCGGAGCAGATTCTTTCGCAAGTCAGCACGCGCTCACCACCATCGAATCAGATGTGGATCCTGCCGATTGACGATCCTTCTCCCCAGCCGCAGCCGACTGATCGAGTCATTCTATTGCTGAATTCGCGGCCCAACTGAACATTTATTGATCTACGCCGGTCAATTCAGTAGGAATAGCCGACTGCGATGCGGAGGCCGACGTAGTAGAAGTCGGGGATTTCCGTACAATTCTGGGCAAAGATGTCTGCGCAGCGGCCGGTCGGTCGATACCAGGCTGCCGGCTGAAGGCCCGCGGGAAACCAAGTTGGATTGAGCTGAAATGAGTGATTTAGCGGAACAGATTCCCAATCGATTTTGTTACCAAACGGCCTGCGCAGAATTGTATGCGGCCTGGGAAGCCGATGGCTGCTTCCACGCGGAAGTCAATCCGAATCGCAAACCATTTACTGTCGTCATTCCTCCACCCAATGTAACGGGCGCCTTGCATCTCGGACACGCGCTGAACAATACGCTGCAAGACATTCGTGTTCGCTGGCACCGCATGTGCGGCTACGAGACGCTGTGGATGCCCGGCACTGATCACGCCGGAATCGCGACTCAGGCCGTCGTCGAACGGCGGTTGAAGGAAGTTGAGAACAAAACCAGGCACGATCTCGGGCGCGAGAAACTCGTAGAGCGGATTTGGCAGTGGAAGGCTGAGTACGAGACTCGTATTCTCAATCAGCTCAGGAGTATGGGGTGCTCGTGCGATTGGCAGCGCACTCGGTTTACACTCGACGACACCTGCGCCAAAGCGGTGCGCACCACCTTCTTTGACCTGTTTAGCAAGGGTCTGATCTTCCGTGGCAAACGGCTAGTCAACTGGGATACCTTTCTTCAAACGGCTGTGAGCGATGACGAGGTTTTCCACGAAGTCGTCCAAGGGCACTTCTGGCACTTTCAATATCCGGTCATCGAGCCGGCCGACGGAGAGCCCACGCATGTGACGATCGCTACGACTCGCCCCGAAACCATGCTCGGTGACACGGCCGTTGCAGTGCACCCGGATCCGGCCGGAGCGCTCGACGCCTATGAAAAGCAACTGCAAGACAAGTTGTCCGCAGCCGCCGCCAAAGAGCGTGAACCGCTGCAAAAGCAGTTGGAAGATTTGCAGGCTAGACGCCAGTCCCATTTGCCGCGGCTGATTACGCTCGCCGCGATGGCCAAGCGGGGTACCATGCTGCGCCTGCCGCTGATGGATCGACCGATTCCGTTGGTCGCCGACACCTGGGCGAAACCCGAGCTCGGCAGCGGCTGTGTGAAGATTACGCCCGCACATGATCCGAACGATTATGAAGTTGGGCAGCGATGCGGGTTGCCGATGATCAATATTCTCAATCCCGATGGAACGCTCAATGCCCAGGCCGGCAAGTACGCTGGGTTGACGATTACCAAAGCTCGCCGACAGGTTGTGGCCGATCTGGAACAGCTGGAATTGATGGTCGAAATCGAAGACCGCGAGATTGACCTGGCCCATAGCGATCGCAGCAAAACACCCATCGAGCCTTATCTGGCGGATCAGTGGTTTGTCAAAATGGATCAGCTAGCACAAAACGCCATGGATGCCGTTAACGAGGGGCGAGTCAAGATCATCCCGCAGCGCTACGCCAAAGGCTACTTGGACTGGCTCAGCGAGAAGAGAGATTGGCCCGTCGGACGACAACTTTGGTGGGGACACCAAATTCCGATTTGGACTCGGGAGTTGGCTGATGCCGACCAAGCTCAAGCAGAACTCGAGCGCATCAATGCCTTGCCGGAGTCAACGGCTGGGCAACTGTGCGCTGCCACGGAATCGTCGGTCATCGTCCATGTATGCGTCCGCGACGAGGCGGATGCCGTGATCACCGAGCTGCAACGTAGCGGCTACGCGCGGCAGGAAGATGTGCTCGATACCTGGTTCAGTTCCGCGCTTTGGCCTCACTCCACGCTGGGCTGGCCGGAAAAGACTTCGGAGCTCGATTACTTTTATCCAACCAGCACCTTGATCACCAGCCGCGATATCATCACGCTTTGGGTAGCGCGGATGGTCTTGATGGGGCTGAACAATGTCGGCGAGGTGCCGTTCCAGGAGGTCTACATTCATCCCAAGATTCTGGACGGCTACGGCGAAACGATGTCCAAGAGCAAGGGCAACGGTGTGGATCCAATCGACGTGATCGATAAATTCGGTCCCGACGCGCTGCGATTCGGGCTGACGTGGCTAGCGACGGAAACCCAGGATGTTCGCATGCCAGTGCAGTTCGAATGTCCTCATTGCGGGCACGCAATCAATCAAACAAAGCAGAATCGCGAGCGCCCCACCATCGAGTGCCCCAGGTGCCAGAAGCGGTTTTCAACGCAGTGGGCCAAGTCAGAGGAAGACCGATCCCATCCTAAGGGACCGGTCGTTAGCGAGCGTTTCGAAGTGGCGCGGAACTTCTGCAACAAACTCTGGAACGCGGCCCGCTTCGTCATGATTAACTTGGAAGGATTCACGCCGCAAAAAATCGATGTGGCCTCGCTGCCGCTAGAGGACCGCTGGATCTTGTCGCGTTTATCCACCACCTCCCGCAACATGACCGAGGCGATTGCAGAGTACCACCATAGTGAAGCGGCACGCCTGGTTTATGACTTCGCATGGGATGAGTTTTGCAGCTATTACGTAGAAATGGCCAAGCCGCGATTGTCAGACCCGGCGCAGCGAGCCGCCACCCAGCAGGTTTTAGCCCATGTTCTGGATCAATTGTTGCGGTTGCTTCATCCGATCATTCCGTTCATCACCGAAGCGATATGGCAGCAGTTGGCGATGTTTGGCCGAGTTCGAACCTTGGGTGGAGCCTCGGAAGAACAGAAATGGCTGGTGAAGTCGGCATGGCCCGTCAGCGATGCCGCGCTTCAAGACGACCGGATTGAACAACAGTTCGCACGTTTCGTTTCGGTCCTGGGCGCTTTGCGGGAAATTCGTTCGCGGCAGAATATTCCTCCGAAGGAAGAAGTCACTTTTACGGTCGATTGTGACGAGCAAACTCAGGCGTTGCTGGAGCCGATGAAGCCGTTTTTTCTCGCCTTGGCGGGCGCCAACTGCACAGGACTTGGCAGTGGCTTTGGCACACCGGACATGCCGGCTTCCATCACTGTCGATCGCATGGAAGTCACGCTCGACCTGGGCAAATTCATCGATGTCGACGCGGAAATCTCCCGGAACGAGAAACTGCTGGACAATTTGGTGAAGCAGATCGCGGGGAAGCAATCGAAGTTGTCCAACGAAAATTTCGTCAAGCGTGCGCCGGCCGAAGTTGTCCAGAAGGAACGCGCGGGACTGGCCGAGTTGCAGCAGCAGCATCAGTCGGTCAGTGGTACTCTGGAAAAACTTCGGTCCAAGAAGGCTTAGTCCGGTCTGAGGACACGCCAGCTGCCAGGGCTAAGCACGCCGCGGACGCGCCGGCGCGAACACCTGACAGCTTTCTTACCCCATGTAAAACTGGGATTCACAGCGTCGCATGCCACTGACCGACCATCAAGGAGAAACACTCGCACGAGCCGCCATGGCGGTTCAGAAGAACGCTTACACTCCATACAGCCGCTTTCCTGTAGGCGCCGCCATCCTTTCAGTCTCAGGCAAGATATTTTCCGGTTGCAATATCGAAAACGCTTCGTTTGGACTAACCATCTGTGCGGAACGGTGTGCGGTCGCAACGGCGGTTGCCGCTGGCGAACGACAATGGAAGGCCATCGCGATCGCCAGCCGGAGTGGCGTGACTCCCTGCGGTGCGTGCCGGCAGGTATTGGTCGAGTTTGGAATGGATTTCGAAGTGCTGCTAGTCGACAGCGAGTCTGAACAAATCACCGCCCGATGGAAAATCTCCGAGTTACTGCCGGGAGCCTTCGAGCTTGAACCCTAGCGAGAATCGTGTCGACGCAAATCTCCTGTGCGAACAGTTCTGGCTCAGTGCGATCGAGTGCAGCGACGATCCAGCGTTCGTCACCGTCGTCGAAAACCAAGCACAGCATTGGAGCTGGAGCGTGATCGCCGGACTCGTGTGCCGGGCCGCCGAGCGTTTGCAAGAGTTGGGCGTCGAATCGGGGCAAAATGTCGCGAGCTACCTGCCGAATTCACTTCCCTGGATCGCTCTTGATCTAGCCTGTCAGACAATCGGCGTGGTGCACGTAGCCGTTGATGTCCGAGAGACGCGTCCACGGCTGGAACATATGGTTCTACATACAGACGCTCGAGCGCTATTCGCCCCGCCGGAAACGATCGATGCCCCATGCCGCAGCCAAGACCTGCCGCCGCTTGTCCATTGGCCGACATCCACGCTCCACCACGAGGCGTTGGCCGCGCAGCCAGCCTCGGCGGCGCAGCGCGGGAAAATGCTTCGACTGGCTCGATCTCAAGATCCGAACTCTCCGGCCCAAATATTGCTAACATCCGGGACGATTGACCTGCCTAAAGGCGTCGTGCTGTCGCATCGCAACTTGATAACCAATGCGCGGGCCAAGCTACAGGCTGCACCTCAGTTCTCAGAAGATCTTCGATTGAACGTTCTGCCCTTCTCGCACGCGTATGCTCGAACCTGCGAGCTTTCTACCTGGATACTGTCCCGCGGACGATTGGCCATCGCCGACAGTTGGAATGACCTGCTACGGCAAGCGGCGGTGCTCAACCCCACCTTGATCAATCTGGTTCCCTACTTGGCGGACCGCTCAGCCGAAGCTCTAAAGTCCGATCGGGAAGCGCTCGGGAAGCGTCTTCGGTTGCTGCAGGTCGGCGGGGCAGCGCTGAGCGACGAGTTGTGGAATGAACTGAGCAGCTATGGTCTTCCGCCGCTGCAAGGGTATGGACTGACCGAAGCGTCTCCGGTGGTCTGTTCCAATCGCGCTGGGGCTCAACGACCTGGGACCGTAGGCCCGCCCGTGAAGGACGTCGACGTCAAAATCGATCCGGACGGCGTGCTGTGGACGCGAGGCCCGAATGTGATGTTGGGTTACTGGCGCGATGACGCGGCGACTGCCGAGATGATTCGCGATGGCTGGCTCTGCACCGGCGACTTCGCTCAGTGGGCTGAAGATGGACACCTGCGCATCCTCGGGCGGCAGGCGCATCAGTTGGTGCTGAGCACCGGTTACCAAGTCTCGCCTGAGTCGATTGAATCTCGGTTGCTCCAAAACGACTGGCTCGAACAAGCCGTGGTGGTCGGTCACGGCCAGCGGTATGTCGCCACGCTGGTATGGCCCAACCTTGCCCACATCCCGGCCAAGTACTTTGAGGATGCCGGCCAACCCGCGATCGATTCACTCAACTATCGGGCATGGACAGATGATCTCGTCAGGCGAATAGCCGATGAGTTGTCCGATTTACCGCGCCATCAGATTCCTCGACGGGCCGAGCTGCTGCCTGAACCGATTTCGGTAGAGCGCGGGACCATGACCCGCAAAGGGCAGCCTTGCCGAGAAGAAGTCAACCATCGGTTCCGCGCCGTCATAGAGCGTCTATTCGCCGCGCACCATTAGCGTTGTTAATGCTGGCCAAGGTAGGCGGCTCGTACGTCGAGCCAGATTGACTTGGTGTCGGGATCTGCATTAGCATGACGAGTTTTCACCCGACAAGCTGTTTTGGCCCGAGCGCCAACAGCATCCGCCGCTCAGAGGTAAGATCCCGAAGTGCTAGATGCGATTGCCAAGGCCGATACGCTACTCGAAGCGATGGGATGGATACGGAGTTTTCGCGGTAAGACGACGGTCATTAAGCTCGGTGGCAGCCTATTGGAAGATGAAGAGTCGCTGCAGCATCTCCTGCTGGACGTGATCTTTATGGAGACAGTTGGCATGAAGCCGGTCATTGTCCACGGCGGTGGTTCCGGCATCAGCCGCGCCATGGAGCAGGCCCAGCTCGAGCCGAAGTGGGTCCAGGGACGTCGCGTGACCGACGAAGCCACGCTGACTTTGGTCGAACGAGTTCTGGCTGGGGAGATTAATCGGTATCTGACCGAGGAGATCGAACGGCTTGGCGGACGGGCGATGAACCTGAACTTTGCCGACAACAGCAATGTCCTGTTTGGTGAAAAGCTGCTGTTGCCCGATGAAAGCGGCGGTGAGGTGGACTTGGGGTATGTGGGGCATGTGACTCGGGTGGACCGAGCGGTGGTCGAGAATATCGCACATGCCAACCAGGTCCCGGTGATTCCGTCGATGTGTATTGATGACATGGGGCAGAAATACAACGTCAATGCCGACACAGCTGCCATGGCGGTCGCGGAATCACTCGGCGCCGAAAAACTGGTGTTTCTCAGTGACGTCAACGGCGTGCGACGTGACAAAAACGATGCCGACACGATTATCCATTCGCTGACTTCCGAAGAGGCGCGTCAGCTCATTGCGGACCAAACGATCGATACTGGAATGATTCCCAAAATTGAAGCTTGCCTTTCGACTCTCTCGCGCGGTGTTCGGAAGGTACACATTATTGATGGACGCTTGCGTCATTCATTGCTATTGGAAATCTATACTACAAGCGGAGTAGGGACGGAGATCGTGCAGAACCGATCGGCGGTTGCCGTCGGGTAGCCTTGCTCATCGTTTGTTCGGTTGGGCAGCGAAAATCGCTGCTTTTTTTGTTGGCAGATCCACCCAAAGTCAAAACATTTCCTGGTCGAGGAATAGGAATAGAAGTATGTCAGTCCCAAGCAGCTTGAGTTCAGCTGAGACTCAGAAGATTTTTACGCAGTATGTGATACCCAACTACACGCGATACCCCATCAATTTGGTTCGGGGTGAGGGATCTGTTGTCTGGGACAGCGAAGGTCGCGAGTATCTCGACTTTTTTCCGGGCTGGGGCTGCAATCTGCTTGGCCATTGCCCTCCCAGAATTGTCGAGGCGGTCAGGCAGCAGGTGGCTACGCTCATTCATGTGCCTAACACCTGGCATATGCAATCGCAGGGACAGTGGGCTCAGCTGCTCGTCGAGCGAGCATTCGATAGCCAAGCGTTTTTTTGCAACAGCGGCGCTGAAGCGAACGAGGTCGCCATCAAGTTGGCCCGCCTTCACCAAGGACCGGATCGCTACAAGATCCTCACCTTCCAAGGCGGATTTCATGGGCGGACCTATGGCGCGCTGGCGGCTACGGCACAGCCCAAGTACCACGAAGGGCTGGGGCCCATGTTGGCCGGTTTTGTCTATACGCCCTTCGATGATCTCGCCGAGGCGGAAAAGCGTGTCGACTCGGCCACCGCGGCAATTATGGTCGAGCCCATTCAGGGCGAGGGGGGAGTGCAGATTCCGACTCGTGAGTATCTGCATGGACTGAGGCGCCTGGCGGATGAACACAACTTGCTCCTCATTTTCGACGAAGTGCAATCCGGATGCGGCCGCACCGGGCACTGGTTTGGTCATCAGTACTTCGGGGTCGAACCGGACATCATGACGCTGGCCAAGTCGCTCTGCGGGGGCGTCGCGGCCGGGGCGATGTTAGCACGTCGCGAAATCGCCGCCAGCCTTCGCCCGGGGATACACGCGAGTACGTTTGGTGGGAACCCGCTCGCCTCGGTCGCGGGGATCGCCATGATCGAGACGATCGAGCAAGATGGACTACTGGAAAAAGCATCTGAAAGTGCCGCTTTATTTGCCGGACACTTGCAGCAACTGCGGGACACCTGCGATCACATTCGCGAGATCCGCCAAGCCGGTTTGATGATCGGTGTCGAGTTGGAGTTTGATGGTGCGGCCGTCGTCCAGCGTTGCCTCGAACAGGGCCTGCTGATCAACTGCACGCAGGGCAGCGTACTACGCCTGTTGCCGGCCATGAATATTCAGTCTGATCAGGTGGAAAGAGGAATGTCGATTTTTTCGCAGGCAATTGCCGACGAGGCCGCCAACCAAGTTCAGCCAGACAATGTCGCCTCGACGTAGCCAAGCCTTAGCGCCTGCCGGGCGACAAGATCTCCATCTCCAGGTCGAACAGGCCGTCCGGCTAGAGAGGTAATAGCTTGCGACACAACCAGCAAACATGAATTGAGTGACGGGACAGAACTGTGAGACATTTCATTTCCTTATTCGATATCAGCCAGCAAGAGCTGCACGCAATTTTGTCGCTGGCCGAACAGGTGAAGACTCTCCTGGCCGAGGGACGTCGCCCGGCTTGGCTAGCCAGACAGATGTTGGCATTGCTCTTCGAAAAACCTAGCTTGCGTACCCGCGTCAGCTTCGAAGCCGGCATGACCCAACTTGGCGGCACGGTCACGTTCTTGGGTCAGGAAGTTGGCTGGCAGAGCCGTGAGACGACCGCAGATTTCGTACGAGTCATTGCGCAGTACGCCGACTACCTCGTTTGCCGCGCGAAGTCGCATGTGACTGTCCAGGATCTGGCAAGCTTCGACTGCATACCCATCATCAACGGGCTCACCGATGTGGCTCACCCGTGTCAGGCGCTGGCGGATTTGCTGACCATGCAGCAGTTCTGCGGATCCACCGCCGGCAAGCAAGTCACTTTTGTCGGTGACGGCAACAATGTCGCCCGCTCGCTGGCACTCATCTGCGCGATGGTCGGCATGCGTTTCCGGCTACTTGGACCCCAAGACTACTTCATGTCCGATGAAGCGGTCGGCGCCATCCTCCAGCGCTATCCGAATGCGGACATTGTTCAAAGCGTCGACGCGGCCCAAGCCCTCGGTGGCGCTGATTTCCTATACACCGATGTTTGGACCAGTATGGGGCAGGAAGCCGAGGAGGCCAATCGACGTGCGGCGTTTGCTCCGTTCCAGGTGAACGAGCAACTGGTAAGCCATGCGGCGCCGGGGTGTCGGATCCTGCACTGTTTGCCGGCTCATCGAGGCGACGAGATTACCGACGCAGTTATCGACAGCCCTAACAGTGTCGTAGTCGAGCAGGCCGGAAATCGCATGCACGCGCAGAAGGGCCTGTTGATCTGGATGGCATTGCAACACGGGCAGCTTACTGCTAGCGAACTCGAGAACGAAGGCCTGCAGCTCCCAGTCGGCACGTCCTGATTTATCAGCACTTGCTGCACGAATCGTTGGAGGCTCAGACCACCGGGACGTGGCGATCATCAGTGGCTGGGCGAGAGCAATTGCCATTTTCAGGCAGAGCGGCCGGAGACTTTCAGGCGCTACGACTTGGCGGAGAGGCTCGCGAAGAATCGCAACCTCGATATCTCGCTGGTGCCGTTTCGAAGCCGTAGCGCGGGAAAGCAACAGATTTTTTACTTATCAGACGAGATGGCCTCGAAGCTCAGCTGGGCGTAGTCGGCATACAACTCACCAATTTTTGCGTCCCGATGGTCGCCGGCATGCAAGATAACTCGATATCGCAGTACCATCGATTCTCCATCGGACAGCTTGACTCCAGCGGTAGGCTCCTTCTGACCTAAGAAATGATGCACGCCAAACGGGTTGGCGGCGAAAAGACCATAGGTGCGAACGTGCCAACGGTTTGGGTGATGGAACGAGGATGGATGACACAGGATGGCAATCCCCATCTGCTTGTCTCCGATGGGCCCGTGATAGTCGACCCAGTTGGCCGCGACGCCCCAAGCTTCCCTATTGGTCTGTCCGTTGCTGTTAACGATTTCACCGCCGTTCTTCGCGTCGACCTTCATCGACTCGGCAATTCGCATCCCAAACGTACCTTCCTTGGTATCTCCAAACTGCACGTCGCCGTGCGTGGCCGCCAATTCAAACTCACAATCCAGCCAAGCGACCGATTTGTCGTTGCCAAACGTCAGTCGCCGATGATCGGTCAGCACCGGCTCGCCCGCCGGCGTTTTCCAGATGTTGCGCGACGCGACTACGGCCTGCTCACCGCCCGAGAGCTCGGTGAATTCCTGATGCTCCGTGATTCCCCCCTTTTCCCCTTCGAGCCAAAAGTCAGTCCCATTCACGTCACCGTGCGTGAACCACAACGAGCGATGGTGAGGGTGGTCGTGAGCTTCACCCTTGCTGTCGGGGACCATTGGGTAGTCGCGCGTCATCCGCGCACCGCCCGGACCGATTAGCGGCCAGACGATCGGCTTACTTTTGCTGAGGGTCAGGTAGTCTGCGACTATCGAGTTGTCTTGGAGAACGCGGACACCACCGTCATGCTCCACCAACGTATACTGTGCCGATGCGAGGGCCGGAAGGAGTAGCAGCAGGGCAAACGTGAGGAGGGCTCGTGTGGATCGATGCATAATACGCCTTTCGAGAGATCGATGTTGCTAGTGGCTTTGTTACCCAAAGTGTATTATCGTAGCCGATTGGCACAGGCGGTACCCACTTCCAAAAGAGAATAATGATTACTTCATGGGAGGCAAACCATGACAAGACACCATAGATCTGAAACTACCCGGTCCCTGATTTCTTCCGCTGCTACACTCGCGTTCACCGGCTGTATCTTGATTGGATCGCCTTTGAGGGCACAGAAGTTCGAGCCTAACTACGACGAGGCGTTGGTTCCCAAGTACGAACTACCACCTATTGTCGACGCCGCGACCGCCGAGGAGCACGACTTCAACGCTGCGTGGGGGAAGCGTCGCAAGGAGCTACTAAGGCTGTTCGGTGAGCAGATGTACGGCTCCCAACCGACAACGAGTTTCCAGGTCAGCTGCCAGAAGATCGAGTCCGGAAAGAGCGCGGGTGGCAAGGCATTGCGTCAACAGTTCCGGCAGACGATTTCGACCGATAGCGGCGAACATTCGATTGATTTGCTCGTCTTTACTCCCCAAGATGCTTCAGGGCCTGTGCCATGTTTTCTAGGACTGAATTTCTATGGCAACCATACCGTAGCCCCTGATCAAGAGATCGAGATCACGCAGTCTTGGTGCCGAAACAGCGAGGACAAAGGCGTCAAGGACAATCGAGCCACCGAGGCCGGACGCGGTACCAGTAGCTCGCGTTGGCCCGTCGAGTTGATTGTGGATGCGGGATTTGGTGTTGCCACTGTGTACTGCGGAGACATTGATCCGGATCGGCACGACGAGTTCCAAGATGGAGTGCACGCTTTGTTTCCCGAGCATCGTCCGTCCCAAGAGCATCCCGACCGGTGGGGAACGATTTCCGCCTGGGCCTGGGGATTGTCCCGAGCACTCGATTGCATCCAGCAAGAGGTCGCCGAAGTGGATGGCAACCGCGTCGTCGTCGTGGGGCACTCGCGGCTGGGTAAAACAGCGCTGTGGACCGGTGCGACCGACACGCGATTTGCCGCGGCAATATCCAACGATTCTGGCTGCGGAGGCGCCGCGCTCAGTCGCCGGGCAATTGGGGAAACGGTTGGGCGGATCAATACGGTATTCCCGCATTGGTTCTGCCCTAACTTTAAGCAGTACAACGAGAATGAGAACGCGCTGCCCATCGATCAACATCAATTGGTCGCATTGCTGGCACCTCGCCCAGTGTATGTCGCCAGCGCCTCGGAGGATCTCTGGGCCGATCCTCGCGGCGAGTTCCTATCCGCCAAACTTGGCAGCTCCATCTACGTTCAACTCGGAACCATGGGACTGGCGCTCGAAGAGTTTCCGCAGCCTGACACAGCTTCAGTCGGCCGGGTAAGTTACCACCTTCGAAAAGGTAAGCACGACATCAACGCCTGGGATTGGGGCCACTACATCGAGTTCATGAAGCAGCTGTGATTTGTGAAGAGAGGATGAATTCCGCGGAAAAACATATGCAGCCGGCCGATGTTGATGAATGACTCCGGCGATAAGAGGCTGACTCCAGCGGATCGTCCACTGGTGGGACTGACCAGTCTCGCTACGACTCGAAACGAAACAGCCGGCAGGCCGTTCCGCCGAGTATCAGACTTTGCTCGTGTTCTGGTAGATGGGAGAGGTACGATCGAGCCGTCTCGAAGGCCGCTCGATACGACTGGCCCGTCGCCTCGGCACTGAAGCCTCCGCCGTACATCATGCGCTCGGCTCCGAATGCTTCGACCAGCCGGCCGATCGTTGGTTGGATGTCGCGGTGGGGATAGCTGCGCCGCGTCGGGATCGATGATAGCTTCATCACCGTGTTCGGAAACCTCGACCACTTCACAACGACCTCGTGTTCCTTCGGCAACCCTTGAAATGGCCTTCCCAGGTGATCAATCAAGACGGTTGTATTCTTGAACTCCCGGATCAGAGGCTCGAAACCTGCCGCATACTTCGGCTCAAAGTGCAATTGGACGGCGATTCCTAGCTCATCAGCCATCTTCCACAGCCGCCGCAGCTCAGGCGAACCGAACGGCGGCAAGCGATCCGGGGCGTAGGCGTGCACTCTGACGGCAATGATGTCCATCTTTTCGCACAGCGCCGGCATTTGTTCCAAAGAGCCTTCCCGATCACAGAAGAGCAAGATCGTGCCTTTCAAGCGTCCGTCGCCGACACGCAGGCAGTGCTCCAGGTAACGATGGTCGTCCTGATACGGCTCCGGATGAACCACAATCGCAAAGTCTACGCCCGCGTCATCCATACGTCGAATGAGAAATTCGGGACTGGCCGGTAGCTCTGGTCTATAAGGTGCGCGGCGGTGATAAGGAAATTCGGTCGACTCCGTTCCCGCAAAGCAATGTAGGTGCGTATCCACGCGCGGTGTCCTGGTTTTGGGCTCTTCGGCCCGGCCGCGCCAGGTCGCCAGCTGCCCGACCATGGCGGTCGCTGATGCCGCAGCCAGGATTTCGCGGCGGTTGTACGTTCCTCGCATATTGCTCTCCTGCAAAAGTCCCTGACGGCGATGTTTGTCGAATTGTAGCAGATGTCACTGGACACCATGAGGAATTGCTGTTGCCTCACGTACGCTTGTACGTCTATATTGCTACACGTACAAGCGTACGTGACTGAATCTTGACAACCAAGGAGGCTGCCATGGCGGAACGCCCAGCCCTGTCCAAGGGTGAAATGGAAGTTGCTCGAGTGCTGTGGGACATCGGGCCGGCAGCAGTTCGCGCGGTTTACGACTCGATCGCCCCAGATCGCGCCATGGACTTTGCGACCGTACAGACCTATCTGAGGCGGTTGGAGACAAAAGGCTACGCGAGTTCGAAGCTCGATGGCCGCATTCGAATCTATTCAGCTCGCACCAAGCCGCGGACCGTGATTCGCGAGACGGTAGATGATCTGGTCGAGCGTCTGTTTGGTGGCGAGACGATGCCTTTGGTCCGGCACCTGATTGAAGAACGGGGTATTGACGGCACAGACCTGGCCGAGCTGCGCCGCCTGGTGGATCGACTGGATTCGGAGGATAGCCAAGATGACCATGAATGAATGCGCGGGTCTTCTGATTACTCAGATATGGCAAGTCTCTTTGTTGGCCATGGTCGTCGCCATCACGACTCGCCTACTGGCCAGGAACCGGCCTCATCTGGCTCATGCCCTGTGGGTATTGGTTCTGCTGAAATGCATCACACCTCCGATCTGGAGCAGCCCAGCAAGCGCCTTCAGTTGGATTGGGGGTGGCAGCAAGACTCCAACCATCGAGCCTGCATGGGCCCCGGCGCCGGGCGGGCGCCGCAGCTTGCCGGCAACTTGGGTCGTGCGGACAACTGACGATCGGCAATTGGCCAGCCGCAAATCCAAGACAGAGCAACTCCCCAGTCAACCGGAAGCCTCAGCAAGCTCCATGATTCAATCGCCCAAGGTCCGCCTTGCCGACTGGCAGACTGCGGTCTTGTTGATGTGGGGCTTGGGTTCCTTGGTCGGTGCCGTGATCGCAGCCGCACGGTTCGCGATTTTCACTCACCTGATTCGCAAGTATCGAACGCGACACGCTCGAGAGATCGACCTGTCGGTGATGCGACTTTCGAAAAAGCTGGGGCTGAAAAGGACGGTCCGCGTATCGGTCATTGATAAACCGATCGGACCGGCAGTCATCGGGTTGTCCCGGCCGACGGTTCTATTGCCCTCGGTGATCGTCAGCACCAAATCGCTCGCAGAGCTGGAGATTCTGATTGCTCATGAGCTCGTTCACGTACGACGTGGCGATCTTTGGTGGGCCATGCTTCAGTCGCTGGCGACCAGCCTCTGGTGGTTTCACCCACTCGTTTGGCTTGCCGCTCGCATGGTGACGCGAGAATCGGAAAGAAGCTGCGATGAAGAGACCATTGCGAGCCTGGGCTGCAAACCTGCCGCCTATGCCCGCGGTCTGTTAGACGTATTGGAACGGAAGCACCAGTTGCGTGTGGCCCCGGCGTTGCCGGGCGTGCGGCCGGTGGGTGTTACTCATAGTCGATTGGAGAGAATCATGAGTCTTCGACAAGGAGGTTATCGCCGAACACCACTTTGGGTTTGGCCGCTTCTGCTGCTGAGTGCTGCGTGCGTGTTGCCGGGAGCAGCCATGGTGATAGCGCAAGACGAGAATGCTGGTTTGGGGCAACCGAAGACGGCAACCGTTTATCCCGCTCCACCACGGCCGCTCGCTACGTCCAGAACCGGTCAATGCGAACCCGCGCCGAATCCAGCAACTGAGGCTGGCTCGGGCCATGAAGTCAATCGCGAATGGAAACTGCAAACCTTCCAGGCCGGTGACATCCTTGCCAAACTACGCCGGATGGGACTGGATCGGGAAATGGCTGAGGAAAGACTGCTCGGCCTGCTGCCCATCCGGCGTCCGGTCGACGGCAAATCCTCTACGCCACGTGGGCTTGAAGTCCAGTTCACCACCAGCGATGGAATTCATCGGCTGGGTAACTCGGAGCCAACGATCGAACTCGTCGGTGACGTGCTCTACGTTTTTGACAATCAGCAGCAACGCAACTTACTCGGCCAGATGCTCGAGCTGTTTCGTCAGTACGGATTCGAGCAAGTCACACTCGATATGCGCCTGCTGTCGATCCCGAAGGATCAGTTGGCCGAACTGGACGTTGCTTGGTCCGATGCTCACAACCCTCTGACGGCGCAGGCAGCGCAGGTGCGACCCTCCCGAGTGGTGGAAGCTGCCTTCAGCCAGCCGGAGCCTGATCATTCCGCGGCGTTGTCAGCCACACAGCTTGTTACTAAAAACTTCCCGGCAGCCTATTCGGTTCTGGATGCCACGGCAACAAAAGAGTTCTTGAGAACCTGTCAGTCCCATGTCAGGGTGAACCTACTGAGCGCCCCAAAAATGACGATCTTCAATGGTCAGCCGGCGTCGCTCATGCTCGGCACGGAGCGACCATTTGTGACCGGCTTTAGGTCCAAAGAGAGCGACCAGACAGCTGACCGATCTTTCCAGCCGATCGTCAAGACGGTGGAAGAAGGACTGCGCATCGACGTCCGCCCAGTGCTTCAGGAAGAGAATCTCTTTCAACTGAACTTGAGTCTTTCTTTGACCGAGATTCTCAGCGTGGAGACAATTCGAACCCCACGTTCCCATGGAGAGGACACCGCCGAAGTTCCTCAAGTTGCTACCAGCGCAGTTCAATCGGCGCTGGCGGTACCCGTCGGGAACACGTTGGTGATCCGTGGACTGCGCCGGCCGTCTGACGAAGATCAGGTTGAGACGCTCGTCCTGATCACTTGTCGGCAGGGTAACGGTGGCAACACGTCGGAAGAGATTATCCCACCGGATGCTCCGGCAAAAAACGCCAGCGAGTTCAACAACCTGCCGGATACTCAATCCGACGCTGATTTGCAGCGCGACAGCGCCGAGCCTGATCTGATCATTTGGGCCGGCGACAAACCAACCTCGCGGAAATCCGCCGAGCACTTGCCGCTCATCAAGGCCTTAAGTGGAGTTGGAATTGATGCGGTCACCTCCGGCGATCTGCAGTACCATGTCGACAACCAAGGCCTGCAAGTTGAAGGGCAGCAGCTGGGCTTGGCTAGCGTCAACGCCTCGTTCGAGATTCGCGGCGACTCGGGTAAGCTGGAGATTAGCCACTCGGGGGAAGTGCAATGCCGATTTACCGGCCACGTGATGATGCAGGCCGAAGGCATGATAGCCACTGCCGATGCTTTGCGCCTGCACGAAGGCAAGTTCCTACTACGCGGTTCCGTACGGCTTTTCGATGACAAGACTCTGCTTGAGGGCGAAGAAATCGTCTTCGGATTTGATGGTGAAGTCTATACCGTCGACTCAGCCGGCGTGACCCGCACCTCGGTTGTTGGCAAACTCGCGCCCATGCGTGCTGACCGAAACGAGTGGGGTACGAAAGCTCACAAATTCAGGATCCGTATCAAGTAACGACAGGATTGCTCGCGACGCCTGAGCACTGGGCCAGCGGCGACGACGACGCTGGCTCAGGCTATCTTAACGTCTCATTTACAGTGGCTTTCTCTAACTTGGCACCCGCCCCCCTTGGTCCCTCCATTGTCGCCGACCGATCCGCCGGTCAGTGCGTCCCATCTGGACTCTCAGAGCTTCGGGATCCAGCCGGCGATTCTGCGGGAACCAATCGGTTCCGTTTCGTTCATTGCTCTCAATCCGCATTGACTCAATCCCAAAGTGGCAAGTACTCTTTTCATAGCTACCCAGGCCCATTGGCGGGCTAACGAAGTGAACTCCATTCGGTCAAGGATGACCATGATGCAAGGCACTAATACAGATCTTTCGCCTGTTCCCCTGCTCGATATCGGTCGCGGCAACTCCCTGCTTCGCGAAGAGGTATTGCAGGCAATCGCTGAAGTTTACGATAGCGGACGTTTTCTATACGGCCCTCAAGTAACGCAATTGGAAAAGCAGATTGCGGAAATCTGCAATACCGACCACGCTGTTGGCTGTGCATCAGGCAGCGACGCTCTGCTACTTTCTCTGATGGCCCTCGGGATACAGCCGGGTGACGAAGTCATCCTGCCCAGCTTTACTTTTTTTGCTACCGCCAGCTGTGTCAGTCGTCTGGGCGCCAAGGTCGTCTTCGTGGATATCGACCCTCTGACTTATAACGTCGATCCAGCGGCCATTGAGGCCAGCATTACGCGGCGAACTCGCGCCATCATACCGGTTCATCTGTTTGGTCAAGCCGCCCGGATAGACGCGATCTGCAACATTGCAGCCAAGCACGATGTCCCTGTGGTCGAAGACGCAGCCCAGGCCGTCGGTGCGGCCTATCACGGCCGCCCTGTAGGGAGCTGGGGACAGTTGGGTTGTATCAGTTTCTACCCGACGAAGAATTTGGGTGGATTCGGCGACGGCGGAATGCTCACAGCCGAATCGGACATACTGGCCGATCGTCTTAGACTGCTTTCAGCACATGGCATGCGGCCTCGATATCATCATGCGGAAATAGGCATCAATAGCCGACTAGACACTTTCCAGGCAGCGGCATTGTTGGTCAAACTCAAACACCTGCCGAGTTATACGGCTGCTCGGCAGCAAAATGCCCGCCGCTATCAGGAACTGTTCGAAGACTCGGGGTTAGTTGCTGAGTGCGGCGATGGAGCCATCGAGTTGCCGCACCAGGATCCGGCGGCCTTCCATGTTTGGAACCAGTTCGGTATTCGTGTCACCGATGGCCATCGCGATGATCTGCGAACTTATCTGCAAGAACGGAAGATCGGTTCGGAGATTTACTATCCAATCCCACTGCACGAGCAATCTTGCTATCGGGACTGCGGGTACGCGCTCGGTAGCTTGCCGCAAACCGAAAAGGCCGCCCGGGAGATACTGCATCTCCCAATCTATCCCGAGCTGACTGTCGATGAGCAGGTTCAGGTAGTCGCCGCGATCGCGTCTTACTTTCACCGGGCCCATCACCAAAAAGTCGCATAGTCTCGCGACTCGCGGTGTTCGTCCCTCCTACTGGCGGGCTCTGGCCTCTAGCTGGCAATGCCCATACACTCCAGAATCTCCCCGATGGATTCCAGTGAGTCCCTCGGACTAAGGCTGGAGGCGTCGCCTGGCTAGCAATAACCGCGCTTTCGCAACTGAGGAAACTCGGGTCTCTTGACATTCTGCGCCTTCGTATTCATTCTTTAGGGTCGCTTAGGCCGAAGCAGACGCCCGTTTTCGCAGAAGCTACCTCATCGAGTTCGAGACTCAAACCCTTTTCGACTGCTCCGATTTGCGATTTAATAGATCCTTAGGGCTCTGTTGATAAACGTGTCTGGCGTGCAGGACTTGATCGCTACACTTTACGCTCGTTCGATATTGGTCTGTTTTGGTACGTACGGATGATGTCCATTGCAAAGCAACCTCCAGTTTCTCAGAAGGTTAAGGTGCAACACCAGCTGCTTGCAGCGCTACTTGCATTTCGCGATGGCGAGGTGGAGGCTGCTCAGCTTAAAGAGGCCTTCGAGCGATTTCTGGACAAGCCCGGCTGTTCGCTAGACCAGGTACTTGTCGAGATGGACGCGCTAAGCGAGACGGATCGGCAGAGCTACTGCGAAAAGTCTCGATTGATTGGCGCTGTTTTGGCCGGTAATCCGTCGGGAGCCACCTCCGCTAAGATTGCCGAAGGCCTGTCGACCTTCAGCCGCGTTTCTGCCGAACCGCCGCAGCACGATGGCCATCATTTGAAGGATGGTGAAATCTATGGCGAGCTGGAGCGTAGGTCGAGGCGCGACATCTATTCACGGTTTTATCGCCTGGACGACAGGGTCCGGGAACGTACCGGTGGTCGCGTTGGCTTGGTGCCGCTGTGCATACTGGCCGCCGCACTCATCGGGCTGACGCCGTTTCTTTTGATATCTCGCGAACCCGCTAAGGCGACACCTGGCCAGCCCAAAGCTTCGTTGCCGGCGCCTGAGTCCAACCTGGAGTTGCCCCGTTCTGCGGCACGTAACGCCGAATCGCGCGGTAGCTCGGGAGACACGCAGAAAAGAGCTTCCCAGACAGTGCCCGGCTCTGAGCCCCGGGGCGTCCAATCGGTCGGGCTGCCGCGTCCACCACTTCAGTCCGGCAGTCTCGGACGAGTCATACAGCATATTGACGAAGGGCAGATTCAGGCTGCGATTGATCAGTTGGTGGAACTTGAGTCGACCCACGCTTATAGTCCGGTAGAGCGTACCAGGATCGACCAGCTGACCATTGCCGCTCTATTGAAGAGCAAAGACTCAGCATCACGCATGGCAGCATGGCGTCGCATGGCGCTCCCCCACTATCATCAATATCGCGACTTACTATGGAACCTGCAATTCACACATTGGTTGTTAGACTCGTCCGAGCAGGAGCGAGTGATCGTCTTAGAGGAGATTGCTGGTTGGCGTGAGGCTGATACGGCGACATTGGTCACCTGGTTATCCTGTCGCCATGGAGACTACAAGGCATCGCTTGACATGTTGGAGTTATCCACGCCTAGCAAGAGCGAAGAAGTTGCGCGTACTTTTTTTCTGGCGGTGGCCTACATATTTTCGGGCCAACGCGCCCAAGCGCTGGCTCAGCTTGATGTTGTAGACACCGCTCTGGCGAAAACTCGCAGCAGTGCCACGACGGTGAATCCCGAAGGCTGGTTGATCGAAAGTTCGCTTTCTGCGATTGAGGCTTCGGCCGATCTCCTGCGGAAAAAAGTCTCCGCGCTACAGCAAAGAAACTGACGGTCGACCGTTTTTCCTTATCACTGATTTCACTGGCAACTCAATGGTTCTTCGTTCTTTCAAGTTGGCGGCACCTCTTCACTGGGCTGCCCCTCCGTCGCCACCATCTTTGGCGTGAGTCTCCCCAGTGACTTGGGTGGACAGAGTCAGTTGTCAGAGTTAGACTATCGCACAAGAATGATTGGTTGCTAGGCTCAAGAGACAGTGTTTCTAGTTAACCGATTTGCACCCCTAGCTCAACTGGATAGAGCATCGGTCTACGGAACCGAAGGTTAGAGGTTCGAATCCTCTGGGGTGTGCTTGACTTACGACGATTCGATTCAAGAATGTCAGAGAAGAATGTCAGAGAACTGACCGCGTGAGTCAGACGCATGCGAGCCTTCTGGACCCTTCCCACTTGGAGGTTCGCAAATGCCACACTTTCTCGGGGCCCTTCTACCGCAAGGCCCACTGTCGCTGGTACGTCGAAATCAGCGGAAAGCAAATCAACCTCGGCCCTGATCAGAACGAGGCTTTCCAGAAGTACCACGAGCTGATGGCCTCTCCCGAGCCGGCCAGCTACCGACCCGATGATCCGGCTCAACCCGTCGCAATGCTCTGTGACCAGTTCCTGCAGTGGGTCCAAACGCATCGCGCCCACCCCACCTACGAAGCCTACCGCTACCGGCTCCAGCGATTCATCGATCTCTATCCGCAACTGACCGTGGAAGAACTCAGGCCGTTCCACGTCCAGCAGTGGGCCGACAGCTTCGACTTCTCCAAGACGTCTCGCCGCAACTACATGCGCAGCCTGAAGACCTGTCTTCGCTGGTGCTGCAAGCAAGGGCACATCGACAGAAGTCCGCTCGAACACATGGACTTACCCACCGCCGACCGCAAGGAGGTCTACGTGCCGCCCGACGAATTTGCTCAGATCTTGCAACACCTGAAGGATCCCAACCTCCGTGACCTTTTCGCTACAACGTACGAAGTCGGCTGCCGTCCCCAAGAGAGCCTGCGGCTCGAACGCCGGCATGTGGACGTGGATCATCAGCGATGGGTGTTTCCCAGCTCCGAGTCCAAGGGCAAGACCGTGCCTCGGATCGTCTACCTTACCAACCAGGCCATGGAGATCACTCGCAAGCTCATGCTTCAGTATCCCACCGGTGCTATCTTCAGAAGCAGCCGCGGGAATCCGTGGACTCCTGATACGGTCAACTCGGTCGTCGACCGGATTCGGCTCAGCATGAGTAAGGCCGAGATGGAACAACGGGGTGAGACGATCTCGGATGAAGAAATTGATCGCGTTGCAAAGGCGCTCAACCCACACGGCAGCGTCAAAGGCAAGAAAGTGGAGCGAAGCAAGTGGCAGTTGCGAGCACAGGCCTAACGGAAACTGCTCGCCCAGAGAGCCAAGGAACTGCTGCCGCGTTACTCGCTCTACGCCTTGCGACATTCATGGGCGACCAACGCGCTCAAGCGAGGCCTCGATTCGCTGACCGTCGCGATTCTAATGGGCCATCAGGACCCAAGCATGTTGGCCAAGGTTTATCAGCATCTGTCGCACACCCCGGAGCACATGCTGAATTAGGCGCGCCGAGCAGCGTCGTAAGCTCTTGCGAGAACGGTGCGGCGAGGCCGGTCATCGAATCGGCTTCGTCGCCTTCAGGGCCAGGAAACCAGCGAGCACCTCGCTTCTGACCTTGTGGATGGATACGCCCCTCGGATCGCAGATCGTCGAGCAGCGCCCTCACCCTATCCCGCGAGATGTGGGGAAGCAGGCCCACCAACTCGCGCATTGGCGACCCGTCAACGGCGTGCTCCAGGATATGCCCCTCCAGCTTCTCCTTGGGCTCCTCATGCTCGCGAAGCCGCCTGAACGTCTCCTCTCGCTTTGGAACCGAAAGTACGGCTCGGAAAGAACGAACCTTCCTTTTCCTGCTCGGACGATCATTCCCAGATCAAGCAAGCGGTCTGTTCGAGACAGAAAACCATCCGGAATCTCCTCTTCGCGACTTAGCAGGTCAAGCGTCTGCCAATCCTCTGTGCTAAGAGTTATCAGATCCTCCGCTGCGAATTGGCGAACGTAGCGAACGAACGCTGGATTGCGCATTTCCCCGTGCAGAGTAAGTGAGACCGTATGCTGATCAGTGCCTGTGAAATCCGGACTCGGCTTGCTTTGTCGGATTGCCGATTCAAACATCAAATTGACGCCTTGCCCCGCCCGTTCCACCAAACCACATCGCGCGAAGATCTCCGCGATCCTTCGATTGCGTGGCGACTGGCGATGAAGAATGTTATCGAGTGCGACTTCGACAGGCAGACCACCAGGGCTTTGGATTTCAATTCGCATCGGATACTGGCGAATGAATACGTTACTGCCAAGTTGATAGTTGCGATGACTCACCGCGTTCAGGACTGCCTCACGCACAGCCCGCTCATCGAACGTAAGGACGTCGAGCACAAATGGACCATCCTCGTAATGCTGCTTGTCGTTGCGAAGATTGATCAGCTTCCACAGCTCGTCGTACCACGCAAAGAATCCTCGCGAGTACTCCTCACGCTGCTGCGCTGCTCCGGAGGCGTCTCTCGATCGGTACTCGTAAACTACCTCGGCATGAGCCAAATGTCTCCGGATTGCCGCGCGATTGCCAAATAGGATCAGCGCCGCATACGTCACATCATCGCGGTAGATTGCCTCGACATCGGACAGTAGCTGCAAATCTGACAGCGCAGCGAGCTGCTCGTTTTCGGACTTGGCAATCCACCGACGGCGGAACACCTCGATCGAATCTGCGTCGAGATCGGCAATCGTTGCGTCGCGACAAATGTCTGCTGAGAAATCATGCCCAGCTTCGGCAGAGATCTCGCGAAGCCGATCCAACGACATGTTTACCAAGCTATCGCCGTCTCGAACCCAGAAACGCCCATCCCACTGGATGGCGAAACCGGCCGGTTGAGTTGGCACGTGAAATACCGGAACGCGGCCGCCGTCGTGTTGGATCTCATCAAAATCAGTACCGAGATGGAGTCGACCATTGCAGCGCGCTTTGTTTGCGCGCGTGGAAGAATTGAAAGTTTCTGAACAGACACTTAAACTAATCTCCTTCGCTGCAAGTTTGCTTCTTCAGTTTTTTGATCTTTCAGA
>JANQJJ010000297.1 GCA_028281725.1 Pirellulaceae bacterium | reverse complement strand
TAGCCGGTTTCGCATACCAACGTACCCTCACACCGACCGCTTGATCATAAGGACTTCCGTCGATGGGGCGCTCCAGCGAGTACGAGAAGCATCCGCGGGCGGCCCATCCCGGTTCGTCCAGCGCCAGTTCCATTTCCCTACGCAGTTCGTTACTTTGGGCCGCGGCGATCGCGCTGCTGCTCGTCGCATTGGGATTCTACTTCCACGGAAAAATAGGAGCCGAAAAGGCGCTGACCGCGCTGGTGATGCCGGTCGGCGCTATTTGGCTGCTGCTTGGCGGATGGATGGCCCAGCATGCCGTTCGCCGCGAGGTGAAGCAGATGCTGCTACCGGCAGGGCTGTGGACCCTACTCACGCTGTGCGGCTCAGGTCCCACCAGCGGATTTTGCCTGCGCTACCTGGAAACGCGCGAAGTCGTTTTTGTACCGGAGACCGATCCGGCCCTGGACGTGCTAGTTGTTCTTGGCGGTGGAACACGAGAGGGCCCTGAGCGTTCGGAAGTGGCCTCCAGCGGCGACCGCGTGGTGTATGCTGCCCAGCTGTTTATTGGCGGTTACGCGCGCCGTCTGATCACCACGGGCCAGGCAATGGATGGCCTGATGGGGCCCAGGTCCGACCCCAGCAAGCAGACGATCGAGATCTGGACTGCACTGGGCATCCCAAACGAATCCATTGACTCTCTGGGGGGCTACAACACCTTTCAGGAGATTGAGAACCTGAAGCGACGAATGCCTGAGATGAAAGGTCAGCGCGTCGGAATTCTTACCAGCGCATTTCATCTTCCCAGGGCGATGCGTTTAGCTCGCGCTGCCGGCCTGGACGATCTGATCCCAGTCGCAGCCAACCACCGGGCGAACTACCAGTCGCTGAGTTTCACCGCCTACCTTCCCAGTGCGGAAGGTCTCGCCGAGTTCTCTCGCTGCCAACGCGAGTTCATGGCACGGCTGATCAGCCGCTAAAGCCCACCGCTGCACGCCAAACTCGCCTAGCCTGTAGTCAGGTGTTGGTTTGGACAAAGGCCTTCTGGCCGCTCCGCAGAGCAGACTACGGCGTTGGAATCGGTTCACTGCGAAAGGAGCACCCAGCGCAGCACCAACGAGCACGCGACCAACGCTGGAAGTGCTGCAAATCCCGCATGAGTCGCCAGCCACATTGGCTGTCTTCTAAACTCCTGAATCAGACGCCGATTTGCTATCATGAGTTATGACGTCAGGCAAGCCTCATTCGACGGACCAATAGAGATTTCATGCGAAATCAGGCCGCGCACAAAGATTTGACGGTCCAATTGTGACCATGTTACGCGAGGAATCGGGGCAAGATGACGATGAAAGGATGTATGAAGATTGATCGATAACCCTTGAGGAATCGGCAGGACGCCATGGCAACAGCGGCTCAACTCAAATCACTTTTACGTAGCTACAGCGAAGCCGACGGCGAACGATTTCTCGCCGTGGCTACGCAAATCGCTGCGCACGCGGCAAGGTCAGGGAAGACCAAGCTCGCTGGCGAACTGAAGGAGCTGTTGGAGGACATCAAGACCAAACAGCGGA
Organism: Pirellulaceae bacterium; assembly: GCA_028281725.1. Lineage (GTDB taxonomy): Bacteria > Planctomycetota > Planctomycetia > Pirellulales > Pirellulaceae > Aureliella. Next base: position 305 of record JANQJJ010000297.1, on the reverse strand, counting down.
CGGCGCGCATCGGTGGAGCCGTCCCGATTGCTCGGCCGCAGGGCGAGTTGCTAACGGTTTTGTCCGTCACTTATCCGAAGACCCGTTTGTCGGAAATGGTCCTCGGTGATAGCCAGCAAGAATTGCTCCATCGCGTGCTGCACGAGTACCGCCAGCAATCCAAACTCAGGGAACACGGGCTTGCCGCGCGACGCAAACTCCTGTTGGCCGGACCGCCGGGTTGTGGCAAGACAATGACATCAAAGGCACTTGCCGGAGAACTCAAGCTGCCGCACTTCGCTGTGCAACTCCATGCGCTGATCACA
>JANQJJ010000279.1 GCA_028281725.1 Pirellulaceae bacterium | reverse complement strand
CCCCAACCCCCGTTGGGGCGCTGGTCGTCGAGCAGGAACTCAACGCCCTTGTGAATGGCCGCGCGCAATTCGACGGGGTCGACCGTATCGCGGGCAGGCAGCTTTGGGCCAATCGTCGCCAACGGTGAGTTTGTCACCGCGGCGTTATCGTCGCCGTGGGCTGTCGGGCACCAATTCGCTAAAGTGGCGATCGCGACGACCAGCACCGGCATCGATCTGCAAGTCATACCGAACTCCGTTTACTGAGAACTGAGGTACTACCGCGGCAAGAGTAACCGAACCTCACACCACTATTCATCCTTGTCCTTTTTCGCCTCGTCGTCTAGCGAAATGACGTCTCCCGCGTCCAATCCATCGACAATCTCGATGTTGTCGCCTTTGGTCTTGCCAGTTGTCACGGAGCGTTTCTCTACGTCGTCGCCATCGACCAACCACACGAATTTCTCATCCTCGTCTTCTTCCTCGCTGTGGACAGCCTTCTTCGGCACAACGATCGCGTCTTTCTTCTCGTAGGTGGTCACCTTTACTTTGCAGGTCATGCCGGCAACCAGCCAATCGGGTAGATCGTCGCTGGTTAGGTCAAGATCCATCGCGAACTTTCCGGGAGCGACCGGTATGGTCGAAAGCTCGCTCACCTTCGCGCTGAGTTTTGGACTATCGGTGGCTGTTGGCTTGACGATGGCAGCCTGCCCGACCTTAACACTTGGGCGATTGGCCTCTTTCACGCTTGAGTCTACGTACAACTGATCCGGACCCACGATGGTCATCAACACCGATCCGGTGGGTGCGTTCTCCTCCGGCTTCAGCTTGCTAATCAGGTTCGCCATATCCGACCAACTGCCGTCGGTGCAAGAGCCGTAGTATACAACGCCGTCGGCAGGTGCCTTGAGGGTGAGAAGCCCCAGGTCGGACGTGAGCTTGGCATGCCGCTCGAGTGATTTGGTCCTCGAACGCTTGGCCTTTTCCAGATCGTATCGAGCGCGATTCAGATCGGTTTCAAGGGACGTCTTGGCCCGCTGAAACGCCATATCGGCTCGCTCTAAGTACTCCTTCTCATAGTTGTCGTTGCGTGGGACATAGAGGTCTAAGTTGCGATCGTGACTCAGTTTCGCGCGCTCCAACATGAATTCGTACTGCTCGACTTGCGCGCGCTGCCGCTGGAGGATGATCTCTTCAGTCTCTTCGGTCAAATCGTCGGCCTCGTACATTTTTTCGAGCTGACGGAGTTCCTCGCGTGCGTTTTCCACCGCCTGCGAAGTACTCTTCAGACTCATTTCGATCTGTTTGACGATCATGTCGCGGTCGGTCTCTTGGTAGTTCTTGTAATCGACCTTGGCTTCGGCGAGCGATCGCTCCGCTTGCTCGAACGAGTCTTTGATCGACTTCTCCAGCCGCGGCAACTCCTGTTCGGCCTTGATGATGCCAAGCTCGTTGAGCCGCTGATCGAGTTCCAAGTCGTCGATGGCCTCCTTTAGTTTCTTACCATCAAACTTCGCCAATACTTCTCCCTTACGCACGGCGGCGCCATGGGGCACGATCTCCACGATTTCGTATTAGCTCCAGGCCTCCGGATCGAGATCGACCTCAGCCATCTCGCTGGCAACGAAGGTGCCGTCCGACTCAAGTTGAATCTTCAGCGGCTTGGTTTTGATCGTTAAGGTCTTGCGATCACTTTCTTTCTCGTCGTCTTTCTTGCCTTTCTTCGAATCGGACTTCGCCTCGTCGTCGCTATCATCTCCGTCGTCCTCGTCCTCATCGTCTCCATCCTCATCCTCGTCGCCGTCATCGTCCTCATCGTCGTCGTCATCCTCGCCTTCGTCGTCGGTATCGTCTTCTGGCTCTTTCTCTTCATGTTCGTCGGCGCTGGCGACCACAGCGGCCGCCGTCGGCTCTACCTGGGGTGGTTCAATAGCTGGCGTCGCCAAAACGGACTGTCCCACAACTCCGAGTAATACGACTACCGCGACGCACAGCACGAGCATCCAGGCATTTCTCATCTCTCGAATCTCCCAAAGCGGCAAAAGGAGGCATGGCCGATGTGGCGGGTGGATCTCGCACGGAGCCCGATATCGGCAAGGTTTGCGTAGGTACCCTATTCTGCTTGTCTGGCGGTCGATTTGCAAGCGCGCCGGGTGACTGGGCGACCAGCCACGGTGGGTTATGATGGCCTAGAGGATTGATGCAGATCGATCGGGTTCCGGCCGTTGGAACCCGCGCCCCGTCCAATCGGCAGAGGCCATCTTTGGGGATCGACTGCAATGGCAACCTTAGCGGCCCGCATCGATGAAGATATACACGAAAACCGGCGACTCTGGCACGACCTCTCTGTTCGGTGGTCAGCGTGTGGACAAGGATCACTTGCGGCTGGAGGCTTTCGGCAATGTCGACGAACTGAACGCCTCCCTTGGTGTGGCTCGCTCCGTGATGGAGACCGCTGCCGCCGACTACTCTGAGATCGACCAGGTACTCAGTGCAGCTCAGAACCAACTATTTGACCTGGGGGCAGAGCTAGCGACTCCCGAAGCTGGCGTAGAACGCACGACCCTGCTGAACACCACAGCTATCGAAGCGCTCGAGCTTGCGATCGACAAATGGGACACCGAATTGCCGCCACTCAAAGAGTTCATTCTGCCGGGCGGTACGCACGCGGCTGCCTCGTTGCACGCTGCGCGTTGCGTGTGCCGCCGGTGTGAGCGGTCACTGGTGACACTCATGCGCGATGTAGTGCTGCGTCCAGAGCTTGGGGTGTACCTCAATCGTCTGGGCGACTTGCTTTTTGTCTTGGCCCGTGCCGCAAACCATCTGGAAGGACACGCCGAAGTACCATGGCAAAAGGGGAGCGGCTGAGAAGAGTACTCTCTTCCCGCAAATGAATTGGGCCCGGCGCGGCTTGTTCCAGACGTATTTCGGTCGAAGTGCACGCAAAGTTGTAGCTACGGACTTTACTCCGACGGCGTGCGGCGACTATCTTAGGGCACGTGGCGTTCGTGCCATGGGGAACCGCAGGCGGCGTAGCTCTTCTGGTTCCATGGGCAGAATTCGCTTGTCTCACATCTAATACAATTGCAACCACTCTTTGTGGAGGTACAGGCGATGGGCAATCTGGCTCGGCTGCGCCGCCAGTTCGCTGTTGGCATCATTGGATCGCTCCTGTTAGGTTCGTGCGCTTTGGCTCAGGATCCGCAGCCCGCCGTCAGCGACTTAAACCCCGACATCGAGGAAGCCGCGCTTGCCGGCCACAACGCCTGGATGCTTACTTGTTGTGCGCTGGTGTTGTTTATGACGGCCCCGGGTCTGGCGATGTTCTATGGCGGATTGGTTCGCAAAAAGAACGTGCTCAGCGTGATGATGCAGTGCCTGTTCCTCATGGGACTGATGACGGTGCTCTGGGCCCTGTACGGCTACTCGTTGGCATTTGGAGGTGACGGACAGTACATCGGCAATGGTGAATATCTATTCATGGAGAACGTGCAACGTAGTTGGCCTGAAGGTGGCGAACTGGTTGAACCAATGGAAGGGGTGATTCCACGACTCACCCACATGCTATTCCAAGGCATGTTCTTCATCATCACACCGGCTCTAATCTGCGGTGCGTTCGCAGAGCGAATGAAGTTCAGTGCAATGGTCGTATTTCTGGTGCTGTGGGGCACCGTCGTGTATTGCCCGTTGTGCCATTGGGTTTGGGATGGCGGCATCCTGTCGTTCGATGCGGCAAGCTACATGGTTGAGGGGGCCAAGAGCACCTCCTGGGCAGGTGGAGCGCTCGACTTTGCGGGTGGCACGGTAGTCCATATCAGCTCAGGGGTTTCGGCGCTCATATGCGCAGTAGTCTTGGGTCGGCGCATCGGTTGGGGACAAGACGACATGCGTCCCCACAATTTGACGTACACGGCAATGGGTGCAGCCATGCTGTGGGTAGGTTGGTTTGGCTTCAACGCAGGAAGCGA
>JANQJJ010000257.1 GCA_028281725.1 Pirellulaceae bacterium | reverse complement strand
CTTGGGAGAAGTCGGACAGCATCTCACGATCCAACTCGACATGCTCAAAGCCATCTCCAACGATTGCCAAGTTGCCAAGCTCTTCTCGGGACCGCAGTTCGGCACGCAGCGCCTCTGTCAGCTCATCTGACCGAGGCACTATCTGCAGGTTGATTGGAGAAGTGGCCGATTCGAGCCCTTGCAGTGAGTCCGGAATACCCGCGGCCGCTTCGGTCCAGAGGATCGCTCGTGGCGGGTCCTTTCCGGACAAGACGGCGGTTACGAAGCTACGCGTCGACGGAGAATCACCATGAAGCCAGCAAATGGTGTTAGACCAATCCGACTGATCGGCGATCAACCGCTGTAAGGCAAATCCAGCGTGGTGCCAGGTTTCCCAGCCATCCCCATTCAAAGCGGCCGATGTCACTTGACCGACAAACTCTTGGGCCGCACCCTCCCGCCCTAGTTTCTCGGCCGCTTGCGACTGAAATGACGGAAAAAAACGGACCGCCATAAACTTCATCGCATGCATGCCAGCCATGGCAGCGGCGAAGTGATCCGGAGTCACCTCCACCGTTATGGCTCGCCAGTCCAGACCCTGCGCGGCAAAAGCCCGCTCCATCAAGAATTGCGTCGGTTTGCCCGCAACGGTCTGCCCGACGCAGCAGAGAATGGATTGAGTGGTTGGTTCCATGTTGGTTTGGACGTAATGTAACGATCTCGCGAGTCAGGATCGGCAATTGGAAGGCAACCGAGGAGCACTCTGGGTAGGTGCGCTGCCGTTAGCTTGAAACGAATAGTCAGATTGTAACAGCTTTCGATTTTCTCGCGCGCGTTATCAACGCGACATCACGCGTTGCAAGGCTATCCGGGCGACTGGTGAAAACTATGATTGAGTCGGTACTGGCCACAATGGCGCAGTCCAGACTCTTTCGGAAAAATCGCGTGGTCCAAGCCGTCTACAATTCCGCTACCCCACCGAACGCCGACTGTGCCGGCGCCGTGGAGACGGGACACACGGGAGGCGCCATTGGTGCCGTCTTTGTCGGTTTTGCGACTTGGACGGCGCTGGGATGGATTCCTCCGCTGTGGCTTCAACCAACGGCGGTAGGCGTTCTCTGGGGCAGTCTCTTCTTTGCCGGATTCCTCGCTGGCAGCTTGGGACGCGGCAAATTGTCGACAGCACTGGTGTGCCTGATTATTGGAACGGTTTCGAACGCAGCGTTTCAGCGGATCACGGATTTTGCCAGCTCCGACAGCCTCCTGGTAGCGACGTGCCTGCTGTTTGCCGGATGGTTGACCGCGACTCTCGATCCGCTCTCTTCGCCGTTTCAGTCCAGCCAGCGTTTTCCATCGCCGCACGTCACCTCAGCGGCTCGTTGGACCATCTGGGATATCGCCTTTTTAACTCTGATTGCTGCGTGCGCGTGTCACTCTATCCCGAAACTAGAAGCGCCACCCATGTTGATGTTAGGCGTCCTGATGGCGTTGTTGGGTGGCCTGACAAGCAGTTGGATGGCATGCCGCTGGGCATGGAACGAGCGGTGGAATCTGTGGCGATTCGGCGTTGTCATCCTTTCTCTATGTGCTGCGGCCGGCTTGGTCTTCTTGTCTCGTCCGCCAAGCATGCCACTGCTGCAGTCGTTGCAATGGGTTGTATCCGGGCCGCTCAACGTGATTGCAGCCCAAGCCCTTACCGTTCTCTTTTCGTTGGCAGTTCTCCGGCTGGAGCGGCTGTTGGCTTCCGAGCGACGTCCATGGGAAACATCCGCTGCCTAGGAAGTCGCGCGGAGTGTCCCTGATTCGGTGGCTTGACTACGGTGCCGTCAGGGTCCACCTAAGCTGCCTGTTTTACCAGGTTCTTTGTTGCGGTCAGACCGATCGTTCGGATTATTCCGGTTCTGGCAAACTTTTCGGGTGGTGGCAGCCGATAAGCACGTCTGTAACGAGTTTTCGGGTGATACCGATATTTCATGTTGTGCGCACGACGGCATCAGGAAATGCTGGGCGGTCCGACGCATAGCCAATGCCGAACACGGACGATGTGTCGCTGGAGAGAAATCAATGAGAATGCTCAGTGGTCGTATGCACTGGCTGATGGTGGGGCTAGCTCTCTTGGTAAGTGCTCAAGGATTCGCAACCAAGAGGCTGCACGGTCAAGCGCCGCTCAAGCCTGCGGCTAAGGCGGCGAAGCGACAAGCAGAGGCGAGATCGGCTAGCTTCGACCCGACTATGCAGGGCATGCCTTATGGAATGCCTGTTGGGATGATGCCCGGAATGAGCCCGGGGATGCCCGGCATGCATCCAGGGATGGGCGGTGTGATACCGGCTGGCGGGATGATGATGCCGGACGCCCCGATGAGCATGGTTCTCCAAGGGCCGCCACCGATGGACGTGGCTTACGCTGGAGCCAGCTCTTGCGACGCGATGGGCGGCTACGGTAGCTGCGGAGGCGGTGCCTGCGGTGGCCAAGGCTGTTCGCAGTGTGGTGACGGCAGCGGATGCCTCTTCAGTGGTCGGCTCGCCGGTTTGCTCGGTCCTCTGGCACCGTATAGCGAGGGCGGACGCGGGGCTCAGCGATGGTTTGACCTCTACGCCGGCACCATCGGACTTCGCCGGACAAGCCGATTCGGCAACTTTGCGACGCAGCTGCAAGACCCGACGACAGGCGAGTTCGCGACGTCGAATATTCTTAGCGCGACCGGGATCAGCGGTCCGGCGACTCTCGTAAGTACCGACCTGAGTTTCGATCGCATGCGATATGGGCTGGAGTTGCTCGCCAACTTGCAGACCGGTCCGGGAGCCAACCTCGAGGCACGCTATTTCGGGCTGAATGACTGGCAGGCCGATCGAACGGTTCGCCTGACGACACCGAACCTCTTCTCCGTCTTCAGTCTATATGGGGTCAGTCCTGCAGGGGGCTTTGATGACACAGACCGCTCCTTCATTCACACGATGAGCTACAACTCCGAATTGCACAACGGTGAAGTCAACTATCGTCGACGTTGGGTCGGGCCATTTGATTGGGTTCAGGGCTCTTGGCTGGCCGGCGTGCGGTACTTCGATCTGGACGAGCGATTTGGATTCTCAGCGGTTGGAAGTAACACCGGTGTTTTTGTCTTCGACCAACTTCGGTTCTTCAACTTCGACACCGTCACACGAAACCAGCTGACCGGATTTCAACTCGGTGGCGATCTGTGGGTCAACGTGCTGCCCGGAGTTCAGTTCGGTGCGGAAACCAAGGCCGGCATTTTCGGTAACCATGCGGAAGTCGAGTCCCAGGCGTTCTCCAATTCGGTTGCTGGAGCCCGCGAATTCCTACAGGATGGCAGAACGGCTTATCTGACGGAGCTCACCGCTTCACTGGTCTACCGTATGACCTACTCCTGGTCGATCAAGGGTTCCTACAACCTGCTGTATGTCGACAACGTCGCCCTGGCACCGGAAAACTTCAACACTCGCGACCTGAGCAATGCGTTTGGTGGTGGCGGCTTTACCATCAATCGCTTCCCATTCATCGACACCGATGGCGAAGTGTTTTACCAGGGCTGGTCGCTTGGCGCCGAGTACCTGTTTTAGCTTGCGAGTGCTAGCGAAGCCTGGCGAGTGCCAATTCAACAGTCCTGCGGGTTGGTGCCGGCACTCCTGAAGCCAATATCTCCACTGGGTCGGCTGAAAAGCTGGCCCATCGCCTCGCTCCGTCGCGGACCCTAACGGGGTGGTCCGTCCGGGATGCGACCGGTCTGCCTGGCCCACTCTCCGGTTCTCGCTCTCCACCGGGCATGCGGCGAACAGGCCCTTTCCTACCCCCTCCGCAGAACGGGACGAGCGTCTGCTCGTCGTATGGTGGCCTGTTTTAGGGAGGAGACTGAGCCCGTGGGCCTTCCCTGGGCAGGAGCGGCTGCCCAATCGACAAATCTGTTTGAATTGCTCAGTTCGGATCGGCTACAATAATCTCCCGATATTATCGGTTTATCGCGGAGTGATCTTCTCAGAGATACACCACGTTGCGCTCCTACTCATCTCATCAAGTGCGCTCGGGTTCCGGATGGCGGTATCCACCCGATCCAAAAGGAGTAGACCATGTCATTTGTCGCAGTCAACACACAGACGACTATTGTGAACGCAGCCTTTCTGCAGGAGGTCAAGGACTCCAATCTGCAACTATGGGGCGTTCTTCGGGAGCTTCGCGAAATCAGAATCGGCGATCGGGATTCCAAGGAGGCGTCGCGGCAACTGGTCAATTGGTTGGGCGAGCTGCGCGACTGTATCGCCCTTGAGTTTTCGCTCGAAGAAACGTATGGTTTTATCGAAAGTTCCCCTCAGACCGGTTCCATCGGAGCTGGGTCCGCGGCCAGGGCCAAAATGCAACATAGAGAACTCTATCTGCAACTTCACGAGATCTGTGAACAAGCAGAGGAAGCTCAGTATCGGGGGACGATTGGTCGAGACCTGCCGATGTACCTAGGGGCTTTCGAAGAATTTGACGCCTGCTTTCGGGCTCACGAGGAACTGGAATCTGAGTTGATTCGCTGTGGCCTGGGCATCAGCTCAAGTCCGGTGACAACGGAAAACTAGTCGATACTTTTAAGGATACAGTATAGTGTTGGTAGCCCCTGAAGGGACCGGGCAAGCTCTGGAAATCATGTTGGTTGAAGACAGCCTGCTCGATGCGCGGCTAACCATCGAATCTCTTCGTCGTTGCGGTATCCACCATCGCCTGACCTTGTTCCGCGACGGCAGCGAGGCGATTGAGTTCTTGCACCGGCGCGGCGTTTTCGCGCGAGCCCCGCGGCCGGATGTCATTTTGCTAGATCTTTTCCTGCCGGATACCGATGGCGTGTCGTTGCTAAGGCAGCTGAGGACGGATCGTCACCTGATGAACATTCCGGTGGTCGTGTTGACTAGCAGCGATGACGGAACGGACCAAAACGACTGCGAGCAGCTGGGCGTTAGTAGCTACATCCGCAAGCCGTTTAATGAAGACAAGTTCTTGAGCGTGATCCGGCGACTAAAGGGCCTCTCGCTAGCCGTTGAATCTGCCTCATAGCCGACCCAGCGTCTTCATCGATCCAGTGTCTCCTATCGACCCAGCGGCGTATTGCGAAAGCCTGTCGCGGCATCGAAATGTTCGTAGTCGCGGACCAGCCAAGTCCCGTTTCGGTCCATAAAGTAGACCTTGATGAAACGCGGTAATTTGAATGGGTGGCCGTTCATATCTCCGGCAACCATCACATGGAATTCAGCCAAAGCGGTGGGCGGCGTGGACGAGCGATTGACCGTGATCGACTTGATGCGTGTGACCCGCGCGTCGGTGAATCGATAGTTCGGTAGCTCACTCCTGGCTCGCCGGCTGGCCTGAGCCGCATTGGGATGGATATAGCCATAGACCTTTTCGTAATCACCCCTCTCGAGTGCGTCAGCAACCTGGTTCAATATCTTCTCAATCCGCTCGCGATCTGTTTCGATTTGAACTGAGATCGTCATCAACACAGCCGTCACCGCAGCCACGATGCCCCCTGAGTAGAGGGCCGCTTTATGTCCGGTCTGCGTCCAAAAAAACAAAATGGTTCCCGAGACAAGCATGCCGGAGACACCCAGCAGTACCGGACTTTCCAATAGGAAATCGCGCATAACTCGGCTCCTTGGCAATGAGCTGAAACAGGTGGCCGGTATCCGCCTGCCAGACACCGATCCCGCGAGTGCCTGACACAGCCTGGCAAAGTGCTCCGCACAGTCGCTTTGCAAGTTGCTCCGTACAAGGGGTTTGAACACTCTCTTCATACCCTGCCGGGTAGCGGACACCTGGTTTGCCGCAAAAACCCTGACGAGATGAGATTGAGCTTTCGAAGGTGCCGAGCGACCGGTGAGGCGTCACGCCCTCCCGTCATTCCGACGGCAGCCACTGCACGGCATCTATTACTACGTAGCCATCAGCCTGCTGGTTCTGAACCGTCACGACTCCGACATCGCCAAATCGAAACTCCCCTAAAGGGACCCACATGGCATCCGCCTGCGGAGCGCTGCGCTGATTGAGCCGCAGACTGGATTCGCCATCGGCATGGCGGATCACGATCGGCGTGTTCGTTGCCCGGTTCGCATTGGCCGGGAATGAGATGCGAACGGTATAGTTTCCTGGTTTTAGCTCCGCCCGGTAGACCGCCTTCAGCTCACCGCCGGCGCCTTGGCCGTCGTGATGATAGCCCCATCCCACATACGGTTTGTTTGCAGACGATTTCACCCACGGCCCCGTGCGCTCAGCCAATTCATCATCCACGACGACGCCGGGCAAGTCCTTGGTTAGCATTCTGTGCACTTGATCGATTCCCAGCACTTGCCCTTCGCTGGCAAGTTGTGACTGGAGTTTGGTGTACGGTACATCTTGCACATCCACTTCGAGATCGATCGAAATCGCGGCGGCTGCGGCGGCCGAATGGCCCAGGATCATGAACACCGGTTCCATTCGAATCGAGCCAAACGCGATATGGCTGCTGGAGATACAGACCGGCACGATCAGATTGGCACACTGCCCTTTCTTGGGGACCAGGGAATCGTAGGAGATCTCGTAAGGGCGTGGAACTTTGACACCAATATCCCCTTCATTTTGCACATAACCTTCGGGCGTCACGTAGCGCTGCACGTTGTGCGAATCGAGCGTATAGGAGCCCATCCCGATCGATTTGGGCGTTTGCTTCTTGTCCAGGCAATCGTGCTCGGTCATCACATACTGACCTACCATTCGCCGCGCTTCGCGTACGTAGATTTGGTGAGGCCAACCGCCGTTGTCAACGAACTCGTCCTTGGCCAGTCCCCATCGGGCGAACTCACGACGCACCTTTTCAGGCACTCGAGGATCATTGGACAAGAAGTACATTAGGCCCTGCTGGTACACCCGGTGTTCCTCCAGAATCGACTCCCGCTCTTCGTAGCTTGCTTCCGGATAATCGTAATTCATACCGATGTTGTCGGTACTAAACGGACCATGGTTGTTCGTATCGGTCTTGTGGTTGGGAATCGGATCGAACTTGTTGAAGACTTCGCGCCATTCTGCATGCAGTACTCGCACTAGTAACTCGTAATGCTTCGGGTCATACCCTTGGGGCTTGGCGAATGGAATCCGGTTGGGATCGTGGTCGGTCAAACACATGCGGTAGCAGTACGCCTGTACCCGGTGGTCGCCGGCTCCCTTCTCGCCCGGCGGCTCTGGGCTGATCCGCGGTAGGAGTCCGCTGGTGGGATCTCCGGGCACTTGGTAAGCGGAGATGTTGGATTTGAACCAGTGACCGTGATGAAACGTCCCAACCTGGATGCCATTCCAGGTTTCGCCATACAGGCTGTTGGCTTCCCGACCGACGTGATAGTCGACTCCCGCAGCCGCCAGCAAGTCTCCTTCATAGGTGGCGTCGATAAAGACTTGGCCACGATAGACGCTGCCATCGAGCGTCCGCATGGCTGCGATCCTGTTCTCCTCCAGCCGCACGCCATCTTCACGGTCCAGCCACTGGTTCCGGTAGACCGGAATATCGTACTCGCGCACAAAATCTTCGAATACTTGCTCAGCCACATGCGGTTCAAAGATCCACATGGTCCGTTGCGCTCCATCAATCGCCGGTGTCCCTTGTCCCCGATTGCCATACGCCTGCCGCGCTTGCCAGGGCCATGCTTTGTCGGTCTGATAGTAGCTCCAAATACGCTGATAAAACTCTCTTGCCAATCCACCGATGACCGCCTTGTTACCGGTATCGGTCCATCCCAGACCGCTAGCCGACAGCCCCCCTAGATGTTTTTCTGGACATACGATGACAACACTCTTACCAAGTCGCTTCGTCTCGACGGCCGCCATCACCGCTGCACTGGTACCGCCATAGACGACGACGTCAACCGTTTTCTCTGCAGCGAAGGCGGCCGGACATCCTAAGGGAAAAATGGCTGTGGAAAAAATAGCGCAGACGACAGATTGCTCGAGAAACCTCATCAGGTGCTCCCAGGTTCGACTATAGTTCACTTGGATTGGATCTCAGCGTGAGTCCGCTTAGGCCGGCTGCCATCGGCACGACCGAGCCACACCGCCGCATGTCGCCGAGCGGTCAGGATGAGTGATACTGTAAGGGTTACGTAGGCATTCATCAAATCCTGGGCGGCAAGTCTGATTCTCGTGGGGAGTATCGTCAGGCACCTGTTTTCTTCTACAATGCTCCCGGATATGTTTGGCGATCGCTACCAGACGGTTTGCAGGACGATTGCAACAGGCGATTACAGAATTCGAATTCGGCAATGAGTGACGGGAGAGTAACGATGGCGGACTGGCCGATAGGTGTATTTACCAGTATCGACGCGGGGCTTGGAGTTCAGCTGGACGTAGCGCGGGAACTGAACATTCCGACCATCCAACTCCATGCGCCCGCCAGAAGCTCGCGTACTCCCGACAATGCAGAGCGTTTCCTTGCGAAGCTCGACGATTTGGGAATCGCGCTGACTGCCGTATTCGGGGGATTCGATGGTGAAAGCTACGCGGATATCCCGACGGTAGTCGAAACCGTGGGACTGGTACCGCCAAGTACGCGGGCAGACCGATTGCAGGAAATGCGGGAAATCAGCGACTTTGCTCGGCTGCTGGGATGCGACGTCGTCGCCTTGCATCTGGGATTTGTCCCGCACGACACCACCGAGCCGATGTACCAGGAAGTCATTGAGGTCACGCGGCAGTTGTGCGATCACGCGTCGCAAAACGATCAGGCCGTTCATCTGGAGACCGGCCAGGAGACGGCCGATGCGCTGTTGGCGTTCATCCGCGATACGCAGCGCGACAACCTGTTTATCAACTTCGATCCTGCCAACATGATTTTGTATGGCACGGGCGAGCCTATCGAGGCGCTCCAGCAGGTGGGCAGCTACGTTCGCAGTGTGCATTGCAAAGATGCGTCCTGGAGTGATCAACCCGGGAAGACCTGGGGGCAGGAGATGCCGCTGGGAGAAGGGCAGGTGGATATCGAACGTTATCTCACCACGCTGAAAGACATCGGCTACCTGGGACCACTGACGATCGAGCGAGAGATTCCGCAGGAGCCCGAACGCCAGAAGCAAGAGATCGGTCACGCATCTGAACTGCTGGCACGCCTGAGTAAGAAAATCTTGGGATAGCGGTCTGGTCGCCCAGATGATTGCGAGCTGCGCGGGCCTATCGCGTACCAATCAACAAAATCGTTGCTTAATCGAGCGAGGGCGAGACACCACTTAACCTATGGCGCGCTCTCCAGGCTATTGGTTCCCCGACTGTACGTTAACCCAGGCCACATAGGCGAGCCACAAGAGCCAGGCCAGATAGATGGCTGCGATTCCGACGAGTAATCTTGGCAACGGCTTGCGTGAGTTGACGTCGGTCTTTTTCTCGGAGGGGTGAGTCATGTCCATAGCGCTCAGTCTGTCCTGGCAGACGGCTTCAGTCGTCGCCGCCTGACAATTCAAAGACAGGCTCAAACGCACTCGCGAAATCATAGACGTCGTCAAAATCCTCGCGCCGATCGGACTCGGACTTCTTCATGTGCTTGATGCGAATCAAGTTATAGACGATTTCACCGAAATCCCCCGTCGCATAGACTCCCCAACTGTTCAGCACCGTATTCGCCATGAAACCATACTGCTCTACGGCATACCGTCGTATCGCTTCGCAAAGCTGTTGACCGGTGATGTGATGTTCGCCCTCACCACCCTCGGAAGGCATTTTGAGAGTTTCCTGCGCGTAGGCTAGGGCCTCGCGCACAAACTGATAGGCCTCGATATGGAATCGCTGGTCTTGTTGAAGCAGCTCAACGATAGGGTGAATCTTCTCGGTCACAGTGTTCCCTAAGTTGCCGTTCCCTAAATTGCCTAAAACGTAGCACTACCTGAAACGTGGTGTTGCTCAGCTATTCTCAATCCGCGGCGTCTTCCCGCGTTTTGCTGGATTGTTTGCTGCGCCGGATTACCGACAGTACCTCATCCGCATGAATCATAACACGCCGGTTGTCTTCCATGTGAACCAACAATTGTCGAGACAGGATTTCTTGACTTAGGACGCGTCCTCTTCCGTTCGCCGTTACGACATCCGCCCCGACCCGCGGTAGGCTTTTACTATGTTCTTCATAGATATCGTACTCGTAACGCAGGCAACATTTGAGTCGACCGCAACGACCGGAGATCTTGTTGGGATCCAATGTCGCCTTTTGCATCTTGGCCATCTTCATAGACACTGGCGGCATTTTCATCAAGTGCGTATTGCAGCAAACCGGTTTCCCGCAATCACCGTAGTCCGCTAGCAATTTCGCTTCATCGCGAACACCAATTTGTCGCATTTCAACGCGCGTCTGAAACTCTTGAGCCAACCGTTTGACGAGTTCTCTAAAGTCGACACGATTCTCGGACAGGTAGTAAACGACCATGCGTTCCCCTCCCAAGACGCGTTCCACATCGACCAGATCCATAGGTAGTTCCATCTCGCGGATGATGCGGAAGCAGGTGTCTGCCTCTTCGACCATCTTGGCAGTCAGATGGGCCAACTCGTTTTCATCGTCCGTCGACATCTCGCGCTGGATCGTGCCGCCGGGTGGATCATCCATTTGCTTCAAGATACGCCCGTCGGCCTCGCATAAAACGTCTCCGGCCTCCAATCCCCGCGAGGTGCGGGCAACCACGCGCATGCCACGTCCATATTCTTGTCGAGCCTGCATGATATGCAGTGTTCGCATCGTCCCGCATCGCACGACGTAACTTGGCATCCGCTCACCAGCTAAATGAAAGGAGGAGAGATTTGTTGCACAGAGCGCCTCGTGGCGCCACCCAAGGGGGGAAGCCGGCGACAGAGCATCTTGGTGTCGGAATCCCAGCTTGGCGGAACGTCTAGATTAGTACCCTCGCCCCAATCCGCAGTCTAACGCCACGGAGCCGGAAATCCTAGATCCCGTCGCCGCCCGGGGGCAAGAATCGACGACCGCCGAAAGCGCGGGGCTCTCCGGAAAAGGATAGCCAGGATCTACGCGAATCTCATCGCATGCCGAGGGCACCTTTGCAATCACCTGCTAGTGCTTTGTCAACACTAAAGATTTGGGTAAAGGGGTGAGGAGTCAATTGCCGCCAGCGGCCCTTCGGGTGCTGTGCACAATTGACTCCTGACCCCTTTACCCGACCCAAAGATTAAGCTTTGACAGACCACTAGCC
>JANQJJ010000169.1 GCA_028281725.1 Pirellulaceae bacterium | reverse complement strand
GCTTTGTTTTCAGTACGTTGCAGCGCGCCCGGGCCATCAGCGGAAATCCGCGCCAGCCGGCGCTGGTGTTCGGAAAGCCCAGAGACAGCTCGCCAACAGAACAGCGTAGAGCAACTGATCGGCGACCAGCCCCACGCTCAGGGCAACAAGGATTCCGAATCCGATTCCCAAGGGCCGCGTTGCCGGCAGGGTAATCAACCAGAGCGCCATCATCGACGTGATGATACTTCCGTGAGTCAACACGTTCACCACCGTGGCCTGATCACGCAGTAGGTCGGTAGTCAGTACGCTGGACCGACCTGCCGAGGCGAGCCACCACACCGCTTCGCCACGCCACCAGACGATACCCGCAAGTTGCGACAGCAGGCCAGCTGCAATCAGGATCCACCAGTGGACTTGGATTAGCCGTAGGGCCGTGTTTGCTGTCCAGGAAACCTGGCCTACCTTCGATTCCCCGCGCGCTACCAGCGATGGTCCCGGTTCGAGGATCAGGTAGGCGGTCAACCCAATCAGGGCCGGTTCGACCGTCCCTTGCATCCAGCTTATGCGATGTGCCCAAGCGATGATCCAAAGTAAGAGAACAGCCAGCGTGATGCGGCCTCCGACGCCCAGCGCCGCGGCCAAACAGATCACGATTCCAACCGCCAGCCATGCATGGTAAGCCAGCAAGGCGTCCGTCATCCAAAGCGGCGACCAGAACATCCACCTGGGCAATCCCTCATCAGCGATGAGCAGTCCGGCGAGCCGATTTGGGAGCAGGCCGTCTTCGCCAAACCAATCCGGAACGGTCGGCCAAAAACTGGCCATCCAGATCGCAGCGACCGAGCAGATTGCAATCCTTGCACCGGTGATGGAGGTCACGGGCACCGGCCAAAACCAAAACCGGTTCCACTGACGAACCACTCTCTCGATCATGGTGAAACCTCACCACCGGAAGACAGCGGCTTGGAGGTTCTCGAAGACTCTTGCATCGGAACCAACCCGATGTCTCCCCTGGAATCGCGGACAACATTCGCGGTGAAGACCACTTCATCTTCCAGCTCTTGCGCGATCAACGACGCCTGCCCTTGATCCACAATGGCATCTTCGTCAAAACTCAGCACGTGAGGCTGGACAAATCGCACTTGGTCGAATCTGGCCTCCTGTCGGGCCTCGGCCGCGCGGACGACCTGGGCAGCAATCTCGGCTAAAAGTTCACTGTCGGGCTGCTCCTCGGCGACCAGTCGAACCATCCGGCTGAAGTTGGGCCAACGTGAACGGGTCAGCGAAGCTTCACCACGTCCGGACGATGAGCCCGGCAGATCAAACCGCTGCCAAGCATCCGGCCCGCTACCGCTCGGGCGCAGTTCAATCCACAGCGGAAAGTCGATGGTATCCGCGTGCGTCAGTGCCAACGGTAGGGCGACGTACTTCTGGTTCGTGGTGACCAGATAGGGTGCCGCCCAGCGCCCCAGCTCACCCTGGACATAACTCGGCCCCAGGTTGGACGAAAGGGTCAGAATGAGCGCCAAAAAGTGAGCCACCACCAGAAAAGACATGAACCGGCGCACGGTATCGGTGGCACGGAGGGCAGGAGCAAGAGCTGGATCGCTACGGGTCGATGGTCCGTCGGAAATCTTTGCGGATTCACCACGCGACGCGTTGTCACGAGCGGGCCTACCACGATCCTCCCGTCTCTTTCTCTTTGCCATGAATACTCTTCGACGCGACGACGAAACGCATGACAAAAGGGAAGCAAGCTCCATAGCTCGCTTCCCTTTGTGAACGCTTCTGAAAGCTCTTGAAAAGAACGTGCTCTGCCGGACTACTTCGCTACCGAAACGTACTTGATCTCACCGGAGGGCAACGACTGAGCCACGCGATTGACGAAGCGTCTGTCGTTCTCACTGAGGCGCCGCATTGGTACGGTGCAGTAGTTTCCGTTGTCCTTCAGCAAACGTACTTTGTTAGGAAAGATCACGACCAACTTGGCTGTGACTTGGAACGTGCCCGTGTTGTCGTGCCACGTTCGTGCATCGGATGTCTTGAACAGATCCAGTAGCGGATCTGCTTGAGGCTCCTCGGCTTCCGGTTCGCCCGTTGCCGCGGCCGAAGGCGTGCCAAAAAGGTCATTCAAATCCTCTGCGGCACCCGTGTCCCCTGCCGGAGGCGTGCCAAAGAGATCATCCGCATCGGCTGGCGCGGCATCGTCCGCCGGCGGCGCCTCGGGTGGCGTGCCAAACAAATCGTCAGCATCGGCAGGCGTAGGATCGGCAGGAGTTCCAAAGAGATCATCTGCATTAGGCGTTGCGGGAGCAGGATCCGGAGCCGGTGTACCAAACAGGTCATCGGCGGCGGGTGCCGGATCTGGAGCAGCCGGGGTACCAAACAAATCGTCGGCTGCTGGGGGGACGAGGTCCGCTGGTGCTGGGTCGACCGCAGGTGTCGTGTCCGCAGGAGCGGGTTCAACCGGTGTACCAAACAAATCATCTGGGGTTGCCGGAGCCGGGTCAGCCGGCGCGTCAAACAAATCACTGGGAGCTGCCGGAGCGGGGTCAGCCGGGGTATCAAACAAATCACTGGGAGTTACCGGAGCCGCATCGTCCGCAGGTGTACCGAAAACGTCGTCGGCAGAGGGCGCCGCGGGCTCGGGGATGTCCGGAAACGCCGGCATATCTTCGGCTGGCGCAGTGGCTCCGGCATCGTCCGGAGCAGGAGTATCGGGACTTTCCTCCAAACCACCCAAACCGCCATCATCGGGTTCCAAAACGCTCGGTGGAGGAGGAGTCACGTCGTCAGACGGAGAGGGAACTGCCGGCTCGGCCAGCGCAGACTCGCTGCCCAGCGTTGGGGGCATTTCATCAACGACTGCCGAATCATCTGCTACGGCCGAACCCGAATCACAGCAGATCGGGACTTCGCAGCAGGAGGTCACGATGACGCACGGCTCAACCGGCTCACAGCAGATCGGTACACTGCAGCAGGACCGCTTCTTAAACAGTCCGCGCAAGCCACGCCCTGCCCAGGCTGGATTGATAGTTAGCATAGCGGTCAGCGTTGCAACTAATGTACAACGCATCCAATACGGAAAGCCTTTTGACATGGTTCCTGCACCCCGTCTTTTGTCTCGGGTCGATGTGAGTTTTCGAAGAATATCCAGGTTATGCTAGTCAGATAAATCGGGCTGAGCAACCGACCTATCCCAAGGATTGTAGCCGCACGTGGCCGTAAAGTTTGTCCAGATCACCATTTGGCACGACAAATCCGCTTATGCCGCCAATCGGCAGGAAAACCCTGAAAACGTTGAATTTCCCTAGTCGCGGGTGAATTCTGAGAAAGCCTTCAGACTGCCGATGCGGTAAAATCGTGACTTCCGCGTCTGCCCGCAGTCACGAAATCATAGCTCGGCCTGTATGAAATCTCGTTGGTATCACGTTCTCTTTGACCTGCTCGGCCAGCTTGTTCGCAAGCTGGTGGTGGGGTTGAGCTTGGAACGAAAAAGCCTGCTTTTTCTCGGCATGGCGCTGATCGTCCCTATCGGGCTGGCGTTCTGGTTCGTATTGCAGGTGGTCGCGGACCCCCTGGTCAGGCAGACAACCCGGCAGGCCGCTCGCGACTATGCCAAATCGGTCATCGCCTGGAAACATGTGGACAAACGCAAAGTTCGCGGGCCAGAATCGGTCCCTGGCGGCGGCGATCCTCGCTTCTACTTCCCGCCCGATGTTTTGACCATTCTGCGCGAGCATCTGATCGACAACCCCGACTATGTGCGCCAGTTCTTGACGCTGGACGAAGTCTCGCAGCACACCGATCTAGGCGAAGCCAAGCTGCCTGCGTCACCGCGCGAACGAAAACTGCTCGAGGACCTGCACGTCAGTTTTCGAGAGAATCTGCAGCGACGGGCCGAATCGATGGAGCTGGCCGCCGCTCAGGCCGCAGCCAACCCGGCAACAGGTCGCCTCGACGCGGGCAGAAGCGGCGAACCAGAGACGGTCGAGCAATTCAGCCTCCCAAATCTGGAAAGCCTGTATCGAGAAGACGGCCCTATCTTTCAAGACGCACCGTCTCCACAAGTCGTAGCGCCGCCTGAGGGTTGGTACGTCTACTACCATGCGATCAACTTTTCAGAAAGCTGCCTGTCGTGCCACCATCGGAATCCGACATCAACCGCCGAAGACATTCCCTTTCGCGTGGTCAAGGTCATGGTGCCGTACCGGCAAACCCAAGTCGCCTCCGTCTGGACGTTGGCATTCATGATTGCCGCTGCGATGGTAACGGTCGCCGCAACCTTGCTGGTCGTGCACTGGGTGTTGCGACGTATCGTGCTCAACCCGCTACAGCATTTGCGAAGCGTTAGCGATGAGATCAGTCGTGGCAATACCAACCTCAGGGCCAACATCGACACGGGAGACGAATTCAACGAGCTGGCGGACGCGTTCAATCGTATGCTGCTCCACATGACCGACGGGCAGCAGAAGCTTCGGAAGCTCAACAAAGAACTGGACGTCCGCGTCGATCAGCTAGCCCAAGCCAATTTGAATCTTTACGAAGCCAACCGTCTCAAGAGCGACTTTCTGGCAAACATGAGTCACGAATTGCGCACTCCGCTCAACAGCATCATTGGGTTTAGCGACGTGTTGCGCGACATTTCCTCGTTGAATGACAAACAGCGCCGCTATGCGTCGAATATTCAGAACAGCGGCAAACTGCTCTTGGAGATGATCAATGACATCCTCGATCTCGCTAAAATCGAGGCTGGGAAAATGAGTATCACGCCAACGTCGTTCGATCTTCAGACACTTGTCAGTTCCCAGTGCGATATGCTCCGCAGCCTGGTCGACGAGAAGAATATGGACGTGAGAATCGAGGTGGATGCGGATCTACCGGAGGTTTTTC
Source organism: Pirellulaceae bacterium (assembly GCA_028281725.1). Taxonomy (GTDB): domain Bacteria; phylum Planctomycetota; class Planctomycetia; order Pirellulales; family Pirellulaceae; genus Aureliella. The sequence continues at coordinate 785 of JANQJJ010000169.1, read as the reverse complement.
AGGATCAACCCAAACTGCAACAGATATTGACCAACCTGCTGTCCAACGCCATCAAGTTCACGCCCGACGGTGGGTTGATCACGGTTCAGCTCGGGCGAATCTCCGACCAGCACTTCCATCTCACGGTGACCGATACCGGCGTTGGTATTCCGGAATCCGATTTCGAAATCATCTTCGAGAAGTTCCGCCAAAGCAACGCGATTCTGCAAGGCGGAGGACTGACGCGTCAATACTCCGGAACCGGCCTGGGTCTATCGATCGTGAAAGAGCTTTGCAAGTTGCTTGGGGGTGAAATCCGGTTGACGAGTCAACTGGGGACAGGCAGTACGTTTTGCGTGATCCTGCCGTGGCAATACGAACCGAGCCACACTGCTGAGTTGGCCGCTTCATGACAAAACCACTGCTACCGGCTCCCCACGAGCAGGACGGGTCGATCCTAGGTATCGATATGGGCGGTGCGAATCTCAAGGTGGCCGACGTCCACGGGAACAGCCGCTCCTGTGGCTTCCCCATGTGGCGGCAATCGAGTCGACTCGCCGAACGGCTGCGAGAGATGCTCGGTTTTCCCGGACGGTTCAATCGAATCGCCTCCACACGGCTCGCGGTCACGCTCACCGGAGAATTGGCCGACTGCTTCGCAACGCGCCGCGAAGGCGTTCGTTTCATACTCGATCAACTCGCCACGGTCTTTCCGGAACACCTGACGAACGTTTACGCCGTCGGTGGCAACTGGCTCAGCCCCGAACAGGCCAAGCAAGATCCTTGGGCGGTAGCTGCCAGCAACT
>JANQJJ010000158.1 GCA_028281725.1 Pirellulaceae bacterium | reverse complement strand
AAGCCGTTCTGCAAGAGTTGGGAGTAGAGCGAGCTCAAACGCTGGTCACCACGTTGCCGAGCGACGCGGACAATGTGTTCATTACGCTCACGGCAAGGAATCTCAACCCTGCGCTCCAAATCATCTCGAGAGCCGAGCACCAGAGCACCGAAAAGAAACTGCGCCAGGCGGGTGCCAACAAAATTGCCATGCCCACGCTCATTGGCGCACGCCAAATGGTGCGAATGGTCACCCGTCCGATTACCGCCGACCTGATGGAAATGGTTTCGGAAAGTACCTTCACGGATTTCGAACTTGACGAAATCCATGTGCTCGAGGGATCTCCGCTGACGAACGTGACGGTGGGGCAAACCGAAGCCCATCGCAAACACAATCTGCTGGTTGTGGCAATCAAGGAACCCGACGGTAGCTTACTGTTCAATCCCGAGGCGGATCATCAATTCCAGCCTCACGATACCGTGATCCTGATGGGTCGTCAAAAAGATATTAAGGAGTTCCAAAATGGGCTGGAGGGACGTTAGGCCTGGACTCTGCCTTGGGCAAACCCTCGCACTAGCGGCACCAGGCTGAGCAGGAGCACGAGAGAGCTGGCGCGGGGTATGCGCGAACCCCACGGAAACATCTTGCAGGCAAGAAAGTCATGTCCAGGGCGTAGAGCGGCAACGGCGCCGCCGGTTCGTATTAGACGTTCCGGCCATTGCAGCAACGGCCTAGGCGATTCAAGTGTTGGCGAAGGCGGAGACCGAGGATTGGATGGTGTCTAGAGTGCCGTTTGGGGCCGGTTAAACGTTTGGGAACTAACGCGTGGTTTTCGTGAGAGAGCGATATTCCAAAGTGCTGCGCCAAAACGGTGAAATCGGAAGCCAGTTTCGCCAGCTCGACCGCATTGCTGACACGGAATGTTGACAGAATGCCCGCGCGATCCAGATCGACGGTCCGGAGTGATATGGCCAGCTTGGCAGCAATCCATGGGTTGCTGCGCCCGTCGAGCATGTGGCTCAACACGACTTTCTGCCTTTCGCTGAGCGTTTTGTACCTGTGCTGGATGCTTGTGAAGGTCTCCAACTGCCGGGCACGTTTCCGGTCAATTGCGATTGCTTCGTCGATCGCTTCTGCCAGCTTGCTGCCACTGAGGGGCTTTTGAAACAACGTTACCACGCCGGCTCGCATTAACTCGGCCGTTAGGGCGATGTCGGCAACGGTTGTGCATACGATGGTCGCAATTACTTTCGTGAGATCGTTGATCTGAGGCAAGAGCTTCGGGCCGTCGGGGCTGCCATCAGGTGCGTGATCTAATATGAGACAACTTGGACGCGACGGTGCTCCATGAGAACGGAACTCAGCAACCGTACTAACCGTCTCGTACTGAAAGTGAAATGATCGGGCGATTGCTCGCACACTTTCGCGGATCGCGGGATCGTCATCAAGCACGTAAACCGTGGCTGGATAGCTGTCCAGAACGCTCATCGGCTCGTCTCCTTCCAAGCTCGCCGCCTCACTGTCGTCTTGCTTGTATCTCGGTTGACGGTATGAAAAGATAGAGTTTTCTTAATGGCCAACCAAGTCAATTTGCGGCAAACTTCGACCATATTTCGGGTGAGTGCGGCAAGCCGTAGTGCGGAACACTTGCGATGCAACTTGTCTGGTTAGCTCGCTCCAGAGAAAATTCTGGGACATGTGGTTTACCGAAGGCAGCGTCTCTACCATCAACTGCCTCTAACCTTCGCTGAAGTTATCGATGCCTCCCACCGAACGATTGAAGTACGGGTTCATCATGGCCCTGGTTGCCTTGACCGCTGCGCGGGGGCAAGCGGAGGTGGGGCATCCGGCATTTGAAGTCCTACCGGCGCCGATGGGTGGTGGGCAACTGGTGGGCACGGACGTCAGCGTGCGCCCCGACGGTATTGTCTTCATCGCCACGATGGGCGGCATTGTTCGATATGACAAAGAACGTTGGACGCTGATTGAGCACCCAGATCGCTTGCCGGCCCAAGCGGTAGCGGCAGGCACGGCAGGTATGGTCTTTGCCGGTTTTCGAAACGATTTTGGAGTGCTTTCCCGCAATACCGAGAATACGCTGACGTTTCGTTCCTTGCGCCGTGCTCTAGCGTCCAGCGCGCTGCTTGGCAACTGTCGGCAGATCTTCACTACCGAGACCGATGTCTATTTCGGATTCGAAACGGGCGTGGTCACCTCTTCTTTGGACATAGAACGCCACCAGTTCGCGTTCTACCCAGTCGGAGAGGGCCTCTCCTGCATGAGCTACAGTTGGGTCCGCGGTGAACTGATCGCCGCTCTAAATCACGGCGGACTGCATCGCTTATCCGATGGCCAGTTTGTCCCTCTGGTGGCCGACGCCAAAAAACGTCAACCCGGTCATAACGATGGATTCATGATCGGCTGCTGCGAGCATGACTCCGGCGCCATCCTGACGACGACCTACCGAAACGGCATGGCGCTGATCCGCAGCGGACAATACGAACCGTTCCGAACTGAGATTGCCGAGTTCGCTCAGCGGGTCGGAACCAAAGGGGTGACACGTCTGGGCGACGATCAGTATGTCTTGTGTACCGAGGATGGCGTTGCGTTTTTTAATGGCAAAGGAGAGATCACCGACCGGCTAGGCCCCCTCGATGGTGAAGGCCTTCGAACGTGTACGGGCAGAGCCGTACTTGGCTCCGAACGGTCTCTGTGGGTGCCCACTATTGGGAAGGGGCCGGTTGCTCGAATTGACCTGACATCTTCCCTGAGAAGTTTCGGTTTCAAGGACGGTGAGTTGTTCTGGAGCGCGAGGTTACAGGACGACTTGTATCTTTCGGCCAGCAAATCCGTTTACCGACTCGTGCCTCAAGCGGGAAAACACGGTTTTTCCTATCGCTTGGAATCCATCGTGGAAGGCATTTCCCAGTCGTGGGGCAGCCTCAAGGTCGGCGATCAATTGCTGGCGGCCACGACAAGAGGTTTATACGTAATTGATTCTGCTGGCCGGGTAGACCGCGTCGCCTCAACCTACCTGACCGACGGAACCGTACTGCCTGACGGAGAAACCGTGCTGTTCGGATCGATCAACCAGGGCATCCAGCGTTTTCGTCGTAGCGGAAAAAAATGGAAATGGCTGGGGCGAGTCGATGCGTCTCCTCGGACCCAATGCTTCCAGCCGGTGCTGAACGCGTCGGGGGAAACCCTGTGGTTTGTCGCGATGAATGACAAAGGGCAAATGTCTCCTTGCTGCCTACCGCTCGGCGCCATCGACTCCCAGCCAACGCAGGAAAGCCAGGCAGTTTGGTTCGACGAATCGACCAATGAAAGCAGAAACCGACTCTGCTTGTGGAATGATCACATCGTTTTTAACTCCAGCGACGGACTGCTGCGATACGACTCGGCCGAGAAGCGGTTTGTGGAGCTAGCTGATTTGCCGATGGCCTGCCCTTACAACCTGACCAATCCCATGGGCCCCGTGACCACCGACGTCAGTGGCAATCTTTGGGTTGCAACGCGAGATGGCCTGATACTGAGACTTACTACCGAGGGTAAGATCGATTGCCCGGTGAGCCTGGGCAAGGGGCGATTCTTGAAGCGATTCATTTCTACGTCCGAGCAACTCTGGTTCCTGACGACCAATTACGAAGTCGTTATCGTCCCTCAGGACCTGCCCCAGGCGGAAAATCCCCAGCGCGTCCTGATCACGGCAGTTCGAGCAGATGGGGTTGAGCGAAAAAACAGCTGGCCTATCAACGAGCCCTTGACCATTCCATTCGCCTCGACGCCGATTACATTTGAGTACACGACGCCGTCGAATCGTCGTTTACAGAACAAAGCTTATCAATTTCGGCTCAACGGACTCGACGAGCAATGGTCTCCGTGGACCGACAGCAGCTTCCAAAGTTACCGGGCGCTTCCGGCGGGAGATTATCGTTTCGAGGTTCGGGCTCGCGGTCGCAATTTCAAACTCACGCCTCCCGTGGGATTTGACTTTACCGTTACCCCGCCGTGGTACAAATCCAGCGCCGCCATGTTCGGTTACGTGCTGTTAGCCCTGGGGCTGACCTTCGGATCGATCCAGTGGCGGAACCTGCGGGCCAAGAAACAAGTCGAGAAGCTGGAACTCACCGTATCGCAACGGACCGGCGATCTCGAAGCGAGCCGAGAGAAGTACCGTAACTTGGTTGAGGGCTTGGAGGTGAACTACGTGTTCTTTACCAGCGATCGGGAGGGCAGGCTCACGTACGTGAGTCCGTCGGTAGAGAACGTGCTCGGATTCAAACCGGAGGAGTTGCTCGGACACAGTTGGTGCGATCTGGCGCATCGTGTTCATCCCGGCGAAGTCCATGCGGGTGATTCGCAGCCCGGTGATCCGGAACTGGGGCCGGTCTGCACCCAAACCGATCGCGAAAGCAGCTCTCAGACTTATGAGGTCAGTTTCCAGCACGCGGACGGTTCCAGTCGCCAGTTTGAGATCACACAGTTTGCCGCCAACAGCTCGCCGGCGGACGTCCAGCAGCGAGAGTGTATCGCGAAGGACATCAACGACCTGAAGATTGCGCAACAACACCTGGAGGAAGCCAGGGCAACCTTGGAACAAAAAGTTCTCCAACGCACCAAACAGCTCAGCCGAATCAACGAAGAATTGGTCCAGCAGATTGATGCCAGGCGGAAGATCGAGAGGGATCTGCAAAGGAGTGAACGGAACTATCGCTCGATTGTGGAAGACCAAACCGAAATGATCCTGCGTTTTACCGCCAGCGGTACGATTACGTTCGCAAACCAGGCATTTTGCGATCGATATGAAATTACGCCTCAGGAAGCCATCGGCCGCAACTGCTTCGAATCGATTCATCCGGACTATCGAGAGGCAGCGATTCAAAAGGTGCTTTCGACCACGCGAGAGCAGCCCATGGCTGCCACCATGTTTCGCGTTCTGCGCCCCAATGGCACCGAGGACTGGGCTGAGTGGAATGGAAGGGCGCTGTACGATGAGGAGGGAAATCACCACGGCTATCAGGCAGTCGGACGAATCGTGACGGATTTGGTTGAAGCCGAGCAGAAACTCCGAGAAAGTGAGCTGCGTTACCGGTCGATCGTTGAAGATCAGACAGAGCTGATCGTGCGTTTCGACGCCAATGGCATCATTGAATTTGCCAACGGAGCTTATATGCGGGCCAACGGGCTCACGCCGGAGACGGCTGTCGGAGCCAGTATCTTTGATTCGATGCCCGAGGATGAGCATCCCCGCATCATCGCCAAGATGCAGGGTGCCACCCAAGAGAATCCTGCCCAATCAGATCGCATCCGCGTTCAACACGACGACGGGACAGTCGAGTGGGAGGACTGGCACGGACGAGGACTCTACGACGCAGAGGGCAATTTCCTGTGCTATCAAGCCGTGGGAAGAAACGTGACGAAATTGTTGGCCGCGGAGGAAAGGCTGCGTGAAAAGGAGGAACATCTGCGACACGTTTCGCGCCTGTCCAACTTGGGAGAAATGGTGGCTGGAATCACTCACGAAATCCGCCAACCCTTGAGCTCGATATCCAACTTCGCCTTCGCTGCCGGAAAAACTCTCGAAAGTGAAACCAGCCAGGCGACGCCAAAACTAAGGCATTGGAATCAGCAGATCGTGACCCAAGTTACGCGGGCGGACGCGATTATTCGGCGACTTCGCGGGTTCGCCCGGCGCTCGGATGCCGAGCCCGAATCGGTTTCAATCAATACGATCATCTCCGACTCGCTGGTGATGCTCAAATTCGAACTAAAACGTGCTAGGGTCCACTCGACTGTCGAACTGTCCGACCAGGTTCCGCTGATCATGCTCGAACGTATTCAGATTGAGCAAGTGATGGTCAATTTGATACGAAACGCCTGCGATGCGATGCAAGCCACCGAGCCAGAGTATCGCGTGATCATCACCCGCACCGAAGTGGTCGGCGACGAAATCGTCGTATCCGTGCAGGACAATGGCCCTGGATTGCCCCAAGACCAATTGGAACTGGTGTTTCACCCGTTTAATACTAGTAAAGCTGCGGGGCTTGGGCTTGGTTTACCGATCAGCCGCTCTATCATCGAGGAATGCGGCGGACGAATTTGGGCCGAAGAAGCCAAGCCCGGACTGCTCGTCAAGTTTGCGTTGCCGATCGTCTGACAGCCAGCATTCGGAACCCCCCCGCCAAGCTGCTGACCGGCAAGGATGCCAAAGTCTCCGTCAGCCGCTGCGCAGCAGTAGTGCCTCAGAGAGGCAGCTTCACGCATAAAATGCAAAACCCCAACTTTGTGGCGATTCGACACCTCTACGAAGTGGCGTTGTCTTCGGATATTTGCTACGCTCTGAACAGTTCGAGCATGAGTCATGACTTCGGTGAGTTTGCTAACGATGTCACAAGAGTTGCACGTGTTTATCGTGGACGATGATGAGGGGTCCCGCAAATCGGTTGAGGCTCTGGTAGAACCGATGCAGGTAAGTGTGCATTCCTACGATTCGGCAGAGGCGTTTCTTCAGAACTACCGCAACCAAAGGCCAGCCTGCCTGGTGACCGACCAACGCATGCCGGGTCTGAGTGGAATCCAGTTGCTGGAAACCCTGCGCGACAACGGGATTACCATTTCGCTAGTCGTTATGACAGCTTACGCCGATACGCGTTCGACCGTACGCGCCATGCTCGGCGGGGCCATGAATCTGATTGAGAAACCCTGTAATCCGCAGGAATTATGGGACGCGATCCAAAAAGGCCTCCAAGAGGACGCCAAGAATTACCGCGAGGAATTGGAGCTGAAGGATGCCAGCATCCGCATGGCCAACCTGACCGAAGGAGAGCGGGCCGTCATTGAGTTGCTCGCTCAGGGCAACGCCAACAAGGTCGTAGCGTCCCGACTGGGCGTTAGCCTGCGTACGGTAGAGGCTCGCCGCGCATCCATTTTCAACAAGCTGGGTGTCAAGTCGATTGCGGAGCTGATGAAAATTTGGCTCAAGGCTCGCGATGCCTGAGTCAGATCCCGGCGGCGTGTCCGCAGTTCGATTGCAGAGTATCCCTGCCCTGGAAATACGCGCAGCGAGTCGATGGGTGACTGTCTAGCGTTTGTCCGGTACGTCGCCGCGGCTTGTCATTTCTCGGTCGCTTGGTCGACCAAACTGGAGCTTGGCTTAACCTTGGTCACTTCGAATCTTCTGCGTGGCTCATATCTCGGATTGCGTTCCGGAATGGTCAGTTGGTGTTGGAGAATCCAGGCCCGCAGTTTTGCGTGTAGTTGTTCGGCGACTGCGCTGCGCGCCGAGGCAACATTGAACCGTTCGCCGGTGTCCTCCTTCAAATTGAAAAGCTCGAGATGGTGCCCTTCGACGTATCGTCCGTTTCTGTCGAATCGGTCGCCGAAGTGCTCTATCAATTTCCAGTCGTCACGTCGAATGACGGCGCTAGGCGTGGCCCCCCAATTCAAGTCGTACAGCGGCAGGTACCAGTACAACGCGCGCTTAGGAAAGACCTCCTCCTGCCCACGCAGCAGTGGCATCCACGAACGGCCGTCCAGAGCAGGTTCGGTCGAGGTGGAATCTGTTGGTATCTTTGCGGCCGCCGCCTCGAGCAGCGTCGGCGCAAGATCGACCACGTGGACTGGTGTCGAGCAAGTCCGCCCCGCCTTGACGACCGCGGGCCAACGCACGATCAGTGGGACGCGGATTCCGCCCTCGTAGACTGAACCCTTGCCATCGCGAAGTGGAGAGTTACTGAACTCCTGCAGATTGACCTCCAATTCAACGGCAGCGCCGCTGCTGTCTCTCACGGGCGTGTGATGGTCGTACCGCCGAACCAAACCACCATTGTCTGAGACGAACACGACGATCGTGTTGTCGGCCAGTTGGTGTTCGTCAAGACTGGTGAGCAACCGCCCCACGCTGCTGTCGAGATGTTCGATCGCAGCCAGATAAGTGGCGTTGTTGAGGCCGGTTTCTGCAAAGCCCCGCTGGCGATACTTCTCAACCAGTTTTGCTGGTGCCGCCACGACGCCGTGAATCGTGTGATGGGACAAGTACACGAAGAATGGTCGAGTTCGGTTTCGTTCGATGAATTCTATGGCTCGGTTGGTAAGCCAGTCCACGCCACGGTCCTGGGGCATCAGCCGCTTGCCGTCCCAATCCGGTGGGGACCAATCGAATCCGTAGTGTCGCGCGGCGCCGGGCTGGAGCTGCTCGTAGCTACCGTCTTGATTGGTGGTTAGGTGCCACTTGCCAATACATGCCGTTGCGTATCCCGCATCGCGGAGCCCCTTGGGTAACGTGAATTCGTCTCGTGAGAGCTGCTCGAGAAACTGGGGCTCGGTCATTCGAGCGCGGGGATAGCCGTACCATGGAATCACGTGCCACATGCCGTTGCGGGCGTTGTTCGTACCTGTCAGAAGCGCCGCCCGGGAAGGCGTGCATTGCGGTGTAGCGTACGCATCGGTAAATCGTACTCCAGCGTCCGCCAAACGATCGAGGTTGGGTGTCGGTACCAGCCGGTTGCCGTAGCAGCCTACCGCCGACCACCCCAGGTCGTCGGCCAGAATCACGATCATGTTCGGTGGTCGCTGTGCGGGGCCGTTCGAGGCCTTGTGCCGGCGCTGCGGAGCCACTGATGAGTCCGTTCCATGAGCGTCCGCTGCATCCGGCTGAGCGTTTTGAATGGGGACAACAGAAACATTACCAAAGGTGACTTCGGCGTGGTGCGCGATGAGCAACGCCGAGCCGGATTGGATGTCTCCGGTTTCAATTCGTTCAAGGTCCCAGCCTTCCGGTTGCGGCTGTCCGGCTGGCCAGAGTTTGGCACGATAGCGAGATTTTCCGTCCTCGATCGATTCAACGCGGTGCTTCATATGGTAGGGCGTATCGAACTGCAGCTCGCGCCGCCTCTTCGATTCAATGTAAAATTTCTTCTTGCCGTCAAAGACTCGCCAACGACATTGCTTCAGATCCCCTCCGAGCCGGAATTCGGCGGTTGCCCCGAGCGGATACCACTTGACGCTCGGCTGCTTGCCGTCGGAGTCGTGTCCCGGCCAACGTAACGCAATGGCCGCATGGGTGACGCCCGTGTTGTTGGCCGCCTGCCGCGGCGCGGTCAGCTCGTGAATGGTCACCGTGGTGCTGACCTCGTAATCCTGCCAGGACTCGTCTCCGAAGGCCAGCACTCGATCATAGTAGCGCTGGTCACACCGCACGCCATCGGCGGTCAGCTTCCAGTGGCCATCGACAATCTGCACATGATCCTGGATGTTTCGCGCTTTCGACCAATCGATCTGATAGGGCAGCGGCCAGCCCCGCGCTGATTCTGTGTTGTCCAGTCTGACTTGGCGCCGGACCGTCGTACCATTCTTGCCAAGCGCAATCACGTCGACGGTGTTGGGGCCATCGCGGAGGTCTTCGCGGGCCAGCTCGATGTTAAAATCACCATCTCGGGCAATGCGTTTGCGATCTTCCCGGAACGACAAGGCGAGAGGTCGATCACCGTTAAGCGAATAGCTCAGGGACTGGAGCGTCCCCGCCGGTGAAACGTTTCCCAGAATGTTCACCCAACGCTGCGGATGTCCACCCAGATGCCCGAAACGCTGGTGTTCGCCGTACCACAAGTTGATCTCTAGATCGTCACCGCGCGTCGTGGCATTGCCGAAGACGATAATTAGGAAGGTCAAAACGTAGCGGTTCATTGGGTTGTTACTTCCGAAGAGCGTTTGGCCAAGAGCACTGCCATTGGGCTCGCGGCAAAGGGCAGACGACTCAGCCGGACGATGCCGAGCCCTCACCACCAGACTATAACCTCAAACGGCTCCGTGGAGGTTCGCGGAAGACGGATTGCGGAGTACTTTCCGTTCAAGCGACTCGAGTTCCTGACACGTGCCGGGCTATCGTTGGTGCCCCATTCACCAAGGGCGTTGCGACTTGAGTCGAGACGACAACCCGGCTAAAATATCACTCGTTATTTGGGCACAATCCCACCTCAGCCCGCCGCCTCCCTACCTGCTTGTAACGGTGAGCGCCTCGACGATGCCCTGTCCCATCCGTTTCCTGGTCTTGCTAACGCTGGCAATTTGGTTGCCGGCCCATTGGGGTATTTCGAACGATTCGGCTAGCGCCGTCGTGACCTTTGTGCAGACCCACTGCGTGGACTGTCACAATTCCGATTCAGCCGAAGGCAACTTGGATCTGATGTCGCTGACGGAAGTCGATATCGAGCAGGCGGATGAATCTGCCTTCTTGCGGTGGGTCCAAGTTCATGACCGCGTGCGTGCCGGCGAGATGCCTCCCGAGAGTGATATGCGACATGAGGTGTCCGGAGCGTTCTGCGATACCCTTGCCACAGAGCTGACTCGCGTCGACCGGGCGCGGGCCAGCGGGCAGGGCCGAGCCATTTGGCGGCGTATGAACCGCCATGAATACGAAAATACGCTACGTGATTTACTCGATGCGCCTTGGTTGCAGATCAAACAAAATTTGCCAGAAGACGGCGAAGCGTATCGATTCAACAAGGTGGGGGAGGCGCTCGATACGTCCCACGTTCAAATCTCGCGCTATGTGCAGGCGGCCGACTCGGCACTCCGGCAGGTCATGGTGACTGAAGCTGACCAGCCCAGCATGGAAACTCGGCGGTATTACGCCCGCCAGCAGCCGGCGCTGGCGCGCCGGCTGCGATACAACCCGTTCAATCGAAGTCCGGAGCGGGCGGTATTTCCGCTGCTCGATCATGAAGCAGACCTGGAAGTCCTCGAGGACGAAAGTGCTCCGGCGTCGCTGGCCGACTCGGATCCTGATCGACTCGAGCGCGAGTCATTCGGTGTGGTTGCCAGCAGCTACGAGCCGCTGGAACTGCGCTTCGATCAGTTCAAGGCGCCCGCGTCGGGACGCTATCGCCTACGTTTCTCCGCTTATACGTTTTGGGCGGGCCCCGGAACCGATAAACGTTGGTGGAGGCCGGATCGGGCTACCGCATCGAAAGGACGCCGACACGAGCCGGTCACGATTTATGCCCAAGCTCCACCACGGCTGCTTCGCTGGCTGGGCGGCTTCGATGTCTATCCCCAACCTTCGGTCCAAGAATTGGAGGTGGAATTGTTGGCCGGCGAGACGATTCGTCCAGACGCGGCCCGCTTGTTTCGATCGCGTCCGCCGGGATGGCATAATCCGCTGGCTGAGCGCGACGGAATGCCTGGCGTGGCGTTCCGGTGGATGGAGGTCGACGGCCCCATCCATGACACCTGGCCTCCGGCCGGACACCAACTGCTCTTTGGCGATCTACCTATGGGCTCGGGCGCTGAGCCTGGTCAGACTGCAGTCATCACGAACGATCCGACTGGCGACGCCCAGCGCCTGATGCGAACCTTCTTGGCGCGAGCCTATCGACGCCCGGTCGACGAGTCGGACGTCGAGCGCTTTACGTCGGTCGTCAGCCACGCTCTCGATACGGGCAGCCCGTTTTCCGAAGCGATGCTTGCCGGTTATACGGCCGTCCTCTGCTCGCCCGAGTTCGTCTGTTTTTACGAATCTCCCGGTCCGCTCGACGACCACGCGCTAGCCACGCGGCTCAGCTACTTTCTCTTGAACTCCCAGCCGGACGCATCCCTACGAACGCTGGCGGACGCTGGTCAGCTCGCGGACGCGGACACGCTGGGCGAGCAGGTGGATCGGCTGATCGAGTCAGACGCTTCACGTCGATTCGTGGACGCGTTCCTGGACTACTGGCTCGACTTGCGCCGCGCCGACGAAACATCTGCCGACGAGTTTCTCTACAACGACTATTACTTGGATGATCTACTGGTTGAATCGGCGGTCGAGGAGACTCGTCGGTTTTTTCACGATTTGTTGCTTCATAATCGACCGGCTCGCGATGTGGTGGACTCCGACGATGTCTTCGTGAACGAGCGCCTGGCTCGTCACTACGGCTTGGAGGGCGTCGAGGGGATCCAACTGCGGCGCGTCTCACTTCCGGAGGATAGTCCGCGTGGCGGACTCCTGACTCAGGCGAGTGTGTTGAAAGTGACTGCCGACGGAACCAACACGTCTCCGGTTCGGCGCGGTGCGTGGGTCATGGAGCGGATCCTCGGACAAAAACCGCCTCCACCTCCGCCGACGGTCCCCGGCCTGGAGCCGGATATCCGTGGCGCCGAAACGATTCGTGAGCAACTCGAAAAACATCGTTCGACTGACAGCTGCAACCAGTGTCATCAAAAGATTGACCCGCCCGGATTTGCGATGGAGAACTTTGACGTTCTTGGAGGGTGGCGCGACCAGTACCGCACCCTTGCCGAGGACATTGGCAAGCCCGTCGAAGGATATGGCAAGAACGGTCAGCCGCTGCGCTACCGCCTAGCCCAGGGCGTCGATGCATCCGGTGAGCTTCCCAGCGGACAACGCTTTGACGATATCCACGACTTGAAGCGGCTGCTACTAGAGGACGAACGACAGATTGCTCGCAATCTCGTGCAGCAACTGTTGATTTATGCGACCGGCGCGCCCCTGCGATTTGGGGACCGCGAGGAAATAGAACGAATTCTTGATGCCGCTCAGGCCGAAGAGTATGGTGTGCGTACCATCGTTCGCGAGATCGTGACCAGCGAGCTCTTCGGGAACAAGTAGGAAATCTCCGGGGTAGTTAGCACTATGTTTACCAATAAATCCATCCACCGGCGTCGATTGTTGCGCGGTTTAGGCGTGGCCATGTCGCTTCCCATGCTCGACGCGATGCGACCGGCAATTGCCGGCCCGGGTGATCGCGCGAGTGAAACGCAGCCTCGTCGGATGCTGGCGATCTGCAATAACTTGGGGCTGCTTCCGGCAGAGTTCTTTCCCCGTGACAGCGGGCGCGGGTATACCTTGTCGCCCTACCTGCAGACCCTTAAAGCGCACCGAGACGACTTGACCGTTTTCAGCGGCGTGTGGCATCCGGACGTCGATGGCGGGCACCCGGCCGACAACTGCTTTTTAACTGCCGCACCCCATCCCGGTAGCGGCGGGTTTCGCAACACCATTTCGCTTGACCAGTATCTGGCCGAACATCTGCCTCCGCACACGCGTTTTCCATCCATGACGTTGGGAGTGAACGTGAAGCAGGGACAACGCAGTCTTTCCTGGACCGGTGGTGGCGTCTTGATTCCTTGCCAAGAAAGCGCGGCGGCCGTTTACCGGCAATTGTTCCTGCAAGGTTCCGAGGCCGAAATTGCCCAGCAAGTCCGCAAACTGCAACTCGGCGAAAGCATTATGGACGCGGTCGCCGATCAGGCGAAACAACTCGGACGCGAATTGGGTGCGCGTGATCGCGATCGGTTGGATCAGTATTTGACGGGCGTGAGAGATCTCGAACAGCGAATGGCCATGTCGCGCGAGTGGGAACATCGTCCCAAACCAAAAACGACTGCCCCCATGCCTCTGGACCCCGAAGATCCGCGAGCCTACATGGAAAAAGTGCGTCTGATGTACGACATGTCCAAGTTGGCCCTGGAAACGGATTCGACACGTTTGGTGACTCTGCTGCTCGACAGCGTCAATTCGCCGGTCATCGACGTGGATGGCACGGATATCACCGAGGGATATCACAATCTATCTCATCATGGAAAGAACAAGTCCAAGCTGGAGCAGTTGCGTGCGATCGACCAGTGGCACATGCGATTGCTGGACGAATTGTTTACCAACCTGAAGTCAGTTCGCGAAGGTTCGGAGAGCCTACTTGATCGAACGATGGTGTTGTACGGCAGTAATCTGGGAGACGCCAATACGCACGTTACCACGAATCTGCCGGTACTGTTCGCCGGCGGAGGTTTCCGCCATGGCCAGCATTTGGCGTTCGACACCGACGACAACTATCCCCTGCCCAATCTATTCGTGTCGATGATCCAGCGGATGGGAATCGAATCCGACACGTTCGCGTCTTCCACCGGCACCATGCGTGGGCTTGAGCCGAACTAACACTCTGGCGCGGACTGACATGGCTACGGGAAGCAACGGTGCTGCCTTTTCGGCAATCATCACGGCGGAGCGTGATGGCAGCTTGGAAGTTGCGACAATTGTTTCCCGCGCGATGCTAACCGGCGTCTGAATTCTAGTGCAAGCCCGCGCACCCACGTAGTCTGGTCTGTCAACGGTTTCCAGCGTGAACTCGCTGCAAACAACTGGCGACACCAAAAGTAAAGACGCTCTAGGTGCCGGCCAGGCGAAGTGAGAGGTCGGCGACACGCCGAGGAATTCCAACCATAATGGTGGAGTTCGTGGATTTCGATTCGTGAGAGTATCTCGCTACGGGACGAGAACCGGCTAGCCAAACCCGCCGGTTGACCTGTCCTCCCCAGCCGACTCTCACGTGGCTGCTCCGCTGTTACTTCGTCCGGGGCCTGGAGGCAGGTCAATCTGCGATGGTTTGCGGGGAGCCGGCTCCCGTGCCTGAGAGAGACCTGTGCCTGAAAACGCAGCACATGAAAATGCCGATACGCCAAGTGTTGTGCCCGAGAGTGACATGGTGGCTGGAGGCACCATGCCGCTGTTGTTGGTATTCGCTAACGTTGGAGGCATTTTTGTCGGGTACGCGATTACCGTCATTCTGGCACGCCATCTAACGCACTATGGCTTTGAACAGTACATAGGCACGGTGGCCACGCTGGGGCTGTTGTCCACGTTCGGCGAAGCTGGCTTCGGCAAGTACGCGCTCAAGGAAGTGCCGGTTCTCGTGGCTAGACGCAACGCGAGTTTGCTGGGCGGCTATCTCCGGTTCGCTATCGTCGGCTGCATGGCCGCCTGCCTGCTGGTCGCCATGGTGGCAGCGGGTATCGAAGGTTACCTTCAATCCGGAACAGCCGAAAGCGTCGCCCTGATGGCACTCATATTCTTGCCCGCGACCGCAGGGATGGGAGTCGCCGTCGATCTGCTCATGGC
>JANQJJ010000154.1 GCA_028281725.1 Pirellulaceae bacterium | reverse complement strand
CACTCGACCTGCTCAGGCACCACTTGCAACTGGCCGAGCTGCAAGCAGAATGGCCCAAACGCCCACGGGTCGGTGCCGATCGTGATCTTATTTTCAATTGGCACCACACCCTCGAGCTGACAGACGCCGACAATCTTGCCTCGCCACGCGTCGAGCACCTCGATCCCAGGCAACTCATGCCCCAACTCGCCGATCACGCGCCCGGCTTCCGCCTCGCGGCGAGTGTTCCGCCCGGCGTGCAGGAGCAGCGTACCGCGATAGCTGGTCTGCCAGACGCGATTCTCGGTCCGCTTCCCCAGGTGGAGAATCGCATAACACCAGATGGCATCTATCGTCAAAGCTTTCATTGGTCACCTTAAAATGGTACCGTTTCTTCCGCTTGTTGTTTGCTAACCAGCAGCTCGAGCGCGAGACGGTAGAGTTCGATCCTCTCGAGGAGCGGCTCATGGTCGCTAAGCACAAACTCCGACAGATCAGCAAATGACGGCCCCGGGCCGTTGGCTGGCCCTGCGCTTTGCTACCAATCAGACTAACTTCAATCTAACGCGCTCCATTTTCCTTAGAAGTGGCGGATTGCAAAACTCTTGCTGTGTTTGGCTAAGGCGTTGTCGCCATTGACGTTGGCTGGATAAAAAAGATAGAAGACAGGGCGGCCGGCCAAAGAAAAAATGAAGGAAATCAATCCGGTCCGGCAGATCGGTCGTTGGACTGACGAGGACTGGCAACAGATTCGCGATGCGGCAGAGGCCTCGGGCGCCGATGTCGCCACCTGGGTCAAGGCGGTCTTAAAACGAGCAGCGGGCCGAGTAGTTGGCAAGGACTAGTAGTTGAATCCAGAGCGTGTGAACTACGGTCGTACTGTAGGAAGGTAGTTTCATGACGAGGTATCTTCTCCATTCCACTCGGCTAGCGCCTCAAGCATCTCAATCCGCTCTAGTTCGGGGTTGTGTCGATACATCTGGCGATCGATGCCGGCCCTAACAGCCACTTCTTGGCGTTGCTCGTCCGTCATCCCGTCAAGGCGATTGCCATGGAGTTTCTCGCGTTTCTCTTGAACAGCGACCTCGGCTTTCTTCTGGGCCCGTCTGCGTGCATTCGCAGCACGTTTCTGTTTCCACTTGTTGCCCTCTTCCTCGCGCCGACGTTCGTGGCTGTAGTCCTCAGCTGGCTCCGGCCATTCGGATACCTCACCGGTCAGCATCCTATATAGGGCGCCTGGCTGCCAAGCCCCACGACGAGCGCGGAAATGCGCGATCAGACCGTTGGCGTCGTCGATGGCAAGTCCACGTTTCCGAGCCGCCTCGACAGCGACGGCTGCCTTGGCAACTCCCAGCTTTCTGAGATCCTCCTTCACCTCCCGCCATTCGTCAGGAGGGCGTGTAGGGGGAGGCATTGTTCTCTTCTGTACTTTAGGTGCGCTTTTCGTCACGCTGGTTGCGTGACTATCAGCGTGACCGTTTTCGAGGTGCAGGTTGCTCCAGGACCAGAGGTGATGGAACCTGCCTACGACCGCATAAAAGTCAAGCGAGCACGCCTCTGCAATCGCGATCACTTCAGGGTCATCGCGGATATCACACCGCATTGGGATCCAATCGCCGGCCATCAATACACTCAGAATCAGAATCCCATGGCGGCCCATTCCGCTTCCGCTTCGGCAATGACCGAGCAATCCACGGACGTTGGCGGTTCATTGCCATTCGTACGATTCAACCACCGGATCCATGCTTCCTCGGTCGTATAGCGTTTTTGGCCGGTGGTAAAACTCTCCAACTGGTGTCCCTTAACTCCCCGAAGGCACCACCTCCAGACTGTGCTGTAGTGAAACTTTTACCGGGCGGCCAAATCCGCCAACAAAATGTGGGTTTCGCTAAACAGAGTACTCACTGTGACCTCCAATGAACGTTGCTTTTGGAAGTCAGTGATTCTAAGAGCCCGCAACCGGTGCAAACTCACTTACTCGCACTTATGTACAACTTTTGACCGTTTTTAGATTTGATCTTGTACAGCGGCGGGAAACTGGGTCCGATCAAACACCCAAGCTTGCTTACTACCGGCGTTTTCGCAGCTGTATATGCCATCCTTGATGCACTCGTTGAGCCACTCTACTCCGCTCCTTTTGTTGGGCCGGCCCAATAGCTCTGCTGCCTTGCACTTGGTCATCACTTTTGTGCGGTTCTCAGGCGGGATCCGCTGGCTCTTCAGAATCTCCGCTTTCAACAGCCGAGTGGCTGCCCTTGCCGCTTGTATGGTACGAAACTGATAGGTGCCAACAGACAACTGCGCAAGGGCGACGTTGTCCACTCGATATTCCGCGCATGGCTTTAGCAATTGCTCGGAACACGATTGGATCGCTTTACAAAGCGCTACCCACCCGCGTAGCCCAAGTTTTCTCTCCAGCCCTTCCGCTTTAGCTTTCCGTACTTGCCGGCTCATGCCGGAGATCAGAACGTTCTGGTTCAGCAATCGTTCAAGCTCGCAAAGGTCCTCAAAGCGATCAACAATCAAGAGATGGATTCCACCGCGTACCTCACCTTTGCGCCGGGCCGACCGGCCGGCGCCGCGGAGTAGGCACATTCCACGATCGGCCAGGCCGTGTGCGGGGATCAACCGCGACCCGACTAAGTATGTGAATTTAGCCTACTTCCCGAGCGACGCGAGCAGCCAACTCAAAATCGCGCTCAGCATAGACCTGCGTCACGTCTGCCTTGCTGTGTCCGAGGACTACCTGCGAGGCCTCTACGCCGTACGTGCGAC
This sequence comes from Pirellulaceae bacterium, assembly GCA_028281725.1. Classification (GTDB taxonomy): domain Bacteria; phylum Planctomycetota; class Planctomycetia; order Pirellulales; family Pirellulaceae; genus Aureliella. The sequence goes on along the minus strand of JANQJJ010000154.1, from coordinate 222 downwards.
GGACCTCGGTTGCCATCGTATGCCGCAGCCGATTCGGAGCCCAACGATGCTTTTTGCGCCAAGTCTCAAACTCGACCAGCTCGTCGTCGGTCAGTTCTTTGATTTTGCGGCCGGCGAGCTTGGGCCATAGGAAAGCCTTATCACATGCCCGTTGAATCGCTCGGCCGTAACTGCCAGTTTCGTACTTCTCACCAGGCGTTCGTTTCGGACTTGTGCGTCGGT
>JANQJJ010000525.1 GCA_028281725.1 Pirellulaceae bacterium | reverse complement strand
ATATCGCTGTCGCGAGAAAGCGTCGTTGCCTCCCCCAGTTGATCCAGGCTGACCACCCCGCGGCGCAAGAGAAGATCCGTAAAGTCGCGCATTGGCTGGTCCATGGTGCATCAATCCTTAGACTTTGTGTTTTGCGGGTTGGGTAAAGGCAGGTCTCGCCGGCTGGCCCCCTTCTTGATCCGAGGTGCCTGCCGTATTTTCACCAGTCGCCTGCGCAGCAGATCCCTGCAGGCCGGCATCGATGTCGCCCCTGATCGCCTATCGCCGCCGAAATTGAGATGAGAATTCTACACCATCCATCTTGACTCATGGGCGCTGGCATTGTCAATCATTTTGATGACAAGCTGGTATGGGCAGTCGCGGGCCATCCAGCACCGTTGCTCTGGACTGGCTGCATGCCCGCCAGTGGAGTGATGTCTCCCCGTAGAGGCCAGCTGCGGCCCACAGCGGTGCCTTGCGGGGCATTCTTGCCCAACTGGCGGCATTGGTTTGCTAGCAGACGCCGTCCATCTACCGGTCAAAATTCTCGTAAGCTGAGCCCCTACCTGGGTTTGCCAGTTTCGGCGGCGTGAGATATATTATGCCTCGCATGTCGGCCAGCTCGCTCCCAATTCAGCCAACCATCTTTCTCCGGTGCAGTATGTGTCAGGACGTCGACCATCGCTGCGCGACAATTCGAGGCACCTGCGTAGACAGTTCGCGCGGATGTCTGCAGGAACGAGCCCCACTCTACACCACGGATCCTTTAGGAGAACGTTTCGTCAATGGCCACTTCTTCTCAACGACGACTAGAACCAACCAGTATTCGCAAATTCGGTTCCGGCCTAGATGCGCTAGAAATTCCGGGCCTAACGGAATTGCAGACCAAGAGCTACGGTCTGTTTCTGCAGGAAGACGCCGCTTCGGACAAGCGCAAGAATATGGGCTTGGAGGGAGTTTTTCAAGAGATATTTCCGGTCGAAAGTTACGACAAAACAGTCACGCTCGAGTACCTCCGGTATGAACTCGGAAAGCCGCGTTATACGCCGGAGGAATGTCGGCAGTTGCGGCTGACCTACGGCAAACCGATGAAGGTCTGGCTGCGTTTGAACCGTGAGCAGCCGATCGAGGAAGAGGTCTACTTGGGCGACATTCCCATCATGCTTGGTGGTGGCGAGTTCATTATCAACGGTGCCGAACGCGTGGTGGTCAGTCAGCTTCACCGCAGCCCGGGTGTCGACTTCGTGGAGGAAATCGAAACGACGACCGATCGCAAGCTTCCCAGTTGCCGGGTCATCCCGGAACGTGGCAGTTGGATTGAGATCAACATTACCAAAAAAGACAGCCTGAGTGTTCGGATCGACCAGAGCGGCAAGTTTTCCGTGATGACGTTGCTGCGTGCCATGAGTCCGGAGATGAGTACCGACAGCGAGTTGCTGCGGGCTTTCTACGAGACCAAGGTCGAGAAAGTCGTCGATGGCCGCAGTGTCGGCAAGCTCGAGGGCAAGGTGGCGGTCGACGATATCGTCTATCCGAGTGATTCCGAACGGGCTGGCGAAATCATCATCGAAGCGGGTCAGAAGATATCGAAGAACGTCGCTGAGACCATCTGCACGTCGGGGATTTCCAAAGCGGAGGTCATGGAGGCACCGAAGACCTCGTTGATCGTCAATGCGCTGGCCGAAGACAATACCAGCAGTCATGAAGAGGCATTGCTCAGGATCTACCAACGTTTGCGTCCGGGCAATCCTCCCCAGTTGGAAAAGGCGCGCACTCTCTTCCATGAGAAATTCTTCGATGTCAACCGATATCGCTTGGGGCGCGTAGGCCGTTTCCGTCTGAATCGCAAGTTGAAGTTGGACGTTTCGGAAGACGAAATGACGCTTCGCTCCGAGGACTTGATGGCGTCGATCAAGTACATGATCGATCTGTTCGATCCGGATTCGCTCGCTCAGTTTGACGACATCGACCATCTGGGCAACCGCCGTCTGCGGACCATTGATGAATTGGCCAGCGAGGAACTGCGTAAGGGCTTCCTGAAACTGCGCCGCACCGTTCAGGAGCGCATGAGCCTGAAAGAGGCCGATGAGATGTCGCCGCGGAGCTTGGTGAATCCCAAGAGTATCAGCGCGGCGATCGAGTACTTCTTTGGTCGCGGCGAACTTTCGCAGGTCGTCGACCAGACGAACCCGCTGAGCCAATTGACTCACGAGCGACGCTTGTCCGCCCTGGGGCCCGGTGGTCTGAACCGGAAGCGCGCCGGATTTGAAGTGCGAGACGTTCATATCTCGCACTACGGTCGGATCTGTCCGATTGAAACGCCCGAGGGTACCAACATCGGTCTGATTAGTTCGCTGGCGATTTATGCCGGTGTGGACGAATATGGTTTCCTGGTAACTCCTTACCGGCAAATCAAGACGGGCAAGCTGACCGACGAAGTGCAGTGGTTGCGGGCCGATCAGGAAGCCGATGCCTATATCTGTCCAGCCGATACCGAAGTCAAGAATGGTGCCTTGGTTTCCGGTCCCAACTTGATTGCTCGCTACCATGCGGACTTCCAGATCGTGCTTCCCGAGGAAGTGCAGTATATGGACATCGCGCCGAGTCAAATGGTGGGGGTCTCGGCGGGTCTGATTCCGTTTCTCGAGCACGACGATGCCAATCGCGCTCTGATGGGTTCCAACATGCAGCGACAAGCCGTGCCGCTGCTGGTTGCCGAACCACCCATCGTGGCCACGGGCATGGAGAAAGAGGTTGCTTCTAACAGTGCGATGGTTATCCGGGCTCGGCGTGCGGGCAAGGTCACCAAGTGCGATGCCACGCGAATCGAGATTGGTCCGGACGTATACCCGCTGCACAAGTACCAGGGCTTGAACGAGCGGACCTGCTTGAACCAAAAGCCAATCGTGAACGTGGGGGACAAGGTCGAGAAGGGGCAGGTCATTGCCGATGGTGCGGCAACCTATCAAGGCGAATTGGCACTTGGCCGCAACGTGCTCGTAGGCTTCATGTCGTTCGATGGCTACAACTACGAAGACGCGATTATCATCAGCGAGGAACTCGTTCGGGCCGACACGTATACTTCCCTGCATATTGAAGACTTCGACGTCGAGATCCGCGAAACCAAGCTGGGACGTGAGGAGTTCACGCGGGACATTCCCAACGTCTCGGAAAAGGCCCTGCGCAACCTGGACGATACAGGCATCGTTCAAGTGGGAACTTATGTTCGTCCCGGAGACATCCTGGTCGGTAAGGTCTCGCCGAAGAGCAAAACGGAACTGACTCCGGAAGAAAAGCTTCTGCATGCGATCTTCGGACGAGCCGGTGAGGACGTGAAGAACGATTCCCTGGAGGTCCCGTCCGGCATTGAGGGCATCGTCATCGACACCCAGAAATTCAGTCGCCGGATGAGTCTGTCCGACGATGAACGGAAGGTATTCGAGAAGGAACTCAAGGAAATCGAGGGAGAGGGCAATGCCGAGATTTCAGCGGCCTTCACGTCATTCGTCCACGAGGTGGAACAGGTCATCGGTTCGAAGCTGACCGACGACGACGGGACGCCGCTCGCCGGCGATCAAGATCCGAAGTTCGTCGCCGAGAATGCTCAAACGTTCAACCTTTCCCGATTGCTGAACAAGCTGGACGAAAAATTTCATGCGGACGTCCGCAAGGTGAACAAGCAATTTTGGCCTGCGGTAGAGGAAACGATCGACACGCGTGATCGCAAGCTCAATAGCATGAAGCGCGGTGATGAACTCCGCAGCGGCGTGTTGCAGATGGTGAAAGTTTACATCGCGACCAAGCGGACCATCAGTGTCGGTGACAAGATGGCCGGTCGCCATGGTAACAAGGGGGTTATCTCGAAGGTGCTGCCGATCGCGGATATGCCTTATCTGCCCGACGGCACGCCACTGCAAATCCTGCTGAATCCACTGGGCGTGCCCAGCCGAATGAATGTGGGGCAGATTCTGGAAACCCACCTGGGG
>JANQJJ010000396.1 GCA_028281725.1 Pirellulaceae bacterium | reverse complement strand
TGGCGGCTGCTGGCCAGGATGACGTCGTTGCCAAGAACCGAACCTGAGCCATCGAGGTCGTTAAACGGATCGTATCGGGCGGATCCCGAAAACGTAAACTGGGCCGCATTGACGCGCAGCAGGTCACCGGACAATACGATATCGCTATGGTCTACATCGCCGGGCAGCACGTTCCAGATGAAAACGAAATCGCCGCCGGGCACGGTGTCACCTGATTGCGTTGAAACGCCCGTGAGCCAATCGCCATCCAGGGCATTTCCGGCTCGGTCTTGAACCGAATCTTCAATCGTCAGCACCAGTCGATCGGCGTCAAAATCGTTGGCGCCAGTTAACGCGATGGTCAGCAAGTAGGGCCCGGCGCCGTCGCCGCGTGAGTAGGAAGTCGTCAAACCGAACTGGGGATGCTGTTCGTAGTCTAAAACGTTCAGTCCGCCCAAAGACAGGTTCTCAGCGCCGATGTCGCTGCCGCCGAATCGTTGTACGTCTTCGCTGAATTCGATGGAAATCGTATCCAGATTAAACCAGGGAAGATTCGTCAGCTGATCCGCGCCGGTCAGCGATTTCCCCAGCGCGTTGCCGGAGCCGACGCCCTCTCCGTCGACCGCATCGATCATACGACTCGTCCAATCCGACCCAGCGACGATCACATCGACAATTGACGGCGGAGACGTATCGGAACCGAGCATGATACTCGCGTTCGGCAGCGTCCAAGCGCCTCTTCCTAACGTGGCGGCCACCAACAAATCGTCTTCGGAATCATAGATGAGATCCATGACGAGCGCATTGGGAAGATCGTCTCCGACCTCCCGCCAACTTCCTAGCTGATTGAGTGGGCTGACAAAGGTTCCCAGTGCTCCTCCGACGACAATGGCTCCCACAGACCCCGGCACCCATGCAATCGTCTGGAGTGTCTCACCGGCGATCGACGTCAGATTACCGGTGATCTCAGCCCAACTAACTCCAGCATCGACCGTTGAAAATACTTGGTTGGAATCGATGACAAACGCAGCCCGGAAGTTGCCAGGATCCATCACCACGTCGCGAACTTGATCAGACGTCCCGCTGCCGGGGTAGCTAGGAGCCTCGCTCAACCCTCCCGCCAGAGAGGTCCGCACGAGCATGTCATCCCCAACACCGATGTAAAGTGCATCGGGATTGCCGACCGTACCGTAGTCGATCGCGTCCTGTAGGAAACCGGAGCCGTTGGGACCCAAACCGGGTCCCACTTCGATTAGCGTGTCTCCCTGATCGGAAGACTCGTAAACCGAGTTGTTGCCGACAATCACCAGTCGCCGTGGATTGGCTTGGTTCAATTGCACCGGAGTTTTGAATTGCGGCACGATGGAGGCACTACCGCCCGGCAATGCCAAGGGTGGGAACACGGTGCTGAGCAATTGGTTGTTTTGGTCCCACGTCGTTCGCCGGAAGCCAGCTAGATTTTGGAAGCTGCTATAGCGAATCGACTGCTGGGATCCAGCCAGGGTTAGATTATCGACGGCCACACTGCCCCCGTCTCCGCCCGACAAAAGATCCCACACGTGTCCCGCTTCGGATGTTTGGTACTGCGTGCCATTGTCTTGCGTGCCAGCGATCAGAACGTTGGACAAGTTGTCGTAGGCGATGTCATGAAACTCGGTAACTGCTAAATCGCCTGCCAGTGAAAACCAATCTCCGCTGCTGTCGCCCGGATTGGTTCTGCGAAAAATTCCTCCATCGTCAACTTCAATCAGGTGACCGTTGGCGTCGAAGACCATTTCGCGAGAATCGGCGTGCGGCGCACTACCACTGGCGGTTCCGCCTCGCGGAAG
>JANQJJ010000326.1 GCA_028281725.1 Pirellulaceae bacterium | reverse complement strand
ATAATATTTATTGTTGACTTCGCCTATAGGTTGTGTTAGGTCCCCCACCAACGGATCGGCCGGATCCTTGGTACCTGTGCTGGCAAAGATGATCTCCTGTTCCAGCGGCGTTGGGTTTTGTCGCCAAAAATCTTGGTTGGCCTGCCATATCCGTTTGGCATTGACGATACCCACTTGTCCCTGAGCCTCTGGAGACAACTGGGGAGCGTGTTTGGCGGAGTACTGGTCGACTCGCGATACGAAAATGCTGTAAACGCTTTTGAATGAGTCCAAAGAGGTTCGTTGCTGGGCTCCCTTCCAGACGTTGTCACGCGCCCGCTGGTATTGGTCCATCGTGAAGACGAGAGTCACGTTGAGCGTCACACCACTGGCACACAGTGCCTGCAGGCTGTCAAGTCCTGCGGGCGTGGCGGGGACCTTGATCATGCGGTTGTCGTGGCCAGCGGACCACTTGCGCCCCAGCTCAACGTAGCGCTCGACGCGTTCGTCGTGAGGCAAATTGGCTTCCGGATCTTCGATCAATGGATCGAGTTCGAAGCTGACCCAGCCCGCATTGCCTCCAGTCGCCTTCCACGTCGGATGAAACGCTTTCTGAGCCGCGCTGACGAGCCCGTCAGTCAACTCCCAGGCGATCGTCAAATCATCTTGGCCCGAATCGAGCAGTGTTTGCAGTTCCTGGTCAAATCGGCCACTTTCGATGAGTCCGGACACGATGATCGGATTGCTGGTGGCACCCACGGCCCCCCATTCCAAGTTGAGCTGAACCAAGTCGGGATCAATCGAATCGAGATAGAGTTTGGTGCCGCTGGCGATAAGGCTCTTAATCGAAGCATTGGACATGTCACAACTCCCTGATGACTTTCAGTTCCGAACGAATGGACTCGTTCATTCAATCTACCAGTAACTTAGGCAGTTCACCAAGCGGGGCTGGGGGGACCGGTGCGGAGAAAGGCCACGAAAAGGCCCGGCGGTCGCCGGGCCATACGAGTCGTCTTGTCGCCAGGCAGATCCATGCTCAACGGTTGCACTGGGAACGAACCCGCAAGCAACTGGCGCTGACCAACAGCAGGCTCAGCATCGCAAACGACGTAGGCTCCGGAACGGCCGTTGCATTGAAGTCCACGCTCAGGCTGGAGATCTCTACGCCGTCTCCAGAGCCATTGACATTCACTCCAAAGCCTACCCTGAGCACATCGCCATCGCTTACGGCGATACCTGAGAAAGTGTGGCCTAGGCTGGTGCCGGCGGAAACCGGACCACCGAGTTCGGTCTCGCCGAAGAAAGCTTCGACGTTGGCCCCACCACCGAGCGCGTAAAACCAAGTGATACCTTCCGTTCCAACCGTATTGAAGACGTCAGTGCCTATCGTGAGCCCAGCGCCGACGATATCGACAGTGCCGTCCGAGGTGATGGAGATGGGGACGCTGGTGACGATGCCTGCACCTCCCCAATCCTGAACACGCATCACGCCTCCGGTCGTCCTAAATTCATTGGTGGTTCCGTCGGAACCGATACTGGCGGAATCAAAAGTCAGCGTCCAGTTGGCGCCGGTGACGGGAGACGTCTCCAGTGTGTCGCCGGCAGTGTCGTGGGTGGCCCCCTGCCCGTCGACAGAGAAATCCATCGAGTAAACCAGGCCTGCCTCCAGCTTGGAAACCGAAAGCGATAGAATCACGACGGCGGTAAGTGCGATTGGGCGCAACAAAATCATGATCGTTTCTCCGAGGGTAGGTTCCATTAAAAAAGATTCGTTCAAAACTTTAATTTACCGCCGCGCCTAAGATAACAAAAAAGATGGCCCGTGGGGCCCTCTAGGTTGGCGTGTTTACGCCAAAGTGAGTGGATGGGCTCTGTTGGAGGCGGCTGAACGTTGTTCAGGAGCAGGCAGTCCGCGATCGGGCAGGCGGGACGAAAGTTCGGTGTGCCCGCGTCCGATGTCTCCCTTCGAGAACCCGCTGCATGGGAGAGGAGAATTGGTAAATCCCAGCGTAGCAACGATTTAGAAGCTGCGTAGCAACGCTTTAGAAGCTGCAGCAACGACTTGAGAGCTGCACAGCCTGGCAGCGGGCGAGCGGCTGTGTGTCGTTCAGGTCGATCGGTAGCGAAGCCCCTGGACGCTACGGACCTGCGGCGGACGAGAACGCACCTGCCAGTAGGCACACGCACCGGCCTGCGACAATCGGGTGGGGCCAGCTTTCGCCTGTCGCAGCGCCATTTCCAAGCTGATATGCGAGGGCTTCGAAAATGGCGTGTCTGGCCCGCAAAAACGAACCAGACGCATGGGTTGAACACATCAAACGCAGGCAGGAGGCGAGGGCATTCGCGATGCGCCCTGAGACCTGCTCCAACGCGCCTGCTGCTAGTACCGGGCCGAGAGAAATCTACGAATAGTGTTTACTCGGGGACTTCGACCACTTCGCCTCCCATGGCCGAGCCTAGGGCGTTCCAGGTATCGTAGTTGATATTGTTCGATACAAACGTAACGTGCCCATCGCAGTAAACGACGTTCACACCCCCGCCGGCATGGAGGCTTCTCGCCCCCATCATTCTAGGCCGAGTGACGGTGGTGCTGGTCGTGCACGGCATGAGCGGAGTCGTCATCGGCCTGCATATCCCTCCGGTAATGATGTCGGGAGCCGTGCTATTGGGAGCCAGATACGTCACAAAACCAGATGCGCCACCCCACCAAGTGAATCCGCGTAGGTCGTTTGCACGTCCCTGCAGCACCTCGGAGGCCATCAGGGTGTTGCTCGTCCCATCGGTAATGGAACGCATGGGGACCGGTTCGCCATAAATCCGCGGGAAGTTCGCAGCTTCGCCCAAGTTTCGGGGGCCATCGTCGGATGTTGAATTTTTATAGCAGTTGAACGGAGCTCCAAGGAACGGAATGCCGTTGAGATCCGTCTGAAAGAAACTGGTGTTTCCGTAGTTGACCGCGTAGTTGTGGCTTGTGATGTTGATGATGGGGGCGTTTTCCGTATCACTGGGGCAGGTCAGTGTCGGAATACGACTCTCCGTCACCGTGCGATTGGGAGCGTGCGAATATCTCGGACCCCAATCGGCTCCACCATGATTCTCATAGATCTGATACAGGTTGGATTGCTCCAAAAATGGCAAGATCGCCACTTGCCACGTTCCCCAGCAACAGCCGTATCGGCCGACACCGCCTGGGAATTTTTTGTGTGCGGATTCATAGTTGAACACCGCTAATCCCAATTGTTTCATGTTGTTGTTGCACTGCATTCGCCTGGCCGCTTCCCGCGCCGCTTGGACGGCAGGTAGCAGCAAGCCGACCAAGATACCGATAATCGCGATCACAACGAGCAATTCAACCAGCGTGAATGCACTTCTTGGACTTCTCATCATTTGACTCAACCCATCTTCGCAAAGTAAGAAATAAACTCAAAAGAACGGAGCCGGCAAATTGCCCACCGAAAATCTGATAAGAATTTGCCGGCCTAAATTCGGTAGGCATGTTAGGGGACGTCGTAACTGAATACGTTCGGGCCGTCGGCGGTCACTTCGACTTCAATCTTGGAGTTCGTGTTGAAGTCGGCGGGAATGCGGTCTTTAGACACGAAGTTGCCTGTGGGACCGGGCGGTTCATCTGGATTGTCTGGGTTGACCCCGTCGCCAGAGGTGATGAGCACCTTGTATGTACCCGGGACGAGTCCATGAGATGCCGGAATCAAGTACTTGCCGCTCGTGATGACCGCTCCACCCATGGTGGTGGCTGATCCGGAGTCGGTGGTTACCAGAGGTTGAAAGTCGATAACGCCTTCGTCCAGAGGGACTCCGCCAAGCGTGACTTCGCCAGATACCTCTTGGCGTGGATTGTCGGGTGAACAGCCTGCCAGAAGGATTAGTGGCAGCAGGCACAAGATAGAAATTCCAAGACGCACGAAAACAGCTCCCTAAAAGTAGGACATGGTATTTAGCTTAGGTAGTCAGTGTGCGAGGTTTGGAGATCGTCTGTTTATATTATTTTGTAACTTCCTGAGTTGTTTAGAGTGAGTAACGGTTCGTTTCGAGCATTATTATATCTTCCGACGTGAAACATCAAGCAGAAAGTGTGGTAAATGATTTTACGTTGCACTGAAGCGCTTTTCTGGGGTGGCGTTTGCGACACTAAGCTGGCTGTTGCGGAAGATTGCACTACGGTCGGTCCGTGATTTTTTTTTGCTCGGGCTTCTGGCTGGTTTCGACGCGCCCGACTTGCCCAGCCAGCAGTTCGGTTGCTCCAAGGGCTCGGCATCTGCCCAAGCCGGCACAGACTGGCATGGCAACCACCCTTGCCACCGCCGCACATCTCAGTCCGGGGCTCCTGCCTCTGCCCTGCCATGTCTTGGCGGCTCGGCCGCCCGTCGGCCGCAACGAACCGACAATCAGACAGCTCTGACCCCTTTACCCGACCCAAAGATTAAGCTTTGACAGACCACTAGCCGTGTCACCACATTCCCAGCTCGTACTTGTCGCCTCGGGCTTTCGTCAACCAGGCGGTCGCTTGTGCGTCGGGATTGTTGGGATCGTTGGGCAACATTTCCATGTCGCGCTGAATCGTGTCGGCATTGAGTAGGGAACGCGAATGGCTGCCCTGCTCAACGCTGCCAACGTGCGACGAGGTGAAGGCCATCTGGATGGATCCGGCGGCCAAATCCGCCTGGGAAGCCCTCGACACGAGCGACAGCACGGCCGCACTCATCGCGTAGGCTTGGTTCTGGCCGGTCTGGTGTCGTCCTTCGCAAAACATCTGCCGGACCTCCCGGCCTTGTTCTTCCAGCAAGTCTATCTGCTGTTTAAGATGCTTCACATCGTTTTCGTTCTTCATTTTCGGGAGCTCTTCTTTGCAACGCCTGATCGCGTCTCCGATCTTTCCGCCGAGTTCGCAATCCGGGTCCAGATTGCCGATCAGCGCGGTCATGTTCTTGGCGTTCTCGCGCTCACGCTCGGTGTTGTCGAGGTCATTGACCGCGAAGTTGAAGCAAATTGGCGACACCTGGATAATCTCACTTTGAATCCGTCCGTTGTGCTTGTAATGGAGTTTGTGTTGCCCACCACACCCGGCGGCGACCCGCGATGTGCCGTCGCCTTGCTTCGACAACCGAACGTCAACATGCACCATTTCACGCGGCAAATACTCAGTGGATTTCAAGTGTGCCTCGAAAGCTAAGTTCAGGACCTCTTTCCACATCTGCCGGCGAATTTCTGACGGCTTGTACCGCTTGTCGATCTTGACCGAGTCGAGGTTGTCCACACCGACCGAACTTGACAACAGGGCGCCTGCTTTACCGACCGAACTTGACAACAGGGCGCCTGCTTTTTCCCAGACTCGATGCAGCAACAGGTTAGGCGCGTGGAAGCGTCCCGTCTTCTGCCCCTTGATCAGCTTCAGCGGCGTACTGGCCGTCACGCCTTGCAACCCATCCCATTTATAACTCGCGCCGACGACGGTGTCCGACAGGGCGGCGGGGACGGTCTCCGTTGAATACAGCTTTTGGTCACCCAGCTGGTTCGCCACCAGTGTCCGCCGAACGGTTTTTCTAAGGTGTTGTTGGGCAAGTACCTTCTCCTCTGCCGCCTGCCAGTCCTGTTCCAAAATGCACGGGGGGGACCTACCCAAGAATCGGTACCCGTCGTGCATGTCCTTCTCGTTCAACCTTTCGGACACCCAGCGTCGCATTTCTTCTTTCTTCTCCTTCCTGAGAAGCCCTACGTCTCGAATGTCCAGGTTCTTGACGTGAGCAGCGGCGTCCAGGGCTTTCCCCCCTGCTATGTCGAGGATCGCTTGGCTAAGCGATTTATCCGCGAGAATGTCCAGGTTCTCGACGTGATCAGTGGCTCCATGAGCCTCCCGCCCTCTTATGTCGAGCCTCGCTTCGCTACGCGATTTATCCGCGGGAACGTCTTTGAGTTTACTGGGGGAGTGAGCTACGTATGCGGAACCGGTTCTAAATGTAGAGGAATCGGGTACTCGCTTACCGAACTCGCGTTCGTCACTCAGCGCGCGGAGCTGCTTGAGCTTGTTGTTGAGTACATGCATCGCGGTAAGTTCGTAAAGAGTCGACAAATCGCGTGAGATAGAGTCGCTGTTGAGTATCTCATCGAGCTGCGTGTGCAGCGCGTCAATCGCTGTGTTGCGTCTTTCTAGTTCGGCAACGAGTGCGTTGCGAAGGCGAAGCTCGTCTCCGGAGACACCGAATTTTTGGGCCTGCTCGATTGAAGTTTTATTGTCTTTTTTGAGCTGAGTGAGTTCAGCCATTTTCCTATTTAGGTAGTCCCGGCTCTGGTACGAATCCTTCTTGACGTCCTTGGAACTCAGCGCTAGGTCGCACTTCGTGAGTTGCGCCAGAGCGGTGCCGCTCGGGTCTTTATCGTCACCACCCGCCCCCCCGCATACCCAGTGCGAAAATTGAACGTCGTTCAACGTGTGTTTCGAGATATAATCGCGAAGCGCCCGGCGATACAACCTAGGCGTCGCGTGTTGGTCTCCAAAATTGAAGATCTGGGTCAAATGCGGATATCGACGCTCCGTGAGGCGCTGGCCTTGCTTCTTGTGAGCCTCAATGAAGTCGTCGATGTTCTTGCACACCACCCCGTGTTCCTGCTGGAGTCGCAAGCGGATCGTCTCGGCCTGCTCTTTGGGGGGCAGGTCGCTCAGACGCCGAGGGAGCGTGGAGTATCTGAACGTTGCCCAAAGTACCATCATCTCTCCGCGGGCTCCCCCTAAGAAATCATTTGCGATCTGAGCGGCATCTTGCTCGGCCTGTGCTACGCGCGCGGGGGCGAATCTGTCCTTTTCATCCTGAGACAACATCATAGACAGGAGCTTGCGTTTCCCTCCCGCTTGCAGGTCAAGCCGGCCCAATTCAGGTTGTTTGTCCATGTACGCCACAAATTGGCGTTCGGCGTCCTTCGCTTGTGCTGCGAGTTGAGCGAGGAGATCTTTGTCCACCTGCCCGCCGACTGTGAACGTGTCTCGCATAGACTCGCAGTAACGCACCTGGAACGGCGATGGTTTGCCTTTGTCCCCGGGATGTGCCAAGAACTGGTTGAGATACAAAATGTTCTTTTTCCGGAGCCTGGCAATTGGCTGGGCTGTAGCCGAGAGGTTCTCTAGCTTCCGGTTATTGGCTGAATTATTCCCTGGGGCGCGCCGAGCCGCCGCGTAACGATCCCGTGCGATCTTTGCTCCCGTTTCGGCGGACTTTGCAGGATCGGCTGGAGGGGCACCCGTATTTAGGCTGGGCGCCTTTAGGCTGGGCGCCGAAGGTGAGCTATCTTGGACTGATAGGGTATTATCAGATGGCATCGCAGTTTGAGTCCTTGTGTTCTGTGCCGGCGAGTAGTCAGGGACGCACAAAACCGTTGCCGAACCTGGAGGCCAGCTCCGCTTCCGCAAGCGCGGCTTGCGGTTGACCTTCGTCGAGGTCATCCTGGTCTTCCTCGGCGCCGGGCGAAGTGTCCGAGGCATCTAGCCAGGTCCGATACCTCTCCGCCGTGTGGAGAAACGTCTCCAGCCAAGCCTGGAACTCGACCGCCCCCAGCGCATCGAGCGGCTTCTTGTCGCACAGGTAGACGCTGCCGTCGTCGGGAGCCAATCCCAGCGTGGCGCCTTCCGTGCCTGCCCAAAACAGGTTGCCTTCCAATAGGGTCGAGTAGATGGCTTCGGGCTCGCCGTCGCCGATACACCCCACCAGGCAATAGACTTGCAGCCACTCGCTGCCAAAGTCGTAGTCGAGAAAGACGTCGAAGGTCTTGTTGAGCCTCACGCAACATTGCCCGTTTTCGTCGGGCTGTAGCTCAACGCCCAGAGTGGTTCCCGCGGAGGTGAGCAGTTCCAAGAGTCGTTCGATGGTCATGATGGATCCTGTCTTCGGCCGTAATGCCGGGTTGGTCGGCGCGTACGGCCGCCGCTGCTGAGCGCGAACGTGGTGCTCCACTTACCGAGAGAACGCCGCGACGGCGATGATTCTTGCACAGGAGGACGTATGCCCAGCGCGGATTCGCCGCCAGAATCACCAACGATGGCGAGGCGTCGCGAATCAAGGAGTAGATCACGTCCTTTTCGCGAGGACCGGTCCTGGCTTACAGATTTGAAGACACAATCTCAGTTCGACTTTTTCCGTTTTTGACAAAGGTAAGGACCAAGGAATTTCGCCACGTCTGGGTGAACGGCCCCGCGTGAACGACTCGAGCACGTGAACAACTGGTGCCAAGGCTCCCGCCTTGGCACGCATTGTCACCCCAGGTTCCGCCTGGGGTGCGCTCACCCATCGGGCCTCTCCGGCTCGCAGCCGTGGCATGCCGCGCCCGCTGGCGTACTCGTCGCGGAGAACGCCGGCTTTCTGAAAGTCCGGCGGTCATTTGAGCTGCCTCCCTACGGCTCCGCCCAGCGGTTCGCGGATCTGGTCGCAGAGTTTTTCCCAGCGCTGCCGAACCATGGGTTCCAACTCGTCGGCTTCCACTAAATGAAACCGGCCGGCGTGGGAAGTTTGCATGCGCTCGGCGGTAGCGTAGTATTCGGTATAAAACATCGCCAGCGCTGTCGCCAAATTGGTCGTCGCGTACTTGGGATAGCTGACGTCGGCGGCATGGTGCTCGAATCCGGTGCGATCATTTGAAAAGTGATTCACGTTGCCACCCGGCTGAGAAGCGGCGAATGTCAGGCCGTCGTGGACCACCGAATCTCTCAAGTCCCGAACACAGAATATCTCGACGCCGTCGAAATGCTCGAGGATCTCCGGTGCATAATTCAGGTAGTAGGTTGCCGCATCCAAGACAATTCGGCACCCCGGATACGCGTTTTTCAACAGGTGGAAGCGGTGGGAGAGTATCTGCTGAACATCATCTACTTCCTGCGGATTCCATGGCAACGCAGCCCGGGGGTGCCGCTGCGTGATCAGGCCTGGAGTCGACGGCCACCGAGCGAGTATGCGCGTCAACAGGAGGTCATTGGCAGATGTCAAAAGTACAAGGTGAGCCGCAGACCCAGCCGGTTTGCTCGGGGTGGGCTCTCCCGTTTTCCTTTCCAAAAACGTTTTTTCGAGAGCGCCACTCAAGGCATCAATCTGACCATCTGCGTGGAAGTCCTGGTACCGCTTAGCAAAACGCTCTGCCGCCTCTGCGAGTGGCTGCAAATCCAAGAAGGTTTCTATGGTTTGGTTGTAGGTCAAGGGTTGGTGCGTTGAAACAGAAAGCCCGGCCCCCATTCGTTCTACGTTTTGTGCGGTGATGACTTGTTCCACGTAAAGCGGGACTTGAAGAATTGGCTTGCCGGCCAAAAGAGCCGCGACCGTCGATCCATGACCGGCATTCAATACGAGGAAATCAACTTCTCTAGGCAGTCGTTCCAGGTCGACCGGTTTTTCGGAAAAGGAAATGCGTCCCTGAGCGGCCAGTCTCGACTTGGCCATCGAACTCAGCCCTGGACAATAGACGCACAAATGGACATCAAAATGCGTCAGGGCGCTCAGCAGTTCGAAGGTGTATTGGTAGGGTTTCAGATAGCCGAACGCTCTCAGTCGGCTCGACCTGTGGGGCCACTTGGGCCGGACTCCCCCTGCCAACGACCAGGTTCCCCAGTAGGCGGTCAAATCTCGAGCCGAGTAGTGGTCCAATTCAGCAAAGGTGGTTAGGAAGCTGGGGGCGTCGGCAAATAGGGCGTCGGCAAGACTTGGTGCGGCGCTGATCTTCAAATCGCTCAGCGCGTCGTTGACTCGCACAAGAATCGTCGTTTCGGTTGGCTCGCCGGGATGGCGTGTCACCGGCGCGGCGCCGCGAAAAGGAGTTAGCGGTCTCGTGGCCGGTGGGCAACAAAACCCGGGTCCCATTTGAGCGGCCGGCAAGCGAAGCGTATGCGCCGCCAGAAGAGCCGTTGGGCTGTGGTCGCACAGGACAAAGTCGGCGCGGGTGCTCGCTAGCAGGTCGCGCCATTGGAAAAGCAGTTTACGGAAGCTGGCAGTCGTCCCCCAGCCGTTGTTGCACAGGATGTCAGCGTAATTGGTCTGGATGGCGACCTGGCCGGACTCGTGGGCCGCATGTGGGGCAGCCACCACCTGATCCACCTGAGATTCGCAGAACTTCTTCGCATTGGCAACGTCGCGGGCGGCCAGGGTGACGTGATACCCCCGTTTTCGCAGGGAGATAGCTAAGGGGAGCAGCGGCGAGATGTGCCCAAGACCCCCTCCTAACTCCCAGGCGAACAAGAAACGCTGAAGGTTACCCATCTTAACTTCCGCACTCTTTTTGGGTCCATTTTGTTGACACCGGCCTTCTGGGGTAATTTAATCCGCATAGCGGGTACTCTATGTGGGCGATGATAATCCTTAATTGTAGTACTCCGGTCAATGGGACGTTCGCTCATTCCAAGTGGCATTCAATCGGCGGAGTCGTAGAGTGAAACATTTTACACTTCAAAAGTTGGGCATATCACAAAAGATTGCTCGGAAACGAAGCAAAGCATTTAACCGCAGGAAAACACGCCGGCTGCTCCTTGAGACTTGTGAAAAGCGGATCGCACCGGGAAGTATGGTCATCTCGCCGATTGGGCCGGCGCCACCCATGTGGCCTGGCCTCTCCGATCAACCTTCTCCTTCCGACGGACCGTTCGATCGAGACGGCTGGCCTGGCACTCATTCCGATGGGAGGGATGTCCAACGAAAATCTTCATTCTCGCCACGCATGGCACCTCAATCGCGGGCTGACTCTCCGGCGGACCAGAGCTTTGGAAACGATCGGCAATTTCGGCCACACCAAGATCGCCGCTTCGAACACCGGCAATCTCCGCGACTGGGGCCGCAGGTTTGGGAGCCGATTGTGGCTGGAATTCCATCGTCGACCGGCGAGGAGTTCGAGCCGACCCGTTCGATCGGAGCATCATTTTCGCCATTGCCGGTGTCAGCTTTGCCGGACCCAGGTGGTGTTGGGGCAGGCATGCTGAATCTGATTCCGACCGTCTCAGGTTCTCCATCGCCGTTTGCGAGTGCTCTGCCACAGGCTGGCGGGGGCGGACGCGGAAGTGGCGGAGGAGGTGGTGACTCTGACGCTACCGTGCCAGCTGCGACTGATTCAGCGGACGCAGCTGCGTCTTCGGCGCCGGGCCGTAACGATGCAGCCGACGCGTCGAAGGGGGCACCCCAAGACACGGGTAAGCAGGACCAGGATGCCAGCGGCAAACCGGATGGCAGCGTCTCCACCGGGCAGGATGTGAAAGACAATCGGGGCGATAAAAATCCTCAAAGACCGAGGCAGAAGCCAGGCGGAGGCGATCCAGATATCGCCTACGTCACCAACCAAGCGGTGCTCACGACGGTGCATCGGATTGAACACAAAGAGGGATCGCAGATATTCGTCCAGGGAAGTATTCAGACGGACGCTCCTGTCGGTTCAGAGGTTCGGCTCAATTTCTTTGCCGCCCCCATTGCGGTGCGTAGCGGCGAAAGTGCCCAACCCAAGCCGTTTGCATCGGTCCTCGTGGTTCGGCGGGAGGAGCCGGTGGTCGGTTTCGGCGCGCTACTGGAAGATCCCCTGACACCGGAGCAAACTTTGTTTGTCCTCGCTGAAGGGCCCTTCGAGACCGAGCCGACCATGTCGGGGATTTACGAGATTGGAACCTCCCAGCGCGGTGGGAGAGCGTTTGGCCAGTCTTTTCTGATTGAATCGTTAGCACCCAACCAAGGAGATGCCAACCGTGACGGAATCGCGGATCGGTTGCAGCGGGACGTAGCCAGTCTTCCAGCCGCTTCCGGGCGCTATGTGACCATCGATGGGCGAGGTAAGCGACTGGGCGACGTGCATGTCAAACGCCTCAAGTCGTCCGGCGCGCCGGGGGGCCGCGCACCCCTGGGTGAAATCGGCTTCACTCTGTTGGATGTTGAAGTCGGTGGCTCGGCAGTGGTGGATGTCATTATTCCCGAAGGGCATGACATCGATCAGGCCTTCAAGCTCGATCCCCAAACAGGCGCGAGGTTCGACTTTTCGTTCGATGGCCAGACTGGCGTGGTGTTCGATGGAAATGTTGCGACGGTCCATCTGGTCGATGGTGGACGCGGGGACATGGACGGACTGGCCAATGGAATCATCGTGGACCCACTTCTGCTGGACAGCTCCGGCAGCGCGTCGGTATACGTCGACGTGAATGGCTGGCAGCATAATCAGTACGGCGGGTCGACCGCAGGCGCTGGTTCAATCGCCATCGAGGAAGGCGACTTGGTTCTTCGCGAAGGGGATTCCTTTGAGGTTTCAGCCAGAACCCAATTGATCATTCCCAGCGACGCGAAGAAATTGGCCTTTGACTACGAAGTGATCTCGGATTCGGCGGACAACCACCTGATCAACGATGCATTCGAGTTGGCGATCTTGGGGCCGGACGGCGAGACTCTCGTGCCGTCCATCCGCTATGGCCGCGACTCGTTCTTCAACTTCACAGAGCAGCAGGCGCTCGCTGAGATGGGGAGCAGCACCGAACACACCGCGGCTACGCAGCTTCCCAGCGGTGTGACTGCCGCGGGACGTGTTACCGTCGATGTCTCGGCGCTCGCCGATAATTCGACCCCGCGAACCGTGGTTGCCAAGTTGATCAACAACGATAACGATACTGGCACGGTCGTCAGAATCCTCGGAAACTTGGCGCCCATCGCCGCGGATGACTCTTACGCGGTAGATGAGGATCAGACGCTGACGGTTGCCGCCGCACAGGGAACTCTCATCAACGATACCGATCCTGAGTCGGATTCATTGACGGTCCAACTGGTCCAGGGAGTTGGGTTCGGCCCGTTCTTTGGCACCGTCGACTTGCAATCGGATGGTTCTTTCGTCTACACGCCCGACGCCGATTCGGACGCCGATGACACGTTTGTCTATCGCGCTTGGGACGGTTTGACCTATTCCGAACAGGCGATGGTCTCGATTGGCGTGAATCCCATCAACGACCCGCCGGTAGCCGAGGACGACACGTACAATACGCTCGAGGGCGGACAAGCCGCCGGGAACGTTTTGGGCAACGACACCGACGTGGATGATGATCCCAGCGTGCTGTCCGCCACGCTGGATCTTTCGCCCTCCAGTGGCAGTCTGGTCTTCAACTCAGACGGCAGCTTCGTATATACCCACGATGGCAGCGAAACCAACGTAGATACGTTTACCTACTATGCGCACGATGATGAACCATCGACGTCTGCCTTGGCGGCTACGGTGACCATCCTCATCGCCGACATCAATGATCCGCCTGACGCGGGTGCGGGAAGCATTTCCACTTTAGAAGATCAATCCAAAGATCTCGATCTGCGCACTTTGGTAACCGACGTCGAAACGGTCGCCGATGATTTAACTTTCACCGTCACCAGCGGCTCCAACGGCACGGCCCAGTTGATTGGGAATTACACGGCGCGATTCACACCCACGGCCGACTACAACGGACCGGCCGATTTCACGTATAGCGTTACCGATACGGGCGATGGCGGTTCACCGGCAATCACGATCAGTGATGTTCGGGTGGATGTCGACGTCGTCCCAGTCAACGACCATTCGATCGCCAGTGATGATAGCGTCACGGGCGAGGAAGACCGTGATTTGGAGATTTCGTTCGATACGCTGCTGGATAACGACTCGCCGGGGTTGCCTGAAAATGAAAGTGGTCAGCAGTTGACGATCACCAGCGTGAACCCGGCGAGTGCTACCAAAGGAACGGTGCAGCTGGATGTCGCCGATCGCACGATCACGTTTGTCCCTGATCCCAACTACTATGGTCCCGCCACGTTCGTCTACACCATGGAGGACAATGGCCAAACAGACGGGGCCGACGATTTTAAGAGTGATACGGCGACGGTCACTATCGATTTCATCGAGATCAACGACGCTCCCGCGGGCGCTGACAACACGGTCAGTACGCTTGAGGACAATCAGCACACATTCACCGCCGCTGAATTCGGCTTTAGCGATCCGGTCGATCTGCCCGCTGACAATTTCAGCAGACTCAAGATCGGTACGTTGCCGGCCGCGGGTAGTTTGGAGTTAGGCGGCAGTCCGGTCGCAGCCGGCGATTTTATTAACGTGTCGGACATCCAGGCGGGCCTCTTGACCTACGCCCCGCTAGCGAACGAGTTTGGCACTGGATATAGCCAGTTTGCTTTTCAAGTCGAGGACGATGGTGGTACGGCTCTCGGAGGCGAGAACCTGGATCCAACGCCCAATACGATGACGATTGACGTCACCCCCGTCAACGACGCGCCGGCCGGTACGGACGGCGCGGTCACGACGTTGGAGGATACGACCTACACGTTTGAAGCGTTTGATTTTGGTTTCACCGATCCGGTGGACTCTCCGGCGGACGAGTTCAATCGATTGAAGATCGCCTCGCTTCCAGGTACCGGCACGCTCGAGATCGACGGCGCCGCGGCAACGGTGGGTAGTTTCCTTACGGTGGCCGAGCTCAATTCGGGCAAGCTGACTTACGATCCACCGCCCAATACCAGCGGACTGAATCTCGCCAGTTTCACTTTCCAAGTCGAAGACGACGGAGGGACAGCCAACGGTGGAGTGAACTTGGATGGGACGGCCAACACCCTGGTGATCCATGTCACCGATCTGAACGACGCACCGGCCGGCACGGACAAGACGCTGTCGATCCTGGAAGACCAAACGTACTCAGTCACTCAGTCCGACTTTGGTTTTACCGATCCGAATGACACGCCCAGCCACAATTTGAGACGTGTCAAGATTGTGACCTTGCCCGCCACAGGCGCTTTGTTGTTCGATGGAGCAAGTCTTTCGGCAGGCGACTTCGTGACGGCCGCGGATATCGATGGAGGAAAACTGACCTACACACCGCTGGCCAACGAGAGTGGCGCCAACTACGCAAGCTTTGGCTTCCAGGTCGAAGACGACGGTGGCGTGGTGGGAGGTGGCGTGAATCTGGACCCCACGGCGAATACACTGACATTCGATGTCACCCCCGTGAACGATGCACCGGACGGAGCAGACGTGACCGTGGCGACCGCTCAAAATACATCTTACACGTTCGTTACCTCCGATTTTGGTTTTAGTGACGTCCTCGATTCGCCGGCAAACAACTTCAACCGCGTCAAGATTACCTCGCTGCCATCGTTGGGTACGCTGCGGCTCAGCGGCGCGGCCTTGTCGGCTGGCAGCTTCGTGGATTTCGCGGATATCAGCGCGGGGCATTTGACGTTTGAGCCGGCCACAGGCCAGAGCGGTGCTCCCTACGCCAGTTTCACTTTTCAAGTCGAGGACGACGGAGGCACGGCAAACGCCGGCGTGGATTTGGATCCGGTGCCCAATGTCGTCACCGTCAACGTGTCCGCCAGTTGCATCGTCCGCCATGTCCACTTTGAAGTCGACGATGCGGGGGTTCCGCTGCAGCGCGGACAAATCATTGACGACGAGTTCCAAGACTATGGTTTTACGGTCACTACCAATGATCCGGCCAACCATCCAGCCATGATTTTTGACGGTAGTCGTCCCACGGGGGCCGATTACGATTTGGGAACGCCCAACAAGGATTTTGGCGGTCCTGGAAGAGGGGTCGGCGGGCGGGCCGGAGAACCGGGCGAAAATAGTGTGGATCAAGACTTCATCCTGATTGTCTCCGAAGATGGCGATCAAAACGATCCAGACGACAACAAATCAGGCGGCCAACTAATCTTTGACTTCAGCTCACCGGTCTACGTCGAAGAAATCCACTTGCTGGACGTGGACGAGGGAGGCGAAGGGCTGACTCCGGGCTACTGGAAGCAGAGTCACCACTTCGACGACTGGGTCAACTTTAGCCCTGACGATAACTACAACTCTGTTTTTGGCGTCAGCGATGATGCCAATCTAACGTTGTTGCAAGCTCTCAAGCGAGGCGGTGGCGGGCATCAGGCTCTGGGACGCCATGCGGTGGCCGCGATTCTCAATAACGCCAATTCAACGATCAACTACAAATACGAACACTCTTGGACCGTCAGTAACGTTCAGTCGGCCTACTCGAGTGGAAGCTACAATTCGCTCAAGGGAAAACTGCAGCAACAAAATGAGCGTGGGACCAAGTCGGATAGTCAGCAAGTCAACGTCGAAGTCTACGACGCGGCCGACACCCTGATTGCGCGTGTGGCGGCTCGGAACTTGGGAGACAACAGCTTCCAGATTCTAGCGCTGGATATGTCAGATGCCAGCAAGTTGGTCGTCAATTTCCCTCGCAGTGGGGCAGTTACGGGGCTCGTTTTCCACGATTGCCCAACGGGAAACCCTCCCGTTGCTCAATCGACGACTCTTACTACCGGTGAAGACAACGCGGTCGAAGTGGACTTGCGCACACTTGCCAGCGATGTGGAAACTCACGGCAGCGGGCTTGTGTTTGCAGTCGACGAAGCGTTTCACGGAAATGTGGAGTTAATCGATGGACACATCGCACGATTTACTCCGGCGCAGAACTACAACGGCCCGGCAACGTTCACTTACGATGTGACCGATGATGGGACGGGGCAGGCGGCGCCACTTTCGGTAAGAGATACGGTCATCCAGGTCACGATCAATCCGATCAACGATGCTCCCGTGGCCCTGTCGGACGCCCTCAGCACGATTGTCGGCGTACCCGTGGAAGTCGACTTGCGAACTCTCGCCGCAGACATCGAAACCGCCGACGATGACCTGACGTTTGCGGTTGAAAACGCCTCCGATGGTCAAGTCGAGATGGTGGGGGCCTATATCGCCCGGTTCACTCCGAGTGTCGGGTTCAAAGGGGCGACCACGTTTACCTACGACGTGACGGACACCGGGGATGGCAGCTCTCCGGCGATCAAGGTCGAAGACACGGTCATCCATGTCAACGTGACTGCGCCTTTGGACATGAACGTCGATCCCATAGCCTCCGCTGAGGGAAGTTCAGCGACGCTAACCGCCGATTTCTCGGACGGAGGTGGCGCTCAAATCGACTTGGTGGTCATCCACTGGGGGGATGGTACCATCAGTCGCAGTGATCATCCCGAACACGGTATCACCGTAACGCAACAGGATGGAACCGGCACGGTCTCCGCAAGCCATACCTACGCGGACAACCAAGCCGGTGACTATGTCGTCACCGTCACGGCGACTAACGAACATGGGCTTACCGGCAGCGATACCGTCGCCGCGGATATTGAGAATGTAGCGCCCGTGTTGTCCGCCGGTATCGGGTTTGGCGGCATCTGCGCGGTCGCCAGTGACGCCTCTGACGCCTGCAAACGTAGACACGGCGGTTCCGGAGGTAGCGGAAGCACTCCGGCAACCGTTGTGCATGGAATCTTTCGTGATCCAGGATCCGATTTTGAACCAGCCGGTACCCACGAGCAGTTTACGGTGTCCGTTGACTGGGGCGACGGAACCACGGACACCATCCATCACGTCGATTTGAATGTTCAGCAGGGGGATACGTCTGGAGAGTCGACGACCGGCAGTTTCGCGGCGTTTCATGCTTACCAGACTGGAGGCCTCTACACCATTACGTCTACGGTTACCGACGATGATGGTGCAGCCGACCTGGTCACGCTGGGGACTTATGGTGTTCTGACGGAAGTGATTCCCCGGATCAATCTCAAATCGAACAAGCGGATTCAGATCAAGATCAAGGGTGGGCATGGCATTAACGTGGGGCATATTGACACCAGCAGCATCCGGTTTGGTCCGGCGGGCGCCAAACCCTACAAGACGTGGATCAAGAACGGCGATCTCTATGCCAAGTTCAAGACGCAAGATACGGGGTTAACAAAACTTGACAACGGCAAGTTTTCGTATCTTACGGCAAAATTGAACGATGGTACCGTCGTGGTGGGTTCGGATCGACTGCGTATCAACGGTCGTACCCCGCAGGCGCCTCGTACAAGAGACGTTGGAGATGCGAAGTACTTCATCGCCGATGCCCAACGCAATCGGATCTATCGCTACGATTCATCAGGTGACCCAGAGCGGGATTTCAAGCTGGATGTGTCAGGCAAAGGGCCGCGCGGGCTGACCATGTTCGACAACGACCCGCATGATTTAAGTGACGCACTGCTTTGGACCGTAACCGCCTCGGGCAGAGTCTCTATTCAACAGGCCGACGGAGCCGTATTTGGATCATGGCGAGCCTTTGGAGTTGAGGAGCCGGAGGGAGTTACCAATGACGGGAGCGATCTGTGGGTGGTCGACAACGCTACCGATCGTATCTACCGGTACGCGGCAATGGGACAGCTGAACCGATTCTACGGCGTCGATATTCCCGCCAGCTCATTTTCACTCGACGCAGCGAATTCGAGTCCCAGCGGGCTGGCCACGGATGGTGAATTCCTCTGGGTGGTCGACGATGCGGCCGACCGAGTGTTTGTTTATGACTTTGATGGCGGCCTGTTGGGTAGTTGGCAACTCGATGCCCAGAATACGGACCCCTCGGGCATCACGGGTTCGCTGATTGGAACACTCGACGGTCAGAACGTATCGCAGACCCTGTGGGTCGTCGACCGTGATCTGAAAGTATACGAGTACTCACTGGCGATGCTGTGGCGTCATGATGCCGATGCTCAGGGGGCGCAGCCGAATCCGTTTTCGTTAAAGGGCAAGAACGATTATCCGGAGGGGATTGCGGACCCGGTTCAGAACAATCTGATTCCGGTTGCCCAAGACGATTCACACTACTTGGTCCAGGCCGGTACACAAATCAAAATTTACGCTCTTGGCAACGACTACGACGTCGACGCAGACTCGCTCACGATCTCGGCGGTATCGACACCCGGGCAAGGTAGCGTGCAGATCAGTCCAGCTGGCGACTATCTACTCTACACACCCAACTCCGGATTCAGCGGCGACAGCTTTACGTATACCGTAGATGACGGCTACGGAGGCACCGATACGGCGACCGTTTCGCTGCACACCGCCGCCTATGATAGCGGCGGTGGCTACGGTGGGTATGGCGGCTACGGCGGGTATGGTGGTTACGGCGGGTATGGGGGAGCGACACCGACCAGTGATACGATCTATCTCTACCATCTTCCAGATGGCTCGAGTGTCGATATCTATGCGTTAAACAACGACACCAACGGACAGCAGATCACCAGTGTGGCCGTGCCTAGCAGCGGAACCGCAGTGGTAAGCGCCGACGGTACCTACATTAGCTACACACCCACGGCTGGTCACGTCAACGACAGCTTCACGTACTGGATTGACGATGGTTCGGGGGGCTCGGTCAGCGCTACCATCCACCTCGATACGGACATGCTCGGCGGGTATGGCGGAATCGGTTCAGGCAATAATCCGCCCGCGGCCGTGGATGACAACGTCACGGATGTGCTCGAAAATGTTCCACTGAATATCTACGTGTTGGACAACGATTCGGATCCGGATAGTCACCCGCTGCAGATTATCAGCGTGACCAGTCCGACTCACGGTACAGTTCAAATTAGTTTGGACGGTACCTATTTGATCTACACGCCCAGTCTCGGGTTCGAGAGCGACAGTTTCCAATACACGATCGACGACGGACAGGGTGGAAACGACACCGCAACCGTTCATCTCGACGACGGCGGATATGGAGGCGGTTATGGCGGATATGGTGGAGGTTATGGTGGGTACGGTGGCGGTTATGGAGGGTACGGAGGAGGTTATGGAGGATCATCTCCGGTGGCCAGCGATGATTACATCTACGACGTCGCTGAGAGCATTCCGCTGAACGTCTATGTGCTAGGCAATGACTATGATCCCGACAACGATTCATTGACGGTGACCAGCGTGACAGACCCCACGTACGGAACGGCGCAAATCAGTACCGACGGCAGCTACGTCACGTATACACCCGAACCAGGATTCATGGATGATTCCTTTAGCTATACGGTCAGCGATGGCACGGGAAATTTCGCCACGGCCACCGTTTTTCTTGATGACGATCCCGCCAGTGGATATGGAA
>JANQJJ010000319.1 GCA_028281725.1 Pirellulaceae bacterium | reverse complement strand
TATAAAATGACCTTGATGTTTGATAGTTTGCTGGAAAGAGGGGAAGAAGGATATTGACGCGCTGCAAATCGAATCCGGCCATGGCCTTGGCGATGGCGTCTCGATAGCGCGCTGGGCGCGTTCAATCTCTTCGTCGAACTGATCCCTGTAGGCGGCTCCAGACCACAGCAGCTGCTCCGCACGCGCCACGCTTGCGATGGCAACAGCTCGTTGCCAACTGGCGTGCGAGGGTGCCGACTTACTCCAGCTGCTGACCGATTTCCAAGCGTCCGATATCTTCTGCACGCGCGCATCGCTGGAATAGGCAGCGCCAGCGGCCGCCGAATAATCCGAAGCATAACAAAGCTCAAAATCGCTGCTCTGATTCCCCCCGCTCCAAACGATCCTAGGATTTTGCACGCGGCCACGATGCTCGCGCACGTAACCGTCTACTGCACTGGCGACAAACGTTTCCAGCTCCTGGACCGACACCCGACGATCGCCATCACCGGACAACTCATCAGCGAGTCCCTGAAGCCCCACGGCTACCATGAATCCAAACACGCTGCCACCCATTTCGGGTGCACTCCACGCGTACTGATCCTGATCGCATGCCATGAGAACCGCAAAATCAGAGTAGGGCAAAGACTCTATCTGCGCGCAAGCTTCCTCGACAAATCCAGGCGAAAGCAACCCCAATCGAAAATCGGGAGGTTGCTTTCCTGTATCCAGGACCAGGAGAACCTTGACGCCCGTCTGCTGAACCGTCGCATGCTCGCCCACCGATCGCAGCACGTCGGTTAGCGGCACCCAGGTCCGATCATCCAGAGGATCGGCGTCTGAAAATAGAAGGCAGGGCTCTCCCTGGCCGTTGAGCACGCCATGGGCAGACAAATGGACAACCAGCGATCGGTATCCAAACAAAATCGGCAGCAAACTTCCTCCAGGACCTCCCGGTTTCACCTGCTGGAGCTGCAAATCGACCAATTCCTGCCACGAGCCATGTTTCTTTTCCTGCTTGGCGGATACCGTAAACTTGCTGCTGCCTCCGAGAGTTTCCAGACGCCTCTGATCTTCACTCGCCCACGCATTCGGCGCCCAGGGGTGCGGGTACTCGATCGCGGCGATACTGATGATCGGCGTCGGAAGATCTTGTCGCGCCAGATAGAGGACAAGAATCCCCGTCGCGGCTAGCAACACCGTCAAGGCGAGGAACAGGCGCACCAGGTTGCTAGAGATCAATGGCCTTTTGGCTGATCCGGTCGACCAGTACTTGCCGCCCGCCGTGGCCGCCTTGGACTTGGCTTTCTTCCACGACTGCTTGGTAGGTCCCGACGAGTCTTCTCCACGCCAACTGCTCATAGTCTATCTCCAACGATTTGCCTCAAGCTTATGCGGTGTCGACGGTCGTGACAACGCGCCCCTAACGACGCTGGCAAGTGAAGCGACTCGCAAAGCGTCGCAGAAGAGGCAGGAATTGGGCTCGCCGCTAACCGAGCAGAGCATTGATCTACGGGAAGCTTGGTTCTAACATTGGCCACTGGGCCGCCCCTACGCTTGCCCGAGTCGCCGCAGGCAGTGAAAAACCATTGACAGAGTGAAACGGGGAAGCGAGGCGGGGACACAGCGAAACCGTTGGCAGACCCATCCATCGTGTCGTGACAAAGCCATCTGCGATGCAGCCGATTTTTCTATTAAAACCTGACTTGCCTTTCGATGCCGGCTCCAGCGAGATCCCGGTCCCTGCCAGCAATCCAGCTAGATTTGGACGAGACGCTGCCAACGACTTTGCTTTTCCGCAGGACCCGCAGATGTCAAGCGAGCACTTTGACATTCAGGCCGAAGACGGCGGTTGTCGCATTCGAGACCTCGGCAGTAGCAACGGTCTGTTCCTGAATGAGAGACAGGTCGACAGCGCTCTGGCCGTTGAAGGTGATGAGATTCGAGCTGGCGGGACTGTCTGGAAAGTTGTCGCCCGTGGCGGCTACGCTGCCCCTGGCGCCGCCGTCGCTGCCAGACCACCGCTCGGCGATCGACCCTTTCCAGGCTCTGGAGAACGTCCGGAGTTGAAGCACGGACCGCTTGGCACGCAGCCCACTGACGATCTTAGGCTGGAGCTTGTCTGCAACAGCGGTGAGTCTCGCTGGCTCGCGCCGCCGCAGCGTCTGACGATTGGGCGCGCGATCGAGGCTGACTGGTGCTTCAGCCAGGATCAGGAACTGTCCAGTATGCATATGGAAATCTACTTCAGCGAAGGCGCGTGGCGGATCAAGGACCTTCAAAGTACCAACGGTTCGTATGTGAACGAGGACCGGTTTACGGACAGGCAACTCCTTCCTGGCGACATCATTCGCGGTGGACAGACTCGGTTTTCGGCCGACTTCCAGGGTGGCGCTGCTCGGCCAACGTCTCCTTCGCTGACTACCCAACCGGAGGCGTCGACTCGGGCCGGTTTGCAGATGCCAGGTACACCGTCCTGGACCTCCACCGCCGGACCAAATGATGCCGCGACATGCGTGGCGCGCCTGCGACGCATGTCCGATGGACGCACGTTTGATCTGGCCAAGCAGGTCTCGAAGACCATCGGGCGCAGCGCGGATGTCGCCATCTCACTCGCCGATGACGGTCAGGTCTCCATGCAGCACGCGACCGTGCTGTTCGACGGAAACTGCGTCAAGCTGCAGGACATCGGTAGCTCGAACGGTACCTTTGTCGATGGACGGCGCGTGCAGTCTCATGACTTGAACCATGGCGAGAATCTGCGCGTTGGGCAAACTGAATTTGCCGTGGAGTTGCCAAGCCCAGACGCCGGTGCAGGGGACCGTGACCAGCCGACCGGACTACCAGCAGCACCGCCCGAACAAGCATCCGAGAAGCCGATTTTGCCTCCGGCAGGTGGGCCGTCCTCCGAAGCAGCTTCACAGCGGCCCCCTGCATGGTCGGAATCGGAGGAGCAACGCGAATTCTTGGCACCGCCGGCCGATGCAGATCAGATTCCGTACTTTACTCCCTCAGACTTCGCAGATCGTGCTGCGTCGGCCGAAGGAGACCAGCGGCCGATAGATTCTTCCCATGCTCCGGAAGGCAACAGGCGTGCTGACGCTGCACCCGCCCCAGATGCAGTAGAAGAGCGCGATCATCGTCGGGTGGCCAGTGCCGAGGAGAGTGGGACGCCGTCAGGAACACTCGCGGAAACCGGTAGAGCCGCTGAGGAAACAGACTTTCATGACGCAGAGCGCGAGCCGGATGTGCCGCGCCGAGCGCCCGGTGAATCTCCGGCGATGGAGCCGGAGATTCCTGCGGAACCGATTCGTCGCACCACCGATTTGCCCGTGGGTAACCGGATAGCCGGCCAGGAGATTGGCTACCAGGCGTTTCCGTGTGGTAGCGGCTTGATGCTATACCGCGGAATCTCCGCTCGGTTCGATCCCGTCGACGTGTCGATGAGACTATTGGCTGCCACGTCCGGCTGGGTTCTTGACGGTGCTGAAATCGAGAGCTGGATCGACGCGAAGGCAGCTGGTGTGGCTGAACCGCCTGGGCGATGGCTCAGCCCGGCTCGCACGGACGACGCGTCCTGGATGCTGCCGTTTTCTACCAGTTGGGGAAGTGACAAGACTTGGCTGGTTTATGCAAGGGCCGACTGGGACCATGTGCAGCAAAGCCTGGTGAACCTGCGGCATCCCCTTGGCGGCAAACAACCACTCGTCACCTCACTATCGCCCACGGCGCTGACCGAGTTCCTGGCTAATCGCGCCGGCAGTGCGGTGCAGCGGTTTTTCTCGCCGCTGGATGCGATCCTGCTTGAGGTTCACGCGGGCACGCGATGGGCATTGTTCGGCCGCAAAGATCTCGAACCGAGCCTCAGCGAACTGGGATTCGTGCATCGGCACCAGTGGTGAGCGCAGCGCGCCGAGCCAGCCCAAAACGAAAAGAGCACGATCCCGCGTCGGGGTATCGTGCTCTCTGACGGTTTAAATAGGTGGCGTGTCTATCGACGAACGAAGGAGGTCGGTGCCACCAGTACCGGAGGTGGACCAAAGCTGACCTGATCTCCGGCGCGGATTCTGCCTGTTCCTTCCATCGCGACTGGTTCCAAGTTGGCACATCCAGGGGCCGACTCAATAACTCGCCAGGTACCGTGGAATCCGGAGGCGACTCTCGGATCGGGACGCAAGTGAACAATCGTCCCGATCGGTGCTACTTTCTCACGTTCGTCAAAATGCACGTAGACGATCGCGTTGTCGGCATCGAAGGCCATGACGATCCCTCCACCCGGGTTGGGCGTAGCCGTCGCGAGTTGTGGGCTATTCGCCACCAGCCGACGCATGCGGGCGATGCCCTCCGGTACGCCGTCCCACAGTCGGGCTGGCTCAGTTGCGGTGTCCTGCAACCGGGGCGGCTGCTGCGGGGTCAATGTGAGTTGAGCGGATCGGTAGGTGGCCGAAGCCTGCTGGGTTCCGGCTTCGTCGGAGAAACGTACGATCAAACCTGGCTGGCGTGGTGCCGCTGCTTGGTGGAAACTGGTGGTGACGCCCTCCGGCACCGCTCGCTCCTCTTCATCCCCACCTTCGGGTACAGGCAACGGATCCGGTGGCGTAATCTCCGGCTCGTTGGTCAAGATCTCCAGCGGCGGTGATCCAGGGCAACAGGCGGCAAGCGCTTCGGCCGCTGCCTCTCGAACTCGTGCCGAGGGCTCCGTGTAACATCCGAATTCGTCGCGCTCGTAGGCGATGGCCGCCAGTTTCTTGAGTACCTTGTCGTTGCAGCAGCAGACCTGTCCACAGTTGGAGCAGCACTTGCCGCGAGCCGCTGAGTGGATTTGCTTCATGGTCACCAGGCGAACATCTTCCGTACAGTCTTCCGCAGCGGCGACGAGCGCGTCGGTCACACTTCCGTCTTTGTCATAGCAACCGCAGCCGATCGACACCAGATACTTGATGGCCTTGATCTTCTGAGGCTTCAGGTCTTCTGCCTTTTTGATTTCGGCGGCGCGTTTGATCGCTGGCACGTCCGACTCTAAATTGGCTGGGTCGTTGAGAGCTTTCAGAGCATCTTTCGGCTCTGTGCGTGGAGTATTTCCGCGTCGATTCGTCAACGCGCCTCGTACCTTCTTCATGCCTTGCGGAATGCCCAAGAACGACCATAAGGTGGGCGGTGACGGGGCCACTGCTGGAGCAGCCGGTGCTTGACCGACTACTGAGCTAGATACCGCGACCACGAGTGCGGCCGAGGCAAATCCGATTTTTATGTGCAACATGGTATCGCACTCCATTGCGACGCTATTTGCTTGGTGTGGAGAGGATCGGAATTCACGCCGCTATTGCGGGCATCACGACGGAACAACCAAGATTACTGCAACTGATGTTGCCTCTATATCCTCGTCTTGCTTTATCGGACACCAGTCCGCATATGTTTAAGTTCTGGCCCATTCGAAGGCAGACTCACCGTGGGGGCACTGTGACAAACACCCCAGCTTACCGGATCACTACACTCCAGCCGCCCAGCTACTCCTTTTTGAGCGAGATGAGGATCGGTTTGAGCCAATCCTCCCTTTTCTTCAGCACCACTTTCTTTTCGCCGCGGTACTGGACTCCTTGGAACATCGTGGTGGCTTCGACGGTGTAGGACCCGGCCTCGACGTCGGCGATGGTGAACTGGCCGTCGCCGCTGGAGGTCGATTTGTCCGGCAGCTCCTTGAGAACGACCTGGACTTGATTGGGGGGTTTGCTCGTAGTCGTACCGAAGTAGAGTTTGCCTTTTAGCGGGCCCTTGAGTTGGTCGGTTCCGCCGGGAGAGGCCGACTTCTTCACCGTCAGTGGCCAGGGCCCCAGGATCGACTGGTTGCCAACGATATCGCTGATCTCGACTCGTACCGCATAGTCGCCTGCCAACAAT
>JANQJJ010000291.1 GCA_028281725.1 Pirellulaceae bacterium | reverse complement strand
CCTGCCCTTCGGTTGCATCGTATCGCGGACGGTCGTTGTTGCCGAGAAAGTAGCTGACGGAAAAGACGATCAAGACCATCAGCACCACACGACCAAGATAATGCAGGAACATGACGTTCCCATCTTGACCGCCACTCCAGTGTCGGCGACCGATCAACACCATACAAAAGTAGATGCCGAAGACGACCACGAGTAGAAAAAATGCGACCGGGGCGATGCTAATCACTCCGCGGCCAAAGTTATCGAACTGCTCCTGGATGCTGAAAGCCGAAATGGCGCGAGCCAGACCTCTGCCGGGGATGATGACATCGGACATGGAGGCAAAAGCGAGCGGCGCGTTAAACAGCGCGCCCAAAATGAAGCCGACCGTCAAGTTGTGAGTTAGGAAGGAGGCGATCATTCCGATCGACAACATCGCCAGCCCAATGAACCAATACCCCAGGTAATTGGCAAAAAACAGCCCCGTGTCGACTTGGCCCTTGGACAGCGTTAGCAGCACCAGGAACGTAGATATCTGCGAAAAGACCAGAGAAACGGTGTAAATGGATGCAGCCGACAGATACTTGCCGATCACGATATCGAAGTCGTCCGCCGGCAACGTCAGCAGCAATTCGTCGGTACCTTGCCGTTTCTCATCAGCCCAGATGCTCATCGTAATAGCCGGGATGAAGAACAGCATGATGATGGGGAACCAAAAATTGAGCTGATCCAGGTTCGCCAAATTGGAGTTAAAAAATTCGTGAGGCCAAAAGGCCGCCATCGAGGTCAGCAACACGAACAGGCAAAGAAACACATAACCGGTCGGATTGCTGAAGTAACCGAGGAAGTTGCGTTTCAGCACTGCAAACGCGGCCCGTTTGCTCTTGGCTAAAGTGCCGATGAGCAAAAACGCGATCAGCCCGATAACGAGATCAATCAGGATCAGTTTCAGCGGAGCGTAGATACTAGCGACAAGAAGAAAGTTTTCTGCTGCAAACATAGTGGGTGTCTGGTGAGTCTCTGAGTGTTGTAAGTGGGAATGCTGGGGCTGGAACGTCCACCCGGAACGGATCTACCGAGTCCCGACGTCGGCCTGGCTACACGGCGCCGGTGAGCTTGTGAAAGGCTTGGTCGAGGTCATCCTGAACACCGCGCAGCTCCTCCACCATGCCATCGAATACTTTACGACCGTCGTTGATCAAAACAACCCGATCGGCCATCGCTTCCACTTCTTGCAAAATGTGCGTGGAGAGAAGAATAGTCTTCGTCTCTCGGAGCTTCCGCATCGTCTTACGCACCTCGCGAATCTGATTCGGATCCAGGCCGGCAGTCGGCTCATCCAGAATCAGTACGTCCGGTTCATGCAACAGAGCTTGAGCCATCCCTACACGCTGCTTGAATCCCTTGGAGAGCTTGCTGGTGGCCTTATTCACCACGGTACTCAGATCGCACAATTCGACGACCGCTTCGATACGCTCTTTTTTTCGTTTCGCATCCATGCCTCGCGCCTCGGCAAAGAAGTCGAGCATGGCGACCGGCGTCATCTCCGGATAAAGGGGGCCATTTTCCGGCAAGTAGCCGAGGTGCCGCGAGCCGGCAATCCGATCGTGGAACATGTCGTGGCCGGCAATTCGAGCCACGCCCTCGCTAGGAGCCAGGTAGCCCGTGAGCATCTTCATGGTGGTGCTCTTGCCGGCACCATTGGGGCCCAGAAATGCCACCAGTTCGCCCTCGTTGACTTGGAAACTGACGTCGCGAGCGGCAGCAAACGGTCCGTAGAACTTCGACAACCCAACCGCCTCGATCATGGGCCGTCGATTGGCCGCAGATCCCTGGGCTTGATTCGCGTCTGCCATAAGCGGGAAAATCCTCCTCAGTGATGGACTGATAATGGTCGGTGGCAATTTTGAATTTTACGCACGTCATGGCCCGGCAGTTCGCACTGAAAACACTCAGCTCACGCGGAACGCCCGCCCGGAAGATCTAACGTTTTATCGCTCGTGCCACCGCTTAGCAATGTGCGTTGCTTGAGGCTCCGGCCGCCAAGCCGGGTACCGGAACCGGTCTACCGTAGCGGATAATATAGTCCAGAACCGGCTCGCCTGTCGGCCGGTGGCCCTACTTCCACCGGGCCGGCCGGCAGAAGAAGACTCGTTTCCCGTACAAAAAACGGCTTGCGAGTTCCCAACGGTAGCGATAAACTTCGGGGCTTGCCTTCGAGATCGGCGGCGGCCCCAGAGATGCCGGCCCCCGGAACGAACACCCAATTGACGCCTCTTCAGTCACGGATTGGTCGACTTAAGCCATGACAATCTCTCAAAAAACTACGCTCGCCAAGCCTAACGAACTGCCCAAAAAGTGGTTCCATGTGGATGCGTCCGATCAGATCCTCGGCCGAATGGCCAGCGATATTGCCATGGTTTTGATGGGCAAGCACCGGCCGACCTACACTCCGCATGTGGATACAGGCGATTTCGTAGTGGTCACCAACGCGGAAAAGGTCGTGATGACGGGCAGGAAGCTCGAGCACCGGCACTATGCTTGGTACACCGGCTACACGGGACAAAAAATGGAGAGCTACCAAGATCGCCAACAGCGCAAGCCGGAGGACTTGGTGATTCATGCGGTTCGTCGCATGTTGCCGAAAAACAAGCTTGCTCGCCAGATGCTGAGCAAGTTGAAGGTTTATGCTGGCCCCGAGCATCCGCATCAGGCTCAGCAAGTAGAAGATCTGGAGATTGGAAAGAAGGCATCCTAATCACTCGATTCGTAGCTGGTCAGGCTGCCCTGGCCCCCATCGACGTGAAAGCCATTGTTCGCAACCTTAACTATTCACACCTGAATTCCTATGGTAGCTGTCAAGAAAGACAAAATTAACGGTGATGCTCTAGGTACCGGTCGACGCAAGAGCGCCGTGGCACGCGTGCGTGTCCGCTCCGGATCGGGCAATGTCACGATCAACGGAAAGCCTCTGAAGGTGTTTTTCCCGACCGTTCAGCACCAACAGGCCGTTCTCCAAACGCTCGAGCACGTAGGCCAGGCGGAAGGCGTCGATGTGTTCGTCCGCGTCAACGGCGGTGGTTTGACCGGTCAGTCCGGCGCGATTCGCATGGCGTTGGCTCGTGCTCTTTGTAGCTACAACGAAGAGCACTTCCAGCCGTTGCGAGACGACGGGTTCTTGACTCGGGACTCGCGCATGAAGGAACGCAAGAAGTACGGTCTGCGCGGTGCCCGTCGCGGCACGCAGTTCAGCAAACGTTAGTCCTTCGGCCTAAAACGAAGAACGTCGCTTGAAAACGAACAGGGCTCCGTCTGGAGCCCTTTTTCGTTTCCAGCGTACCGTTTTTCCTGAGCAACTCGCTACAGGATTGGGTAAAGGGGTCAGGAGTCAATTGCCGCCAGCGGCCCTTCGGGTGCTGTGCACAAT
>JANQJJ010000286.1 GCA_028281725.1 Pirellulaceae bacterium | reverse complement strand
ATTCACGCTCAGTGCACTGTTGGATACACCCGAAGATGGACTGTCGCAGGCTTTGGCAGGATCTCCAGTGGCACCGGCAGCCCAACTGCAACGTTGGCTGCAGACAACGGAACTAGTTTTACAGTGGAGGCAATCGATTACTACAACGAGAGCGCGACGGAAACGCTGACCTACGTTGGAATCAGTTCCAACGGATCGCGATTCTCCGAAAGCGTTACGATCCCCGGGTTCACACGTTCGACGATTACCTTCGATCACCTGATTGACATTCAAGCGCTGGAATTGCCGTTGCACAGCGCCGCGATTGAAAGGTTCCAACTGAGCCAGGCACTGATCTCCGATGTGCCTGATTCAGTCATGCCCGCTCCGGTACCCGATGTGGTGGACACGGCAACACCGGTCAATCTGGTGATCGATACAGGCAATCTACTCGATGGTGATGATACGAACGATAGCCCAATGTTCATGGTCGACGGCAGTGCGGTCAGCGCGTTTAACGGGGCTTCCATCAACATCCGATACACCAATGCTTTTGGAAATCCGATCCAAACACCGGAGCAGGGCCAGCGCTACTTGGCACAGTTCGAGATTCAAGGCGATTTCTATGTCCCCGACGGCAGCACGATCACCGTCACCGGTGAAAACCCGCTATCACTGAACGTGGCCAATGACGCTTACATCGGTGACAACGTAGTCATCGACGTGTCAGGGCTGGACGCGACACCGTGGGGTCTGAACAACAATCCGGTTGCCGGTAGTGGAGTCGCTGGCGGTGGATCGGGAGGGAGCGGTGGAAGTGGTGCCGACGGCGGACTGGGCGGCGGCGGCGGCCGGGGCGGAGTCGGCGGTGCCGGTGGAAAGATTGAAGAAGTCCTCGACTTGGGGGTGGTCGTGTTCTTCCAGCAAAGCCAGGGCAAGCACGGGACCGGCAGCGATCGAGGATTCGCGGGTCAAAACGGCGTCCGAGGCACCGACGGGACGGCGGGAACTGGAGGATTTGGATCGGCTGGTGGCGCTGCCGGCGGTGGCGGACGCGAAGGTGGGGCCGGATCGGCGATCGTCGGCGTCTTCTCCGGAGGAGTTCCGGGTGGGTTCAACGCAGACCTGACGGGAGTTGACGGTCAAGGAGGAAACCCCGAGGCCAAGAACCGGTCGCTGGAAGGGCAGCTTGACCCAACCTACTACGATCGTTCGGCGGGTGATCCGTTTCCGGCAGCAACTGGCACAGACGGCTTTGACGGAACCTCCGCCATCGGCGGCTCGAACGATGGTGGCGGGCTGAGTATCACTGCAGGCGGTGGCGGCGGCGGTGGCGGCGGCGGCGGCGGTGGTGGCGGCGGTGCAGGTGGACAAGGCGGCAGCGGCGGTGGTGGCGGCGGCGCCGGTTCTGCCGAGATCATTCTCGGAGTCAAACAAACCGATGACGGCGGCGACGGCGGCGGTGGTGGCGGCGGCGGAGTCGGCGGCAGCGGCGGTGCAGGTGCCGAAGGTGGCCCCGGTGGTGGTGGTGGCGGCGCCTTTGAGCTGATTACCGGCGGTCGACTCCAACTGGGGGCCGGCGTGCAGCTGAGCGCAGCCGGTGGCGATGGCGCCTTCGGAACACCGGGAATCGGCGGCGCAGGCGGCGACTCTCTTCGCGGAGGTGCCGGTGGAGGAACGGGCAGCTCTGCCATCGAGCAGAACTCAGGTACGGATGGATTGACCGGCCAAGTCCCAGGTGCTGCCGGCGCAGGCGGTGACGGCTCGGAGGGTGGTCTTGGCGGATTCGGTGTTCCAGGCGGTCAGACCGGCGGAACGGGTGGCACCGGTGGCGATGGTCAACAGGGTGGAGCTGGTGGAGCTGGTGGAGCCGGCGGAACAGGTGCGGGAGGTGCCGGCGGAACCATTAAGTTGTTCGGCAGCGTCATCGAGTCCGCGGCGGACGTCGTCGTCGATGTCTCTGGCGGGTTAGACGCGGCGGGCAGTGTCAGCGGTGGCGGCGGTCGAGTCATCATCGGTGGCAACACCGATTTGGAATTCGATCAGTCGGATAACCTGACTTCGGTCGGCGGTCAGCCGTCGCCGAACAATCAGCTCGGCGATGGAGATTCGACCACGAATTACACCACCATCACTCAGCAGAACCCGTATGTATTCAATTCGAATCTCACTAATTTGGACACACCGCGCATCGCGGGGCTGATCGGAGGTGCTGAGACGTTTGGGTTTGTCTCGGGAATCGATGAGTCAACACTCGGCGCTGATTTCAATCTGGCTACAGCAATCGACTTTGACATCAGTGTTGCCGGAAACGTTTTCAATAACGCTCCGACCGATGCGATCGCTGCCATTTATCGATTGGACTTGGGGCCCGAGCAAGTATTCCACTTGGACCTAGACGGCGATGGCGACACAACCGACGATGACTTTACCGGTTACGACATGTTGCTCTTCGCGAACCTCACTGATTTGAATCTCGCGGCACCTCGAATCGGGATTCACCTGGGCCAGTCGCTCTCCGATGTGACGGTTCCGCTGGGCTTCCAAGGACTTGGCAATGAAACGCCCGTTGAGCTCACGGCATTGAATGCGGGGACGGTCTGGGCAACGTTGATTCCCGAGGGCGATGTCACCGTCAATGCTTCGATTGGTGGCACAACACTTGCCGACGGCGTGCAACTGACGGCTGGTTATCTCGACAATTTCAGCGGCGTGATCGATGCCGACCAAGTTGAATTCATCACGACCGGAAGGCCCAACCTGGACGAAATCAGCTCGACCGGAGTCGAAGTCGACTTCAAAAACATTTCAGAAATCGGCAATTCGGTCGATGCCAGCGAGTTTTATGTGATTTCCCCGGATCGCGACGCGTTGATTGTGGTCAACAGCAGCGACTTCTCGGTCAAACAGGTGCTGGAGGAAGTGCGCGACGATCAGTTGGGTGTTGCACTCACGGGTCTACGAGAAATTCACGCCAATCCAGACGGCCGCTTCGTTTACGTCCTCGGAAATGACGGCGACCTGGGAATCTTCTCTCGCGATGTCGAAACAGGGCTGCTGACTTTCCAGCAGATTCAATCGTTCGATAGTCCGAGCAACTTCACGGTCAAGTCGCAGCAACTCGTCAGCTTTGAATTCGCGCAAGCCTTCGAAGGCGAAGATGGTCTCGGATTCCTCAGGGACTTTGGCATTGTCGTGATCA
The DNA here is from genome assembly GCA_028281725.1 of Pirellulaceae bacterium. Taxonomy (GTDB): domain Bacteria; phylum Planctomycetota; class Planctomycetia; order Pirellulales; family Pirellulaceae; genus Aureliella. The sequence goes on along the minus strand of JANQJJ010000286.1, from coordinate 8,616 downwards.
ACGAAACCGGCGGCTGGCGAGGCGACGAATGGTTGATCCGCGGTTTCCAGAGAGACGCAGTGACGGGAACATTCTCGCTCTTGGATCCATCGATTCTTAATTCCGACCCAGGCGCGGAACTCGCCAGGCCAGGACAGGTGAAGTCGGCCGAATTCTTTGCCGGCACGAGGCTCGTCGTCGTTGATGACGAAAATAACGTTGCCGTGATTGACGCTCTTCCCGGAAGCAACCAGTTTTTGGCCGTGACTAATGGCTTCGCAAACAGCGAGTTTCAGTTCGGCGAGATTTCGCGCGTCGAGTCGTCCAACGTCCCTGGTGAGCCGCGCTTCCATGTCATCAGCACGGAGGATGACACGGTCACCACCTTCACCGGTGGACCTGGCAATGACGGGGTCTTCGACGTTGAATTCACCGACCAGATTGTCAACGGTGTTGATGGAGTGATCGGACTGGATGGTCCCACGGATGTTGCGGTCTCTTCCGGCGGCGATTTTATCTACATCACCAGTCGAGATGGGTCCGTGGCCGTCTTTGAACGAAACGGCTTTCGTGAGCCGGCCCAATTCGTGCAGACCGTCACCGACGACGTGGCGGGCTTCTCGGGATTGGACAACCCCGTTTCGGTGATTCCCTCCAGCGAAAGTGCGATTGTCGCAACGGCTGGCGACGCGCGCCGCGACGCCTCTCTGGTCGCCCTGGATGCCGTGCCAATTGTTGGCGGTACGTTGCAGCAGAATTCATTGAGCGATGACACAAATGTTGTCGTCGTGTTGCCCGAAGCGTTTCCCACCGAACCCGGTCGCCTGTCGAGCTTCAGCTACTATTTGACAGATAATGCGGTTGGTGATGTTCCGACGGAGGTGACGCCACTGTTGCTGGAGCGCAGCGGCGATGACTGGCTAATCGTTGGAGTTGGTAAGTCCTTCAGCTTAGGCTCCACCGATCTGATCTCGGAGCCGTTTGAACTGGTCGAAGGCTCCGCGCAGACGAGCGACCGCTACTTTGGATTTCGACTCGAATTCTCCGACCCGGCCTTCACCGCGGGCGTTACCTATCAAGAGAGTTCTCGAGAGCAAGCGATCGTGTTTGCCGATCCGGGCTCGGTCTCCGCCAATCAGCTCTTGACCGGAGGCATGACCTTCAACCGCGATTACTCCATCCAAGCGGCGACGCTACAGCGCGTGCGCACCGGCGCCGTTGTCGTTGATTTCGACGGCGTCGAGTCGCTGACGGTGCAGACGGGTGACGGTAGCGGCGTATTGACTCTCCGAGACGCTCAAAACACGAACGTCACGTCGACCTCCATTCTTGCCAGTGGCGGCGACGATCGCGTCAACGTATTCGACCTGAGCGGAACGACGACGATTGATCTTGGCGACGGTGACGACCACGTCTCAATCGATACCACCTCCAGTGGAACACTCGTTGTGACCGCCGGGTCCGGCCAAGACGCGCTCGAACTCCTGGATGTCGGTCTTGGGACAGATACCTCGCTGTTCGGGGAAGACGACATTGATTCGTTTTTCATCCAGGGCAACAACCTGGAATCGTCGAATACCACGCTGATCGACGGAGGCTCTCCGTCCGGAGTGAACGAAGGCGACTTCTTCCTGTTTGACCCGGCTGGGCTGCCGGTCACCAATACCAATCCCCTGCCTGCCGACGGAACGCAAGGAGTGGTGGGGCTAGGTAGTGTGAATTACGTTGACATCGAAGTCTTGCAAACGGTTGGCGCGCCGGTCATCACCTTGGATGACGCGGAACTGACGATTTGGGAAGGCGACTCGTTGGATCTGAGCATCCAGGTAGACTTCGCCGGCAACCCACAACTGGGCGAAATCGAGTGGGATCTGGATGACGATGGAATCTTTGGCGAACCTGAGGAAGTTTCAGGCCTGACACAACAAATCACTTGGGAAGACCTGCTGATCACGTCCGGCATTGATGACGACGGCACCTACACCATCGCCGTGCGGGCCACCAACTCGGTTGGAACGACAACGCTGTTCCGCACGCTGACGGTCAACAATACGGCACCGACGATTGAAACGCCCCAGCAGACCAACGCCAATGTGGGAGAGCCGTTTTCGATCGACTTAGCCGCCACGGATCCGGGCGAAGATCGAATAACGCGATGGGAGATTCGTTGGGGAGACGGCACCGATCCCCTCTTCTTGGGCGCGTCGGCTGTCTCGGCCACACACACCTATACACAGCATGGCTCCTTTAACGTCACGATCTTGGCGTACGACGAGGATTCCGAACCACTGCCAGCCGCTGGGCTGTTCCATACGGTGCTCACGTCGATCAGCACGATTCCTCATGCCGGGCCGTTCGAACTCAGCGAAGGTGACGACCTGGTTTTAGTGGCGACCCCATATGGAAATCCGGTCTCCATCGGCTGGGACCTGAATGGCGGCGGCGTTGACTTAGCATCCGCCTCCGGAACGTTGACGTGGGATCAACTTCAAGGTTTGGTTCCGACTGGCATTGATAACAGCGGAGACTACACGATCACACTCTTCGGGACCTATTTGGACGCGTTCGACCGGACCTTTGGAGTCGCAACCGAGGTCGATTTGAAGATTAACAACGTGGCCCCGACGGCGGTCTTCGCCAATTCTGGACCGGTCACCGAAGGCAGCGACGGCAGCAGCGTCACGGTCTCCTTCTCCAACGCCTTCGATCCTTCGGCAGCCGACACCGCCGCGGGCTTCACCTATGACTTCTTCTTCGGCGATGACCCAAGTTTCGATCTACTCGACGTCAGCACGCCGAGCGTTCACGTGCCGGCTGCTCTGCTGGCTGAAGACGGTACGCTGGATGTACGCGGCGTCATCAGGGACCAGGATGGCGGTTCGACCGAGTACGTGACGACCATTCATATTCATGAAGATGAACCGGACATTCATCTAGCGGCTCAGCCGACCAGCGTTTCAGAGGGCGTCGAGCTGGAATTGACCGCGTCGGTGATTGACCGAGGCAACGAAGTTTTGGAACAGATCATCGTGGACTGGGGCGATGGTGTGGTTGAAACGGTGGACAACCTCGATCAGCCGATTGGCCACGCGTATGCGGACAACGGCTCGCCCACGATTGAGTTAAGTATGTGGAGCGACGGCATCAAGTACACTCAGACCTTGGGAGTCAGTGTCACCAACAGCGCTCCGGGTATCAGCGGTCTCGCCCCGCAGGCCGGCACGATTTTCGAAGGCGATCTCGTGCAGATGTCCGGCCTGATCGATGACTTGGGGACCGGTGATTCGTTTGAAGTCGACGTCGACTGGGGCGACGGAGTGTCGGAAACGTATCAAGTCGCGGCCGGTTCTACCTCCTTCGACGTGACACACACTTATGGCAACGAGGGCAGCTACGCGGTCACGGCTACGATTAGAGATGATGATCAGGGCGTCTCTGAACCCGTCACGACGGTCATCTCGATCGCCAACGCAAATCCCGAGGTGCGGCTAACACCTAATCGCACCAGCCTCCTGGAAGGCGACGAAGTGACTCTCGATGGCATCATTCAAGACGCCGGCCTGAGCGATACGTTTGACGTCATCATCGACTGGGGAGACGGCTCTGCCTCCACCTTGATCTTTGGTGTCAGCAGTGACTTCCAAGCCGCGCATTCGTATCTAGACGACGATCCTACCCAGACGTCGGCTGACGAGCTGAACATAGTGGTGACTGTCATGGATACGGTCGATGTGGGCAGCGCCGGGACGGCCCAGCAGAGCATTGAGGTCGTCAACATCGCTCCTCAGCTGAACGAACTGGACGGAGTCGATCCCCGATTGCCGCTGGATCCGGTGGGACTGGGCGAGTTGGTCATCATCACCGGACTATTCACCGAGCAGGGCACCGAGGACGAGGTTTCGGTGGAAGTGGATTGGGGGGACGGCCAGGTGACAGGCGGAACGCTGACTTATACGTCAGCCCTGGGCGGTGAGTTGGAGGCGAGCCATAGCTACGATGCGCTCGGAGACTACGACATTACGGTCCGGCTGCTGGATGACGATGGCGGTGTCTCCAACGAACTGACGACCACCGTCAGTGTGATTGACCTCACGCCGCCGCAGGTTGCCAACATTATCGTTGGAGACGGTTCGGGGGCACGCAGCGTAGTTCGAATGATTACGGTGGAGTTCGATTCCCTAGTGACGATCGATTCGGGCGCGTTTGTGCTGACCAACCAAGCCGGCGATCCGGTCCAAGTGGATGTGGAGACCGAGACCATTGACGGCCGGACGAACGCCGTTTTGACCTTTGGCGGAAGCCAGGTGGACTCTGGTGGTTCGCTGGTCGACGGGAACTACATTCTGACGATCCTCGATACCCATGTTCGGGATATCACCGGCACTGCATTGGATGGCGACCAGGATGGTCAGGCTGGAGGCCATGTGGTCGACGAATTTTTCCGTTTCTTAGGAGACAGCGACGGCGACCGGGACGTAGACGTATCGGATCTGGCTCAGTTTCTGCACACGTACCGCAAATCCTCGGAGGATGACGAGTTTTCAACAATATTTGACTTCGACGATGACGGCGACGTGGATGTGGGTGACTTGTCTGAATTCCTTCAAAATTATCGACGTACTTTGACCTAATTGACTTTTTCCCTGGCACGAACGAACTGCGCCAAGCCGCTAGCAACTAGAGTTCAGACCACTTGTCGCGGCTGGTGCACCTATCAAGTTAGAAAGATCCCCTCATGAAAATCGGACAACTACTCGTAGCAATCGCATTGGTGGTTGGGTTGGGCATGGACCGTGCGGCGCATGCGGACCTGATATTGGACTTTTCGCCCGATGGATCGGTTACAAGTTTTGCGGTGAATCCTGGCGGTACGGTAGAGGTTCCAATTTTCCTGCGCCAGGTGGGCGCAGGACCGTTTGCGCCCGATATCACATCCGATGGTCTACTCGGCTTCGGTTTTCAAGTCGATCTAACCAGTACGCCGGGTAGCGCTACAGCAACCGGGTTTTCAATCTCTTCGCCGTTCATTGATCTCGCAGGTATCTCCACGCTTGGCGCGAGCAGCTTGCAGCTATTCGGAGACAATTTCGCCGGCGTTACAGGCTCCGCCGTTGAACTCGCAAGAATCACCATACTCGGGAATGTGGCGGGAAACACGACCAACATAACTCTGAGTGACCCAAACCCCGCTCCTCTTGTTCAGGACTTTGGCACGCTCGGTTCTAGTGACCTTGATTCGCAGATTTTTAGCACCCCGGCAACCATATCAGTGACCACTGTACCGGAGCCAGGTTCTACTCTACTCTTGGTGGCGTTTTCAATAGCATCGTTTGCTAGGCGCAGGACAAGATAGACAACACGCAAGCTTCTCTAGCGGAGCAACGCGACTCAAGTTGCAAGCCCGGAACTGCGATAAAGCAAGTTGTCGGGGCCGCGAGCTACATTGCGTTTGTGCTTGGGAGCACTGCTGCTCCGGCTGACCTGTTGTGTTTGTATTGGATCGCCCAATCAGGAGAACGCACTGGAGCATCATCGGAGTCCGGCAAACTGCTCAACTAGCAACTTCTTTCCTTTCGTTCGGCCCATGGTCCTATCCTTTCGCACAGGAATCTAAAGCACGGATGGAAAATAGGACTTGCCCCACCTCTATCGTCTTGATGATCAAGATACGTGACAGTCGAGCCAACATTAGGCTTCCCCTTTCCAGAAAGAACGACAGAGGATTCACGTGTATCTGGCTAGCGTAAATGTGATGAAGTTCGAGAATGTCTTTGCCCGCCTCTTTCAATTGCCTGCAGTAGCCTTCGGCATGTTGGATTGGCTCCGGGACCTCAAAGGAAGGATCTATCCGGCCTCAAACCGTATTCTGAGCGTGAGCTAGAGCGAACCAGTGCTGATGAACGTCGATGAGCCATTGCCAAGCGGTACTTTCCAGTTTGAAGCTGTTGTCACTACCCATGATGTCGGAGGGTATGACTACACCGTTGTCTACCTTCCACAGCGCATGATTGATTCTCTGCCGCTCAAGAGATATCCACGCCTTCGTATTGTTGCAGAAGTTAGCGGAGTTCTGACTGAAGCCGCTTTACAACCATGTCGAGGCAAGTGGTATTTGATGGTGCCAAAGCGTTTGCAGAAAGCAGCTTCGCTAAGAATTGGTGATCTGGCTTACGTGACGTTCGAAGTCGCGGATCAGGAGTCAGTGAACGTTCCAATGAAACTTCTCCACGCCATCGAGTCGAGAGAGGTCGCTCTGAAAGTTTGGCAATCTTTGACGGCCGGGAAGAAGAGAAGTCTTGCGTATCGGGTAGCATCAGCGAAGCGCGAAGAGACTCAGTATCGCCGTATCGAAGAAATCGTCGATGAACTCGAAGACATGGCCGATTGATTTCCAACGCTACTCTTGGTGTGCGTTGAGCCGGCGACAGGACACATCCCATCGAACCATGCCCGGTGGTCATGTTGATCCTTCGATCTAATTGGAATAGGCATATTCCGATGCTCACCCTACCGGAATCAGGCTTCGCCAAGATAAAACCGCTCTCAACTTTCGGCTTCGCGCCACGGCCCAAGCGAGACTGGAGGTAGAAGCTGAGACTACGTGTAGAAATCGAGACCGCGTACAGGAATTGACCCCAGCCTTCGTGGCCTCACTTGCCGCACCAGGCGTGCCATTGCTGATCGATCCAATCGCCGCGGGGTTCGGTATCGCTGATCAAATAACGATATCGCCCCTGGAAAGGATGGTCACGATCAATCGTGAAATCTCCGTCTACGCACGGCGCGAAGCAAAAGTAAGGCTTCGTGGGATGCAGCCTGGCAGCCTGAGGCGCTCGGAAGTTGTCGGCATGGCACAAGACGGCGATGCTGACCGGCTTGCCGGCAATACTCCCTGAAAGTGCTACCCATTGGACGTGTTGGTGATTGCCGGCAATCCGGTCCGAGCCAAGACTGTTCAGGAAATGGCTCGGCTGTCGAACCAGATTAGGCCGCTTGCGAGCTTCACTGTCTTGGTCGGTCAGCCACTGGGTTGGTCCGCGCAGAGCGATGCCGCCGTAGTGGTACTTATTGACCGTCAGCGGTTTGGGCGTGATCGCGGTTTGCACCGTTTGCAGATCGAAACAATGATAGGTTCCGTCGGTCGGGTAAACCGTAATCTTCCAACGCTCTCGCAGGACATCCACGTGCGGCTTGGTTTCCGTACGGTGAATCAAATCGACCTCAAAGCCGGCGGACTCATGATCGCCGAACTTGGAAACGACCCGCTCGTGCAGCACCCGCCCAGTGCCTCCGGCCAGATTCCAAAAATCGACAGCTTGGCCGTCGTACGTCGTCTTGACCCAAGCTGAAAAAATGCCGTGCTGGTGCGGATGATCCACCGGAAACATCTCGGTAACGACCAATCCCTGCGGCGAGCCAACCGGATGTAAACAGCCGCTGCGCTCGTAAACGGGGTCCATTCCGCTTGGGGCCGGCGGCGATACCTTGTTGTAAGTGAGTACCATGTGGTCGTCGTGACGGACGACGATCGTGGCATCTGTCTCAACGACCTTCAACGCCTGGGCGGCAGTCACGTTCACCAGACAAGTAGTCGCTAAAAAGCCGACCAAAAACGACTGCATAGAATTCAGGCGGACTCGATTCGACACCGCAGGTAACCTCGAAAGAATTGGCATCACAACGCTCCAAAACAGGAGATTGGGGCTGTCTGTTTTCGTACGCAAAAAAGCATAAACGGCGCTCGGGTAGCTTGGCTGAAAAAGGGAAACACTTTGCAGAGCAATCAGTCCTCAAGCTTAGCTTTCAAAAATGCAGGCGTGCTCCTCCGTGCCGCAGACCCTGAAATTCAGGGGATTTCGAAAGCGGAGCGTACCTGCACGTTCAACACGCTAAACGGTTCCAACGAAAAACTATTCTGGTAAAGTGCCTCAAGCTTGCCACGGATCTCGATACTGATGCAGCTGCAGTAACTGATTGGCTTCCTCATCGCCTACGACCAATTCTGTGGCTGCATCCCAGGTCAGTTTTCGCCGGAGAGCCTGAGACACATAGCCGAGATGCCCCGGCGTGATCGAACGGTGTGCCGTCTCGGCCGGAGCAATGCACTCCTGCCTCGATTTGACACAATCGAGAAAATTTCTGGCGTGGTCGTCGGATTGGTAGAGCTTCTCGGGCCCGGGATCAAAATCGTCGTGCGTCCAACGCGCATCCGATGCCTCCAGTTTGCCACGCGTCACGAAAATCCAGCCCTCTTCGCCAATCCACTTGGTACCCGTCCGATGACGCGAGGATAGGGAACTTTCCGTGTCTCCAGCATAGGGACCGACGGAATACCGGCACCGAATCTCGTAGTGGTGAGGCGTGTTGTAGACGTCCGTATCAGGAAAAGTCCAGTTAACGGCTTCGACACTAGTCGGCCCGAGCCTGTCCGCTCCCAAGGCCCAGTGCGCGATGTCATTGTGATGACCGATCCAGTCCATCAAGACGCCCCCACCGTAAGCGCGATGGCCGCGCCACCACCGATGATGCCTGGCCTTCATGTAATCCAGGAGCGGAGCAGGTCCCGTCCACATGTCGTAGTCCAAGTGTTCTGGAGGAGGCTGGGCAGTCGAATCACCCTGCGGACGATCATAGCCC